>CAYWXT010000382.1:0-1732 GCA_964462125.1 uncultured Pirellulaceae bacterium | reverse complement strand
GAACACGAACGCGCAGCCGGTCATCGGGTCTTGCTCCAGCTGCTTACGGCAGATGGCGGCCAAGCCGTCGATCCCTTTGCGGAAGTCGACCGGCTCGGTGGCATCGACACCGTGCTTGGAGGCGGTTTCGGCGGCGAGTGTCCATAACTCGTTGGGAAAGCGACCTCGGCGTCCAGAGCGTCGCCACTGATCGAATCGCCGTTTGGCCCGCGCCAGATCGCCAGCGCCGCGGCCGCGGGAATGCATGGTCATCGGTCCTCCTCCACAATGAGCGCAGAATGAACCGGCAATCTATCCCGCTCGCCTCATCGGCTTCATGCATGCTTGCCGAAAGGACACACCAGATTTGCCCCAGCCGGATTGACGCGGGGAAATCACGCATCCGGCGACTCCCGTTGCTGCGCTGGCGGGGGACGCGCCGCACGCTGACACGCCTCGCGGATCAACGGGTGATGACGCCCCAAGTAGCGACGCAGCAGCGGCCGGGGGTCCTCCAAACATTCCATGACCATCGACTCCACCAGCTGAAGCTTTCTGCCGGTGAGGTAGATGCCTCGACGCGAACGAAGTTCCAGCATCGCGGTCACGACCTGCATCAGTAACGACTCGCCGCCGCGGCGTAGCCCGACCACGATACCCGCGACGATCTTGACCAACTTCAGCGCCTGTCGGCTGTCGAGCCACTGCGACTTCTTGGTCTTCAGCTCCTTGTCGCACTGCGGACAATCGTTGGGGTCCTCCCCGAGTGATGTGTCCTCCGCGCTCTCCTCACGATCCTCGTCGTATTCTTCCCCCAGCAGCCGCGTCGCCGACCGGCACGCCCGCGGTGCCAGGCCGGCTTGATCGATTAGACGCTGACTCTTTTCCAATCTCACCGTGCGGCCTTGGGAGCGAAACAGCGCCGAGTAACGGATCCGGGCCAAACGCGGGGGGAGGATGTGCTGGGCGAAGAGGTGGACGAACTCCGCCCCGGGGACTTCAGCATACGCGGTCTCGTCGGTCGCGTAGTTTTTGAACCGATGCTTCACCATCCCGCCGATGTCGGAGATCATCCGCCCGTCACCGATCGGACCGCCCATCACATAGGCGCCCAGATAGTTGATCACCGCCCTGATACCCTGACAGTGCGACGGTGGCTTCTGGACGTTGACCACCCAGTCCTTCGCGGCCACTTTCTCCAGCACGTCCTCGCCCTCGTCCCACTCCAGCTTGCCCCGGCGAACCATCGACTTGAGTCGTCGCAGGTACGTCTTGCGGAACTTGGCCGCCAGCACTTCGCGGTTGATCACTTCGTCGTCCCCGGAGATCGGCACCCAGCGATCCTCTTCCGGCGTCAGTCCCCCGGCGGTCATCACCACGTGGATGTGAACGTGCTTCCCCAACTGTTGGCCCCAGGTGTGCAGCACCTCGACCAACCCGACGTCGCATCCGTAATGACGCCGTGCCGTCTGTTGCAGCACGTCGGTGACGCAGCGGAACTGCAACCGATAGAGGACCGCGGGATTCGCCGCGATCACCGGGTTGAGTTCATGCGGCACGGTGAAGACGATGTGCAGGTAATCGCAGTCGAGGCTCCACTCGACCAGCTTCTCTCTCCACAGGTTCCGTTTCTGGCCGCTGCAACTCGGGCAGTGAGCGTCGTTGCAACCGCGGATCCGGAGCGACTCATTGGTGCGATCTGATTCGATACTGCTTCGAACAAATAATGAAACTGGCTCCCCTAGTATCTCCC
>CAYWXT010000381.1:0-1798 GCA_964462125.1 uncultured Pirellulaceae bacterium | reverse complement strand
CGCGACCGTGCCCAGCGCCGGCCGCCCGATTCTTCCCCCCCCCCCGCCCTCATCGAACTCAACGACGCCCCGCTCGATCGAACTCCGGGGAGGCACTTACAGCCGCCGCAGGCCGTCTTCGGTCATCGTGGTCGGGATCTCGAAGTCGATTTGGTCGATCCGATCGAGGGTTTCCTGGTCGAGCACCGTTTCGTACCGGTCGGTGCCACAAAGATCGGCCCGCCATAGACTCTTCATCACGCCCCACGACGTTTCGTTGCTGCAGCCGATCACGCGGACCTTCCCGGCGTCGCGCAGTTCGCTCAGCGCGCCGAGCACCTCCTCTGGCGGCATGCCGTGGTCGGGCCAGTGGGTCTGATAAAGGTCGATGTAGTCGGTTCCCAGTCGTCGCAGATGTCCGATACCACCACTCCACTGCTGCCTAAACGTCGTCGCTGCATCGTTCGAAAGTTCCTCGAGTTGGAGAATTGGATCCGGACCACCAAAGGTTCCCGGTGGCTGGTTAGAATAGTGAACGAACGATCGTTTTCCCGCCCCCCCCCCTTCCCCCACTCGATCCCGCGGAAACGCGGGGCTGCACCCACATGAATCACGCACCGATGAGCTCTCGTTTCTCTCTGCCCTGCCTCCCCGGCCTGCTGGCATTGGCGTTGGCGATGCCTGGACCCGGCCTCTCCCTGGCCGCCCAAGAGGCAGAGGAGTATGAGCATGGCCCCGATTCGATGGAAAACGACGCGGTCCCGCACGGCAAGGTGACCCAACACGTGTGGCGCGAAAGCGAGGTCTTCCCCGAAACCAAGCGGCGGTACTCCGTCTACGTGCCCGCCCAATACGACGGGGAAACCCCCGCCGCCCTGATGGTGTTCCAGGACGGTCATGCGTTCGAGGGCAAAAGTGGCGATTACCGGGTCCCGGTCGTGTTCGACAATTTGATTGCGAAAGGTGACATTCCAGTGACGATCGCCGTGATGATCGACCCGGGGCACCTCGGGGATCTCCCCGAAACCCGCGGCTGGCGTCCACGGCCCGCCAACCGCAGCTTGGAATACGACACCCTCAGCGGCGATTACGCGGAGTTCCTCCTTACAGAAATCTTGCCCGAGGTGGAAAAGGAGTATCGGATCACGGAGAACCCGGAGTTGCGGGCGATCTGCGGCAACAGCTCCGGCGGGATCTGCGCCTTCACCGTCGCCTGGCACCGGCCGGATCAGTTCCGCAAGGTGCTCAGCCACATCGGCAGCTTCGTCAACATCCGCGGCGGCCACCACTACCCGGCGATGATCCGCAAGACGGAGCCGAAACCGATTCGGGTGTTGTTGCAGGATGGTTCCAGCGACCTGGACAACCAGCACGGCAACTGGCCGCTGGCGAATCAACAGATGGCCAAGGCGCTCGCCTTCCAGGACTACGACTACAAGTTTGTCTTTGGCACGGGCGCCCACGACGGGAAGCACGGCGGCGCGATCTTTCCCGATTCACTCCGCTGGTTGTGGCGCGGCTGGAAAGATGAGACGCCATAGTCCATCCAACGCGAGGAACTGCGTCGTGCCCGAGCGCGACACATCCCACCGGTCCTAACTTTCTCCAGCCGAGCCTGATGCCAAACAACGACCGAGCCGACGATTCAATCGATATTCGGTTTTCGGTGCCTTTCACGCACCGTCTCCGCGTCACCGATGACGTGGCGGGGGCCGACTTCCCGCGACTGACGGAACTGCTCACGTTGAGCGGGGAGGCCCCAGCCCGGGTTCTGGTGTGGGTCGATGCCGAGGTCCGCGCTGCCTCCGAGCGGCCCGAC
>CAYWXT010000380.1:0-1857 GCA_964462125.1 uncultured Pirellulaceae bacterium | reverse complement strand
ATCCTGTGGGGAGCGGGGCGTATCGGGCAGCAGTTCGATCAGGACGTCCTCGCTATCGCTCGCGCCTTCGGCGGTGCGGACGGTGAAGATCACCTGGGATCGCGGCGTGGCCTGAAGAGCTTCGAAGCGTCCTTCCAGCGTCACCGCGTCGCTCTCCGGCGGCAGTTCGGGGATTTGCCAGGCGAGGATGAACTCACCAAGCCGGGATTGGTCGACCGGTTCGGTCGCCTCGACCGGCCTCAACTCCGGCGGAAAGGTCATCGTGACCTCGACGTTGCGAAGCGGCACCCGGCCGCTGTTGATCACCCGTCCGGCAACCAACAGTGTTTCGCCGACCGCTCGCTGCCGGGGCGCGGTGAGCGTGGCCGAGACCGCTGGCGTCACCGGGGCGGGCTGGATGACGGTGACGCAGGCCTCGGCAACGGCCTGCTGACCCCCGTCGGCGGTCGCCTCGACTTCGAGACATCGGCGGCCGGCATCGTGGGGCACGTAGTTGACCGAGGTGTTCCACGTTTCCCCCGGTTGCAGCGGGCCGTCCTGTTTGTCGTTCATCGCCTCGCGCTCGTTGCTCTCCCGATGCAACATGCTGGAGTCCCCGATGGCGCGCAGCTGGACGCCCGCAAGGGGTCGATCGCCGATGTTCTGGACTTCGATGTCAAACCGCACCGTCTCGCCCGATTCGTACCGATCCCTTTCAGGGGCGAGTGACACGGCGAGGGAAGGTCGGTAGACATCGACCCGGACGGAGTCTTCGGCAAACAGGTTCCCCTCGGCGCGGGCTTCGAACTGCAACTGGATCGGCTGACGTGTCGACAACTGCATCGTCAGGGGGAGTTCCTGTTGCGGTGGGATCGGCACGTCGATCTCCCAGACAACGCGGTTGGGCAAGACCTGAGCGAATGCGTCCGCTTCGATGACGGTTGCCCCAGGGGGGATCGCGGCTTCGACGCGGACGTTTTCCACCGGCTGGTTGCCTGGATTGGCCACATCGACGACGACATCGAAGGGGGCGTCGTAGGTTGCGATCTCGGGTGCACCGGCACGCAGCCGCAACTGCGGGGCGCTCCAGGTCACATGGGTCTGGCCGCGGGCAATCGACAGGGTCGGCATGTTGTCCGATTCCCCGCCGGGGCGAATGACTTGAATGTCGATCACCGCGTTGCCGCTGGCCCCTTCCAATGGCACCAGTTCGGCGGTGGCGTTGCCCGACTCATTGACCTCAACTTCCACGACCGACGAACCATCGGTTCCCGCAAAACGGGCCAGGTCCGGTTGTTGGATCTCGTAGCGGACTCGCCAACCTCGGGCCGGGGTTGTCCCCTCCGCTTTGGTCACCCGCGTGGTCAAGGCGACGGGCGTTCCGGCCGACTCCCGCTGCGGTTCGGGGAATTGCCAGCGGGCGTCGAGCCAATAAATCGTCGCGGTCGCTTTTCGCTGATCCCAGCATTCACTCTCCGGGGCCAAGACCGTGACGCGGCTGGTTCCTTCATTGGGGCTGCTGATCGAGATCCAGGTTTGTCCCTTCTCCAGTTGCACGTCGTCGCTGGGATCGACGTTGCCGCGGGTGATCCGCATCCGTTTGGTACTGGTCACTCCCCGGGCAAATGACGCATCTCGCTTTTCGGGCCGGCTGAGCTTCGCGAGTCGGTGCAGCAGACCTGGCGCGTCGTCGCCAACCTGAAGGAAGGTGCCGACACTGTCCGGGGTCAGCATCCATTCCAGCGGCTCGCCGACCTGCAGGTAGCCATCGGTGCCACAAACGCCGGACAGCAGCAGGACTTCGCCGCCGACCGGCGCGATGATCTTTTGGGGCGTGAGCAGAATGCAGCCGCGTTGGCCCCGTTTGGGAAGGTGAAG
>CAYWXT010000379.1:0-1986 GCA_964462125.1 uncultured Pirellulaceae bacterium | reverse complement strand
TCAGTGGGTGAATCGCGCCGCTGACGGTCGATGTCTCCAACGCTTCCTTGACCACGCGGTCGTCTTCATGGTTGGCAAACCGCTCGGTCGCCCGCATCGAGCCGATCAGCGTCCTGGCCAAGGGAAACTGCAGACGCGCAGGGTACTTCGTCGCCTCCAACAAGCCCCCGGCCAACGGCTCTCGTTCGGACAACGGTCCCAGCAACACGCGGCGACGGTAGGAGGCGATCGCCAAACCCCGCATGACCTCGACCACGTCGATCTTGCGGATGTTCGGTTCCTCGATCACGCCCCCGCGAGCGATCCGCTGTTCGGTCAACAGTTGCCCGGAACGAAACATCATCCGGTCGCTCATCGGCACCCGGCGGAGCGACGCCGCCGCTGGCCATAGCCCCCGTTCGGGCGCCTGTTGCACGTTCCCGCGGCTCGCCGACTCCCACTCGGCTTGGCTTAGCCACCCTCGGTGTCGAATCGCGAGCTGAAAGGCTTGGTCGAGACTTGCCCGGCACGCCGGCAAATTTCCGAGGTGCCAATAACACTCCGCCTGCATCGCATGGACCGGGATCGCATCGATCCACTGGCCGTTGATGTCCTTGCGGGTCCTCCGCATCGCCAGCTCGAACCCATCGATCGCCTGCTCCAGGTCGCCGTCGCGGTAGGCCTCGAGCGACATGTAGTATTCCTGGGACGGATACTGCCCCCCAGGCTCCCTGCCGCCCAAGATCGATTGTTGTGCACCGGCCAGCGGTGGCCGAAACGCACCACCGAAAACGAGGAGACCGAGCAAGAGCGCCCCCCAGCGGCGACGCGGCCGTGTCCGACTCCTCGTTATCACTGCGCAAATCCCCACAAATACTGGCATTACGACTAGACATTTCATCGTAAGCCAGCTCCCTGTTAGCGTCGAATGAAAAAGCCCAGCAAGCCGTCAAAAGCTCGGTAATCCGGAACAAGACGATCGCGATCTTCCCCCCCTCACTCGACGCCGCCGCTGACCCGTATCACGGGGCTCCGCGGCCGCGGGGGCTCGTCGATCGTTGCCGGCGCGGTGATAATCAGAGTTGACCTATTTTCCCCAAATACGTAACGTTTGAGGCTGGAAGGATTTAGGGGCGACCAGAAAATGACTTCACTCCAGCCCCCTCGCCCCGTTGGGGAGAGGGTAGCGGTCGCCCCTTCGCCCTCATCCGTCGAATATTGCCCCGATTCAATCGGCCGTCTGCGCGGTCCTGGAAACAAACGAACGATCATGTCCTTTCTCGAAAGACTCTGGGATTTCCTTGGCCTTCTGTTCGGCGGGCTGTTCAGCTCGATCGAGCAGGCGATCACGTCGGTGTTCGGGTCGGCCAATGCCCGCCAGGTCGCCAAGCTGCAGCAGCGCGCCGAGCGGATCGGGGAGTTGGAACCGAAGTACGCGGCGATGAGCGATGAGGAGCTGAAACAGCAGACCGCGCTGTTCCGCCAGCGGCTTCGCGATGGCGAGACGCTCGATGATATCTTGGATGAAGCCTTCGCCGTTTGCCGCGAAGGGGGCAAGCGGTTTGTCAGCATGCGGCACTACGACGTCCAACTCGTCGGCGGGATGGTGCTGCACAACGGGGGGATCGCCGAGATGATCACCGGGGAAGGGAAGACCCTGGTCGCGACCTTGCCAGCTTACCTCAACGCGCTCGAAGGCAAGGGGGTGCATGTGGTGACCGTCAACGATTATCTGGCCCGCCGTGACATGGAATGGATGGCGCCGCTCTACATGAACCTGGGCCTGACGGTCAACGCAATCCAAAACGGCATGTCGACTGTCGAGAAACAGGCCGCCTATGCCTGCGACATCACCTATGGCACGAACAACGAATTCGGTTTCGATTACCTCCGCGACAACATGCGGCCGGCAGCCAAAGGGGACCATCGCTTCTCGCCGGAAGCACAACAGTGCCAGGGGCCGTTGAACTACGCGATCATCGACGAGGTCGACAGCATCCTGATCGA
>CAYWXT010000378.1:0-2147 GCA_964462125.1 uncultured Pirellulaceae bacterium | reverse complement strand
TGCGGCACCGCGACGATCGCGTCACAACCGGGGCAACGCACCGAACGGCCCGCCATGCGGCTGTTGACGTGGTGGGTGCGGCCACATTCGGTACATTGGACTTCAATCGACATGGGGAGCCCTCGTGCGGACTACTCCTCTTTCACGGCAATGTAGGTAAATTCCATGTCCTCGAACGCGTCGCCAATGATCTGCTGGATCCGGGTGACATGGTGAACCTCGATCTCGGGATCCCCCAACAGCATCACCTGGTCCTTGTCCTTGCTGATCGTCTTCTCCAGTTCCGCGGTGATGTATTCGACGATTTCGTTGGTCAACGTCTCCTCATCCTCACTGAAACGGCTGCCATCCAACCGGGTCAGCACAGCTTTGTCGTCCCCGCCGGGCTCAATGAAGATCACGGCCGAATCCTTGGCGGAAATCGCCAGGGCGTTGTCCGCTGTCGGGATCTTACCCGTCTGCGTGGGATCCATCTTGGAACAAACGACGAAAAAGATGAGCAGCAAAAACGTGATGTCGATCATCGGCGTGATGTCCATCTCCTCGCTCTTGCGAGACTTTCTGGGCATCGCGACGGCATCGAGATCGTCGTCAAGGGTCAGTTCCGCTTCGAGGGGCGTTACGGGCATCGGGGCGTTTCAGTTCGGGGCATTTCGGCTGGAAGGCATTTCGGCGTGAACACTGCGGGGCGTGAACGCTGCGCTGCGGGGCGTGAACGCCGCGCGGGGGCCAAGGGGCGTCGCGGCGCGTCAACGGGAGGGCTGGGAGATCCCGGCATAGGCGTCGCTCCCGGCGGCAGGCGACCCGGCGCGAACCGCGGCGCCGCCATTTTCTTTGGCCAAGCCCACCTTGAAGGCGTCAAAGACGCGGGTCATGCCCGAGCCGATCAAGTCTTCCATCTTGGCGATGCGAATATTGACGTTGGCGACCAGGATCATCAGTGGGATCGCGATCGCCAGACCGCTGGCGGTGGTCACCAGCGCCACCTGGATGTCCCCGGCCAGCGCCGAGGGCTCCACCGACTCCGCCGTCGCCAACGTCTTGAACGCTCCCATCATGCCGAAGACGGTCCCGAACAACCCGATCATCGGCGCGGCCTTGATCGCCGTGCCGACCCAGCTGAGCCGGTGCTCCAAATCACTCTGCACATCTCGTTGGAAACGGTCCATCATGATTTGCCGCGCCCGCTTGTAGCCTTCGCCGCGATGGGCGACAACCAGCTCGATCATCTGTGGGATCGCGCGCGGGTCTCCCTCGCAGTACTCGCGCACCCCTTCAAAATCGGCGCTGCGGATCATCCCTTCCACGTCATCCAAAAAACCATCCTGCTCCGCTTCGTTTTTGAAGCGTTTCTGTGCGACGCGGGTCCAGACGACCACGATGCAATACAGCCCCCACAGGGCGATCAGTGCCAGGGCCACGTAGGTCGAATTCGCAATAATGTCGTACAACGAAACTTTCCTTCTTGGAGGTCAAGGTGGGAAGGAGGAACTCAGGGTGCCCGGAGGAGTCAACGCGGATCCCGATAGCGTTGGGACACGACCTCAAAGGCGTATCCGCCACCATCACTCTTGCTTTCAAATACCGTTTTGGCGATCTCGGTGACGCTCTGGTGCCCCTGGGATCGAGCGTACTCCATCTCAGCCTGATAAAGCTCCTCCTCCAACTCTGGCGGGATGAACCGGACTTGGCTCCGGCCATCCAACGAGACACCGGCCTGCTGTAACAGTCGCTGATCGAACTGCTGCAGCGGACTGGGGTTGGTCCACATGAAGTACAGCCGATTCTCTTCCGAGCTGTCGGTCTCCCGCCGCGTCTTCGGGTTGCTCGAGAGGTCATAGGCGTAGTCGACCCCTTGGATCCCCCCACCGATCGCGGCCAGTTCGATTCCGTAATGATCGAGCTGGCGGGCGTAGGAGGGGAGGTTCTTGGCGGCGAAATTCAGTTGCCAACGTTCGTACCGTGGGACCGTGTCGTCCCCTTCGCCTTCGGGTCCCGGCGGGCGATTGTCCCCTTTCCCGGTCCCCTCCGTCGTCGCGGTGGCATCGGTGTTCATCGTGTCGAGTGTCGCAGCGACGTTGCTGACCGCGTCGGTGACTGCTTCGATCGTGTCCTGCAGGGTGGGCTCCATCAACTCTTCGACCTCT
>CAYWXT010000377.1:0-2160 GCA_964462125.1 uncultured Pirellulaceae bacterium | reverse complement strand
CACATCGCCTTCGGGTCGATCCGGATGGAGCCGGTGTTCATGATTCTGGGACAGTCTGCAGCGACGGCCGCGGGACTGGCGATCGAACGGGGTGACTCAGTCCAGGAACTTCCCTACGAGGTGTTGCAGGAGCGGTTGGAGGCGGACGGCCAGGTCTTGGAGGCTCCCCCGGAGGTCTCTCGGCAGGGGCGAGCAGGGCGAGATGCGGCGGACATTTCGGGGATCGTGCGAGACGATTCCGAGGCGGAGCTGAAGGGAGACTGGACCCCGAGCGCGGCCTCGGGGAGTTGGGTCGGTGACCACTACTTGCACGATGCCAATACGGCCAAGGGTCGATCGACGGCGACCTTTGAAATCCCGGTCGACACCGCCGGCCGCTACGAGGTGCGATTGGCCTATGCCCAGAACCCAAACCGGGCGAGCAATGTGCGCGTCGCGATCGAACATGCCTCGGGGACGGAGGACACGACCGTTGACCAGCGGCAAACGCCCCCAATCGACGACCTGTTCGTTTCGCTCGGCGATTATTCGTTCACCGCCCAACGGCCGGCGATCGTCACGATTTCCAACCGCGAGACCGACGGCTACGTCATCGTCGACGCTGTGGCGCTGGTTCCGGTGGAGCCGGACCGGTGAGTGGCGTCGGCCAGGTACCCCCTGCCCGATTCGAACGAGCGTTTCTGGACGGAAGGGTCCAGTGTCCTGGGCCACTAGACGAAGGGGGCGGAGGGAAAGGGGGAGAGAGGACGCCTAATCGGCCTCGCCGATGCGTTTGATGACCTTGTCGATCAGCGAGTACTCTTTCGCTTCGGCGGCTGACATGAAGCGGTCGCGGTCGGTGTCTTCTTCAATCTTGGCGAGGGTGTGACCGGTGTGCTCGATCATGATTTCGTTCATCCGTTTCTTGATCCGCCGCAGTTCTTCGACGTGGATCTCGACCTCGCGTGCCGTTCCCTGCATCCCGGCCAAGGGTTGGTGGATCATGATTCGCGCGTTGGGCAGGGCGTACCGTTTGCCTTTGGCGCCAGCGGTCAGCAGGACCGCCCCCATGGAAGCGGCCTGGCCGATGCAGTAGGTGGCGACGTCACAGGAGACGAATTGCATCGTGTCATAGATCGCCATGCCGGCGGTGATGCTCCCGCCGGGGCTGTTGATGTACAGATGGATGTCGGCCTTGGGGTCGTCCGACTGCAGAAAGAGCAACTGGGCGACCAGCGAGTTGGCGATCTGGTCGTCGATCTGTTGCCCCATGAAAATGATGCGATCTTTCAGCAGTCGGCTGTAGATGTCGTAGGTGCGTTCTTCGCGACCCTGGCTTTCGATGACGTAGGGGATGATCGGCATGACAGTGGTTGACCTGTGGGAAAGGGATGGGGGCGACGTGGGATGTAGATATCAGTCTTCCTCCGCGTCCTCCTCCTCGGCGGACTGTTTAGCTAACAGGTCGTCGACCAACCCGTACTCTTTGGCTTCCTTGGCCCCCAGGAAAAAGTCGCGGTCGGTGTCCTTCGCGATTTGTTCCACGGGCTGGCCGGTGTGGGCGCTGATGATTTCATTGAGCACATCTCGGTAGCGAAACATCTCGGCCGCTTGGATCTCGATGTCGCTGACCTGGCCGCCCACGCCCCCCATCGGCTGGTGCAGCATCACGCGGCTGTTGGGCAAGCAGTAGCGTTTCCCCTTGGCCCCGCCGACGAGCAGGACCGCGGCGCCGCTGCAAGCTTCTCCCACGCAGTAGGTTGCCACGGGGCAGGAGAGCATCTGCATCGTGTCGTAAACGGCCAGTGTCGCGGTCACGCTGCCGCCTGGTGAATTGATGTAAAAGTGGATGTCTTTGCGGCGATTCTCGCTCTGCAGGTAGAGCAACTTCATCACCAACTCGTTGGCGTTGGCGTAATGGAGCTCGCCTTGAAGGAACACGATCCGGTTCTCCAGTAACAGATCCCCGAGTGTCAGCTGACGTTGCCGCTGATAGCTCTGGTACGAGTGGCTGCTGAGGAGTTCGCGGGGGGAGGGAATCGAAGGGCCGGGCGGTGAGCTCATGCGAAGACTTTCACGCAGTTGGCGGGGGACACACGAAGGATCGGGGACACACGAAGGATCGGGGACACACGAAGGATGGGGGAGACGTGGCGGCTAGGGGGGCCCCCGGGGGGCCCC
>CAYWXT010000376.1:0-2194 GCA_964462125.1 uncultured Pirellulaceae bacterium | reverse complement strand
GTTGTTCGCCTCCTCGGTGCTGGTTGCGCCGCTGAGCGAGGAGTTTGCCTTCCGCGTGATATTGCAAGGCAGCCTGCAGCGATTCGCCGACTGGCCGACGGAAGATCAAGTCGTGTGGGTTCCCCGTTCCGATTGGCCGGTCATCGTCTCCAGCGCCCTGTTTGCGCTGATGCATGTCGGCCAGGGTCCTGCGCCGATTCCATTGTTTTTCCTCGCCTTGGGCCTCGGCTACCTGTATCGACAAACCGGAAGCCTGATCCCGCCGCTGGTCGTCCACCTGATTCTCAACGGCGTGACCATGGTCGCCACGGTGCTGCAGCTGCTGAGTTAGGCAATGTTCGCCGGACGGCTTGCGCCGTGCCGTTACAAATGTTCGCCGGACGGCGTTGAGACCACGTTTGTTTGGCGACCGCTCGATCGGCTAAACTGGCGAGGCGGAGGAGTTCCCCCCTCAACCTCCGCCGAGTCGTGTATCCCCGCCGAATGTTGAACCGCCCCATGTCCAACGCCTGCCGAACGTTTTGGGCAGCCGCCTGCCTCGGCGCTGCGATGCTGCCGCTGCTGCTTCCAAGCTTTGCCCAGTCACCGTTGACGGGCGAACGTTGGAAGCGAAATGGATTGGCGACGCCGCGGTTCGAGATCAATGGGACCGGAGGCCGAAACAATCCGTTGCGGCACGAGTTGGCCGAGCCGCAGTCGGGCGAGGAGCTCTTTGTGCGCTACCGAATTCGGTACGATGGCTCGACAATCGATACGCCCCGCGACGGCAACGGGGAGTTTTTTGTGCTCTGGATGGACCGCTCTGAGGGGGGCGATGGCGCGACGCACAGCAACGTTCCCAATGTCGGGATTCATGTTGCTGGCGACGAAAACCGGTTCATGGCCCGGTTCTCCTCCAGCGGCGAAACATTTGGGCCGGCTTTAGAAGGTGACCGTGAATTTTCGGTCGTCGCCAGACTCTGGAAATCGGATCCTGGCGCTGACCAGCCGTATGATCAACTCGACCTCTGGGTCGATCCCGCGGACGATGCCGAGTTCAACCCCGACGCCTCGACCCGCGGCGGTTCGCTCCGGGAGGTGCGTTGGATCGGATTCTCCACTGGCAGAAAGACGGAGTTCAGTGACCGGATCTTTGTCTGGGACATTGACGTCGCGTCGAACTGGGAAGCGATCCACGGGTTGCCGCCTAAGGCCGAATCGCCTGCGGCGCCCGGCCCGGGGTCGGGAACCGAATCGACCGTCGACTTCACCGACGATGTTCATCCCTTGTTGGAGGCGCGCTGCTTCGGCTGCCATCAAGGTGACGACCCCGAGTCGGAGGTCCGGCTCGACCAGTTCGATGACGTGTTGAACCAGACGACGCCGTGGAAGGCCGAGGAGAGCCGGTTGTTTCAGCTCGTCGCCAGCGGAGAAATGCCACCGGAGGGCGAACCGCTCGACGACGAAGCACTCGCGGTCCTGAAGGCCTGGATCGACGAAGGGGTCGACTGGGACGAACAACGGTTACCGACCGCGGTGCCACAGACCGACCACTGGGCATTCCAGCCGCTTCAGCGACCGGAACTGCCGCCGGTCGAGGACGATGCCTGGGTTCGCAGCCCCGTCGATGCCTTCATCGCTGCGGAACATCAGCGACGAGGCGTGCGTCCCGCCCCCGAAGCGGATTCGGAAACGCTCCGCCGGCGGATGCATCTCGATCTGCTCGGGGTCCCCCCGGAGTTGGAAACCAACACGGGCTCGCCCGATCGTGAAATCGCCGACGGCGAGGACGGCTGGGACGAATCGCTCGCCGATGCGGACGCCGAGATCGATGCGTTGCTGGCGAACCCGGCCTATGGAGAACGTTGGGGTCGGCACTGGCTCGATGTCGCGCGGTGGGCTGAAAGCAACGGACACCAACACAACCGCATGCGGCCCGATGCGTGGCGATACCGTGATTACGTCGTCGACGCCTTCAACGATGACAAGCCATACGACGTTTTCGTTCGAGAACAGATTGCCGGGGACGAACTCGAGCCAGGGTCCGATGAGCAGCTGATCGCCACCGGCTTCCTCGCGGCAGCCCGTTACAGCGGCAATGAGCTCGACAAAGCGATCCAACGCTATGACATCTTGGTCGATACCGTCAACACCACCGCTGCGGCATTTCTCGGGCTGACGTTCGAGTGCGCCCAGTGCCACTCGCACAAATTCG
>CAYWXT010000375.1:0-2356 GCA_964462125.1 uncultured Pirellulaceae bacterium | reverse complement strand
GCCGTTGGGAGCGAATTTGACCGTTGAGGTCACCCCTCAGGTCGCCGACTTGGATGTTCGTGTTCGCGTCACCGACGATGCCGGCGCGGTACCGATGGAGTTTGACACCTTGCCCGGTACCGCGGAGTCCGGGACGGTCACGATTGGCTCGAGCGGTCCGCATTTCATTGAGGTCAGCGGTCTCAGCGGTGCGACCGGTGGCTATACCCTCGACGCGTCGGTGACGGGGAACCCGGTTTCGAGTGACGATGACAACTCGACCTTCGGAACCGCGACCGACCTCGGCGTGTTGGGAGCGGCGGGCTCTCAGGTGTCGGCCCAGATTGAACCGCAATCGATCCCGCTGCCGCCGCGGCCGGGGAGCGGAGACGAACCGGGGCATCGCAACATCCAGAAAGAGGTGCACATTGGGGCGGCGGGGACCACCCCCACCGCGCCTGGACCGATTCGTCGCGTCACCTACCAGTTCCCCAGTTCAATCGGCGGCTTCCCCAACCAGATCTCCCAGGAGGAACGGCGGATCGTCCGCGGGTTGTTTGAGATTGTTGCCGACGTCTCGGGTTACGAGTTTGTCGAGTCGACCATCGGCGGGATGGTGATCGGCAAGACGGACCTGCGGGCTTTCGACCCCACTCTCGGCCCCGATTCGGGTGTCGCTGGATTGGGAGGCGGCTCGGGGGCGATCGTCAATGCCGCTCTTTTCCAGGACTCCAATCGCGTATTCGGGGATGGTTTCACGTCGGTGATGTTCCATGAAATCGGGCATGCGCTCGGACTGGGGCATTCGTATGATGTGCCGAGTCTGATGGGAGCCGGCGTACCCAACGACATCCTGCTCGGCGATCACGACATCACGCACTTGCAGCGCATCGTGCCGCCCAACAGTACCGACATTGACCTCTACCGTTTTGATGTCGCCGAGGCAGGCAAGGCAACGATCGAAACGGTCGCGGAGCGTCTGCCGACGCCGAGCCAGCTCAACTCCGCCGTGGCGCTGTATCGCGAAACGGAGGATGGGTCGAAGAAGTTGGTGGCCCGCAACGACCGTTACTTCGGGAACGATTCCCGGCTGGAACTGGATCTGCAACCGGGAACCTATTTCGTCGGGGTGACCAGCACAGGCAATGAGACCTACGATCCCAACGTTCCCGATTCGGGCGATGGCGGAACGACCGATGGTCCCTATCAACTGCAGTTGTCGTTCCAGGCGGAACGGGGCGCCGCCCTTCGCGATGCGGACGGCACGTCGATGGACGGAAATGGGGACGGGACTTCCGGAGGCGTGCACCAGTTCTGGTTCCAGACGAGCGACCCAGAGACGACCCTCTTTGTCGACCGCGCGAATGATGCCACCCGCGGCGCGGTCGATGGGGATGGCTCGTTGGCCGACCCGCTGGACACCCTGAGCGCCGCACTGTCCAAGGCGGGGTCCCGGATTGTCGTGCCCCGCGACGCCGCAGCGACCATTGATAACGGTGACAACTTCTTGATCGATGACGGGATCGAGCAAGCGCTGTTCAACTTCGGCGCCGGGGGGAGTAACCCGATTGACTTGAGCGGTGCCAGTTCGGCGGAGCAGATCGCGGGTGTGATCGCCACGGCGATCGACGATGCCGTCGCGGCGGGGCGGCTTGGCGCGGGGGTCGGCGTCAGCGTCAGCGGCCGAGTCGTCGAGCTGGCCGGGATCGACCGGTTGGATGTCGGCGGGACCGCAGCGCTGCTGACGGTTCCCAACCTGGTTCGCATCGTCGGCAACGGAGGGGCCGATGGTGACGTGTCGACCTCCGGCGACAACCTGCCGTACTTGATCGGAACCGATGAGGGTGGAAATCCGTTGCGGGATGGCCAGGAGTTTTTGGTACCGCAAGGCGCCACCGTGATGGTTGACGCCGGCGCGTTGATCAAGTTGCGGCGGGCCAACCTCGATGCCGGCAGTTCGGCGGTGAACATCACTCGCGAGGCCTCGTCGATCCAGGTTCTGGGGACTCCGGAGGTTCCGGTCTGGCTTCGGTCATTCCATGACGACACCGCGGGGGGTGACAGTGATGGGTCCGGGCCGGCGCCCCGCTCGGGCGATTTCGGTGGGATCGTTTTCCGCGATGATTCCGACTTGGAAGATCGCGGAATCTTCCTGAATCACGTCACCCACGCCGACATCATGCATGGCGGCGGCAAGGTGATCGTCGACTCGGTGGAAGATGTTTTTGCCCCGATCAGCGCGCTCGATGCCCGCCCGGGGATCCGTTTCAACCGGATCGCTTTCAGCGACGACGCGGCCGTGTTGGCCAGCCCCAACAGCTTTGATGATTCGCTCGGGCGGATCGGTCCACAAATTCTCGGTAACTTCCTGGTCGAC
>CAYWXT010000374.1:0-2611 GCA_964462125.1 uncultured Pirellulaceae bacterium | reverse complement strand
GGTCGATGATCAGATTGACGCCGCTAACGACTGCGGTGGTGCAGTCGCCGCGGTGCAGTGACTGACAGGCGTAGTGCAGGGCCGTTGCGGACGAGGAACACGCGGTGTCGATCGAAAGACTTGGACCATGACACCCGAGTACTTGAGACAAGCGGTTCGCTAAACTGAAGCCTTCCCAACAGCGGTACAGACTGCCGAGCTGATTGGCGACAGCGTTCGCGAATCGCCCATAGCCGCCGTACATCACACCGACAAAGATGCCGGTGGCAAGGTCAAACCCGTCTCCGGCGCCCCCCGCGTCCTCCAGTCCGTGCCAGGCGGTTTGCAACAGCAATCGCAATTGGGGATCCATGTATTCCGCCTCGCGTGCGGAAATGCCAAAGAATTCTGGATCAAAATCGGCAGCATCACTCACCAGTCCCGCAAAGTGATCACGCTGGTCGTGAAGCGTTCCGACGAAGCTGTCCCGGCTTTCCGGAACACGTGTTACGGCGGTCTCCCCCTTGGCGAGCAACTCCCACAACGCCTGCGGACTCGCGCCTGCTGCACAGTGGACACCGATCCCGACGATTGCGATGTCCGTCACGCCGGCGCGGTTCGCTGGCTTTTCGGCCGGCGCCGCTGCCAACGCCTCATCGGCCTTGCTTTCATGTGCCGCCAGCTCGCCGATGTGCGCAATGATCTCCGAAACGCGTCGGTGTTCGAAAAGGAGCGTTTTGGGCAACCTGGGAAACTGCTTGGTCAGCGCGACGGTGATCTCGACGATCCGCAACGAATCACAACCCATCGCTTCAAACCGATCGACCTTGGCGACCTCTTGAGGCGACATCCGAAGTGCCCTGGCAAAGGTCTGGGTAACGATTTCGGTGATGTCATCGAGGGCGGCTACCGGAGCATCGGTCGCCGATTCCTGGGCTCCGAACAAGGCCTGCAGCTGCGCGTAGGTCGCCAAGTGGTTCGCGATTCGCTCGATCTGCCGTTCGCGAACTCGCGGGGATCGAACTGCCGGAGCGTTGCTTTGTGACGCTGGAGCGTTTGAAGTCGACTCTGTCGCGGGCTCCTGGGGAATCACAGCTGCTTGAAACTGCAGCTTCGCAAGTGCCTCCGCGTGGGCAACATACTCCCAGGTTTCTGCCTTGTTGTCCGAGGATTCCTCACCCGCGATCTGTGCCAGAAACATTCGCGCGGGCGTGTTCCGCGCGGTCGGAACGTGCTGCCAGCGCACCGATGAAAGTTCCCGCGATGTGGCCAATCGACCCAGCTCCGCCGCCATACGATGCTCCACCCCACGGCCCAACACGCGACAGCTGAGAAGGAACGTGTCCACCCGAAATTCATCGTTATCCTCGGCGGCGATGAATAGCCCGACCAGCCCATAGTCGCCGAACCGGTCGCGGACTCGAACCGTGCGACACTCATAGTTCGGGTCGTCCATCAATGTCTTCAGCTCCGCTTCCGTGCGGCGAATCGTCGTGAAATTGAATTGATTGGTTCGCAGCGTCAGCTGGGAGGCGCGTGGAAGATCTGGCTCCGAGAGCGGATCGATGTCGACGGCGAGCTGCAACGAGTCGATGAACTCCTGAAAACTCGAACTTTGTTGACGCGTTTGCTGGCGTTGAAATTCTTCTCGATAAAGCTGCGTCCGTTTGCGATCTTCGGCCGTGGTTGCAAAGACGTCAAACTCCCAGAGATGATCGAGCAACTGCATCGCTGCGTCAGGTTCGTGGGGCCACTGTTCGACAGTTGTCCCGGCACCGGTGGCGCACAGGCGTTGAGGACCAGCACGTCGAGGCGCCCCTCGGTGTCAAGGATCCGAGTTCGCGTCGCTTCGCACCAGTCCGCATCGCCGACATCACCGGCGACAATCTCGGCCTTTCCTCCATGCTCCCGAATCCGATCTGCAAGCAGTTCCGTCGCCTCGTTGGGACGACGGCAGGCGATGTAGACGCGACATTTGGCCGCTCCGAGCGCCGAGGCCAACTCGGCCCCCAAACCGCGGCTCGCCCCGCAGACCAGGGCGACCTTGTCTTCCCAACCGCCGGCGCCGGGATCCAACCGCCCCACGTACGTTGCTGGGTCGGGATCGTGTTGCGGAAAGCGGACGTAGCTTTGAACCTCCGCGGTCGCAACCGGCTGACCCTCCAACGTCGCGATCTCGAGGTCCGTCTCTAATAAGCGGAAATGAGGATCGTATTCGCGGAAGGTCAAGCGATAGGCAAGTTCCCCCTCCGGCTTCGCTGGGCCGGATGCCACGCCATTCTCGCTGGCGAAGCGGACCTTGAGACGCGTGAACAACGAAGACAGCCCCGGCGCCTTCATGCCGACGATGAAGCTGCACAGTGCGAGCACTTGTTGCTGAGTGGTGGTCAGCAACGAATCAGCTGACGCGGCATCGATGCCGAATCGATGAACGCCAAGCTGCTGGTAGCCGCGACGAAACGCCGTCGGGCGCCAATCGGCCGGATCGTCCGCTCCCGAACTGACGTGGCCACTCGCTTTGGCCCGATCGATCCAGTCCAGGGAAGCTCGCGACGACGGCTCCGGTTCGGAAGAGGCCCAATCCGCTCTGACCGCCATTCGAATTGAACTTCCGTCCGAAACGATGGTCGTC
>CAYWXT010000373.1:0-2651 GCA_964462125.1 uncultured Pirellulaceae bacterium | reverse complement strand
GGTGCCGTCCCTGTTGTTTTGATACAGCACATTGGGGCCAAAGTTGTTGATGTAAATATCCTGATATCCGTTTCGGTTCAGGTCGCCCGCGGTGACACCCAGTCCATGTCCCTGATCCCCCACACCGGCCTGCTCCGTCACGTCGGTGAACTGCCAGTTCCCCTCATTGCGATAAAGCCGGTTCCGCGGAGGCTGTTCGGGCTCGGACCCCGGCAACTGCGCGCCATTGAGGAAATAAATATCGAGCAGGCCGTCGTTGTTGTAATCCAGCATGGCGACCCCGGCGCTGACGTACTCCACGATATATCGCCGACCGCTGCTGCCGTCGAAATGCCTGAAATCGATCCCGGCTTCGTCGGTCACGTCGCGGAGTTGAATCTGCCCCTTGGGAACCGACGGTGAACGGAGCGATGTTTTGGTTTCCTCGGCCCGATCCAGCGTTTCTTCGCGTTCGGAATCGACTGACGCGGTGGGTGGTTGATCCTGCGTGCCGCAGCCGCCAACCGAGAACAGTGCGAAGCAAAGCGAGAACAGCACGAAGCGTGACAGACGCTCCGTCACCGTGTCGGGCAGGGCGGGCAAGGTGAGAACGGTTCCGGCGGGACTGTTACGGTAATTCACGCTCGATCAGCTGTTTTAGCCGCCTCCATTCCGGGTTGTTCGGATCGAGTTCGATTGCCCGTTCGATCGCCGTTGCGGCGTCGTCCAGCTTCCCCGACTCGGCCAGTGTTTGCGCCAGCAACACAAAATGGTGGGGCGAGGGCTCCTTGCGTGTCGCCTCGCGGGCATGACTGATCGCCTTCTCGTGCTCTTGTTGCTGCAAATGGAGCCGAACCAGGGCGGCGTGTCCCCGCGCCTGCTCAGGTTCGCGTTCGATCAACGCTTCGTATATCCGCTGGGCTTCGGATATCTCGCCGGCATGCTCGTGCAACGCTCCCAGATTCAATCGGTGACCGGTGTTCTCCGGTTCCAGTTCGACCAACTCGGAGCAGACCTCCAAAGCCTCGTCAAATTGCTCCAATCGCGGCGCGACGCTGATGAACAGCTGCCGGCTCTCCACATCGCTCGGGGCCATCTTCGCGGCGCGGCGGCACAACGCTGCCCCCACTTCAATCTGTTGACGAGACAGATAGAGGCGGCTGGCCGATACATAATGCTCGCTGAGCTGTCTGGCGTGGCGATTGAAATCGCCTTCCCGCTGACGCTCCCGGTACGTTTCCTGGCGTTTGTGCTTGCGAATTTTTCGATATGTCTCTCTTGCATCGTGAGCCCGGTCGTCTTCTTTTAGGCGTGCCAGCGCCAACGTCAGGCCATACTGGGCGCGGGGAATGTCAGGATGCGTCTCCAGGGCTGATGCGAAGGTCTGCCGGGCTTGCTCATATCGTCCCGCCGCCAATTGGGCTTGACCCAGGTGGACTGTTGTTTTCGTGTCCTCCGGCTGGAGCGCCAAATAGTCCTGGAGCATTTCGATCGCCCGCTCGGCGTCGCCCAGACGCAGATGGGCCTTCGCCCCGTAGCGGACGGCATCGTCCAGTTCCGGCATCAACGCCAACGCCTGACCTTGGTAATCGGCGGCGGCTTGAAAATCGCATCGCTTGGCGGCCACCAAGCCGAGCCCGTGGATCGCATAGGCATAGTTGGGGGCGAGTTCCAGGGCCCGTCGCCAGCTCGCTTCGGCCTCCCCGATGCAGCCCACGTTGTATTGGATCCTTGCATAGACCTCGTGAGCATCCGCAACGTTTGGGTAGCGTTCCGTCAGCTGTTGGCCGATTCCCAGCGCTTCACTGAGCAATGCGCCGACCGATGTTGGCAACGGCCCATCCAAGGGGACCTCCCGCGGCTGATGCCGGCAAGGACCGTAATGCTGCCCCCGTTTACGCCGCCGGCGTTGAGGTCGATCATCCAAATCCGACGCTTCAGTCAACGACGACAAACCCCGCTTCCCGGGGGGAGGGGTGTCCGAGGCGGACGGCTCCGAGGCTCCATGGTCCTTGTCGGTCACGGTCGACGCCGGCGAGTCGGCGTCTTCATTCTGCGATTGTCTCGCGTCACATCCGAGAACGAGCCATCCAAGCAGAATGGCTGAACCCGCAAGTGACCATCGCTTACAACGATGCCACTTCAAGGGAGCTACCTGGGCTGAGTGCGCTCAAGAATCAGTCCATGGTGGCCAGACCGCTACGCATGAATGAGGGCGCTCGCGCGGCAGGTCTTGCCTGCCCCTTTATGACCTAGTTGAAGCTGCAAGTCAATCTTGGACGCTGACCAAGTGGGGCATGATCTGCCGCCGATATTCCGGCGGCAGATCATGCTCGCGGGCTCCGCGGATGACGTGCCCGCAGTACCACGCCGCCGGCCGCAGCGTGGGATTGATCTGTTGGGGCAGCGCCTGATAAAGGAATGTCCTCCACACGCGGTCGCCGAGTTGCACTTCGATCGCCGCCTCCTCGTAACCGACCCCCAACGATTCGCAGCGGTCCAGCTCCGCCCGCTCACCCAGCCGCACGCGGTAGATCACACCCCATACGATGTCCTGCTGGTTCCCGGTCCAAAACGCGTCGGCTTTGCCGGTCCCGTCGCGGCCCACTTTATGAAAACGCAGCTGCCGGCCGCCGGTGTAGCCAACGGCCAACGGCACCGCGCTCGGGCAG
>CAYWXT010000372.1:0-2824 GCA_964462125.1 uncultured Pirellulaceae bacterium | reverse complement strand
TACAACTTCGACGGACAACAAGAGGTCCGCCTGAGCAACGAGAAGCTCTGTGCGTGGGTGGCGCCCGGCAAAGGGGGACGGCTATATGAGCTCGACCTCCGCGAAGTCAGCCACAACCTGCTCGCCACGCTCCGGCGGCGCCCCGAAAGCTATCACCGCAAGGTCCTCGCCGGCCCTACCGAACCGGGTGGCGACGTGGCCAGCATCCACGATCTGGTCGTCTTCAAACAGGCCGATCTGGACCAGCGGCTGCAGTGCGATCGGTACGACCGCAAAAGCTTGATGGACCACTTTTACGATCTCGACGCGACGGTGGAAGCGGTCGCACAGGGGACGGCTTCGGAACGAGGTGACTTCGTCGAACTTCCCTTCGAAGCGAAACTTCGCCGCGGGAGTGACCGTGTCCAAATTCAAATGCGCCGCGACGGCAACGCCTGGGGGATCCCCATTTCGCTGACCAAAGCGATCACCATGGTCGCCGGCAGCAACCGCTTGTCGGTCACCTACCTGTTGGAAAACCTGCCGCCCGGCCAGCCCCTTCACTTCGCCGTGGAATTGAACTTCGCCGGCCTCCCCGCCGGTGCGGACGACCGTTATTTCAGCGACATCGATGGCATTCGAATCGGCGAACTCGGCGAGCAACTCGATCTCCACGACGCCCTCGGCCTCTCCCTCTCCGATCGCTGGCTGGGAATCGATGTCGGCCTGGAGATTGATCGCCCCAGCGGCATCTGGGCCTTCCCCATCGCCACGGTCAGCCAGAGCGAAGGCGGGTTTGAACTCGTCCACCAAAGCGTCTGCGTCCAGCCCCACTGGGTGGTCACCGGTGACGCCGAAGGCCGCTGGGCCGTGAAGTTCGAACTCGCTGCCACCTGCGAACAACGCGTCAACGCCGTCGCCGCCGAACACGCGATCCAGTTGTAGGGCGGAACCAGCACGGGTTCGTGCGGGACCTGCACACGGCCCCGCCCTGCCCTGCCCTTCTCTATCCTGCCCCGCTTTACCCTGCCCCGCTTTACCCTGCCCCGCTTTACCCTGCCCTACCTCAGCCGCGCGGGCCACGACGGTGGTTCGTCCGCGCCTCAGGTCATCGCGTCCGGCTCAGGCGGCTGCGACCGCAATGCAAGCGCCCGCTCATACGCTCGGTTCGCCAGAAACGCGACCTGGAGTAAATCGCCAGCCCGGAAGCTCTTCGATGTCTTCCATTGGTCGCCGTCCCGGTAACGACGCTCGATCGTCACCGCATACGTTTTGAATCGCTTCTGGTCACGCTCCACCTCGTTCTCCCAGATCGATGCGTTGAGGAAGTCGCCTTTGCCAGACGGAACCGAGATCGTTTCCACGGGATAAGTTTTCGACATGAACCTGCCCTCCAAGGACGAGAAAAGTGGGCGAACCGGCCCAGGGCCAACACGGGCCACCACCGTTCCGCCAAGTGAAGCCGCGAGTTTCCACCCGCCTCGTGACACGTCTGGTCACGGCGATCCGGAAGAACGGAAGAAAAAGCCAACGGGCGCCGTGCCACGTTCCCATGCGCTCTCACCGCGCCCAATGGGTGGATGTTGGAACGCAGGTTCCTTCCGGGCCCAAGGATGGAAACACAACGCCTAAGCTCTGTCTGAAAAGGGGTCTGACCCTTTGGAGGACACCGCAAAAACCGGGAAAAAACGGCGTGTCCGGAGAGGGTCAGACCCCTTTTCAGCCAGAGCCTAGAACGAAAACTCCTGAAACTGCGCAGAGCACGCCGTGCTGAAAGAGGCACGCAGCTTTCTCTCCGCCGGAAGTATCTGGGTGCAGGCAGTTGTATGCCAATAATCGCTGTGCATACAGACGCTCTCCATCGAGGGCCCTTCCTGGTGATCCGACATGATGTCATGAAGGTCATCCAGGGAAAGGGCGTGTTCCTCCTCCAGTCGGCGACCAATGGTGTCGGAACGCTGCTCAGCCGATTGATGCACCCGAATCCCGCGCAGCGCCCGGGGTGCGGTCGAACGATAGTAGGACTCGTCCGCCAATTCCAGCGGCCGCATTTCGGGACACTGAAATCGATTGGTATGGTGAAGTCGACTCTCGCCGGCCGCCGGGTCTCGCCGCTGGACCCGCGAGTTTGAGATCTCCACCGACGCGATCGCACCATCGGCATCCGCCAACATCAACAATCCGCCACCCACGCGCGGACACCCCGCGAGCATCGCAAACGCTTGGTCGACGGTTTTTGCGGAGGAGAGCAACTCGGCGATCACCATCGTGATGGTGGGGGCCGGCTTCATCGCGTCCGTGACGTAGGCATAGTTGCAGGTGACAGCCAAGCCGGCTTCATTGATTCCATCGACGGCACCGGCCAGCGGTGAGAGACTGAACTCGACCGATCGCAGCTTTCCACGGGGATGGCTCTGTCGGATGAGGTAGTAGGGCTGGATGATCGGCAGGTAGTCGAAATTGTGAACGACCATCGGCGTCCCACTGGCCGAGGACGCGCCGGTGACAGCAATGGCAGAGCATCCCGCTTGCAGACCACTGGGGGCTTTCGCAGTGACAGACGTCAGATCGCTGAGCAACGCTTCGAGCAAACAGCAAAGCGATAGTTGCGAAAGAGACACCCCAGCCCCTTCGGCAATCCCGTGCAGGCGGTTGAACGAGTCGATGGGACTCGATCGACGGGCAGCGTGAAAGAATCGAAGGGCCTTTCGCTCCGCGACCCGTCGAAACCAACCGAAGGGAAGGCACCTCGGTTTCAATAGGCGAAACGCCTCCAGCTCCTCGACCGTTGCAATCGCGTCGCAGATGTTCGCTCGCGACGCCTCCCCCTGGGCGCGCCCCAACT
>CAYWXT010000371.1:0-2987 GCA_964462125.1 uncultured Pirellulaceae bacterium | reverse complement strand
AGGTGCCGGACCCGGGCGAGCCGCTGGTCGTCGGGGAGGCTGCAACTCGGCTCGGCCAAACTCAGCAGTTCCTCCTGACCCGCCTCGGGCAAGCCTTCCAGGGCCAGGGCCCAGAGGACGGTCGGCCGTCCGCCGATCGCATCGCCTCCCGCGGTCAGCTTGTTCCCGTCGTCGCCGCAAAAGTCACCGACGTCGTTGAGGATCTGAAACGCCACCCCCAGGTTTCGGCTGAATTTCCGGATCGGCTCGACGTAGGCTTCCGCGTCCGCGGCCAGTCGAATCCCGCTGTACAAAGCGGCCTCGAAGGCGGGGGAGGTCTTCAGGGCGTATACCTTGAGCGCGTCGAGGGGGGAGAGTCGACGATTGTTCGCGTCCCGCCATAGCAGTTCGGCTCCCTGGCCCTCGGCCAATCGCGTATGGGCTGCAGCCAAACTGTCGAGGACATCGACGCGGGCGCGGGGATCGATCTGGTCGCCGTCGCCGCGGCTCAACAGCCGGTAGCCCAAGCCGATCAGATAGTCACCAACGTTGATGGCGGTGGGCAGTCCGAATGAGCGGTGGACGGCGGGTTGGCCATAGCGGAAGGCGTCATCGTCCTCGATGTCGTCATGCACGAGGCTGGCCTTGTGAAACGTCTCGATGCTCATCGCCGCTCGTCGGACTGCATCCGGAATTTCATCCAAGACCGCCTCTCCCCCAGCTTCGGTTGCCCGTCCGCCGGTCATCGCATCGTGAGCCGCCAAGGTGATGAACGGCCGCGAGTGCTTTCCACCGCGGGTCAAAAAGTCGTACGCGATCCGTTCGGTTGCCGCGATCGGATCGAGCCCCGACACCGATTCCGGGGTCGCCGAAGACTCATCGAGCGTCGTTTGATCCCGCAACCGCGGGGAGAGCCGGTCGATCGACTCCGGGCCGAACAGATCACTGGCCGCTCGCATCAGGTGAACGTAACTCTTCGTCCGCTGGGCCGCCGGTTCGTACGGGGTCCGGATCATCTGCTCGACCCATTCCTCGTCGACCTTGGTGTTCCGACAATCACTGCTGAGCAGCGGCACGGCCATGCAGGGGATCCCGGCCAACAAGACCTTGTCGATCGCCTTCTCCAACACATTCAAACAGGCCACTCCGATGACGGCGTCGACGTAGCCACCGACAATGATTTTCATCACCACCGGCGAACCCTCGGCGACCAATACCCGATAGCCCATCTGCTCGGCCAAACCGCGAAAGTCGGCAATGCTGCACGCCCCGCATTCCTTGCAGTTCATGCCGAACTGGTCGTAATCCGCGGGACAACCCTCGGCATGTTTCAGGCAATGGGGCAGCAGGAACAGACGCCGCTCCGGCGGGATCGTGGAGAGTTGGTCCTTCCAGAACTCGCCGCTGATCATCACCATCATCCAGCCGAGGTAGCCTTCCGGAAGGTCGGCCTCCTCCAAGGCGCGGCGGGCGATCTGCTCCAATTCGTCCTTGGTCATCGGGAGCGAACGATCGAGACGCGAAGCAACGTCGGCGCATCGAGCCCGCAAACTTTCTCGAAGCTCGCGCGTCGCCGGCACCTCCTTGAGATGGCTCGTCTTGCGACGTTTCGATCGCCCGCTCGGGGAACTGGAGTTCTCGGAACTGGAGTTCTCGGAACTGGGGTTCTCGGAGCCGGGGTTCGCGGCGGACGACGTCTCGGTGGGGCTGATTCCGGTCGACAAACCGGTTTCCGCTGCGGTCACTCAGGGGGGGAAGTGTCTCAGGTGGGCGCGCCACGTCGCACGTGGGTCAAATTTTGCTACGGCACTCCGCCTCAAGCCGAAGATAACTTCCCAACGCGGCAACCGCGAAGATCAGCGGATACAACCGCTCGTGATACCACAGCTTGGCAAAGTAAAATCCGATCGGCCAAGGCACCCGGTGCCGGCCTTCCGCGACGGCCCGAAGCAAAAACTCGACGCCTCGGATTATAGCCACCTCGTCGGCTCGATTCCCACCACCGAGAGACGACTCGCCCGACTTCTCACCGGATTCAGGAAAAAAGTTGGCATTCCCGGCTTGCTGCCCACCCCCTCCGCCGTGCGGGGATTCGCCGATGCGACCCTGTTCGTTCGGTCCCGGTGGCTGCCTCGCCCGCAGGTTTTCCGCCAATGCCTCCACCGCCAACGCGGTCTCCTCCACCGTGCTCTGCAATTCACCACTCCGCTTGTCGACGGGCACGCTGTCGCGCGTTGAATCGACTTCCGGCTCGGCTGTGTTCGTGATTGGGTTCCCGTTGGTTGCGGGGTTCCTGTTTGTATCGGGGTTCCGAGACGCCGGCGGGCGGTGTTGTTCATTCATCCACCGGCCCACCGAGTCGCCCCCTCCCCAGCCGCCGTCGCCGTTCTGGTTTCGCAGTAAGTAATCCAACCCGCGGCGCGCCGACGCCGCACCTAACCATCGCGGACCGGCCAGTAGAACCTTGGCCGTGCCATAAACCGGATTCGATTCATCCGGCCGATCCTGGTTGCCGAACCACAACGGGAGCCAAGAACCATCATCATGCTGCTGCTTGCGCAGGAACCGGACACCTTGTGAAATCGCGCGGCCGATGCGCCGCTGCAGGTGATCCTCAAGCGGCGATTCCGAACGTTCGCTCTCCGCGGAAAGCGCTCGGATGGCGTGGGCGGTCAGATCGGTGCTGCTGCGGTCGAACGGCAGCTTCCCCCAACCGCGGCAAAAGGTCGGCCAGCCACCGTTCCGGTTCTGGAGCTTGATCAACCACGCCACGCCCGCCTCAGAGGCATGATCCACCGATCGACTCATCGGTGCGTCAAGGCGACGCCGGCACTGCCGCAGCGCCAAGATGGCCGCTGGCGTGTCGTCGCTGTCGGGAACCGCCCCGCTCAAGTCGGTCCATCCCCAACCGCCCGGTTCCGCGCCGGTGTACGGATGACGCTGCTGGTGCTGGCATGACAGATGCCACCGAACCAACGGCTCGCCACACCAGCTGCACGGTGGAGGCT
>CAYWXT010000370.1:0-3004 GCA_964462125.1 uncultured Pirellulaceae bacterium | reverse complement strand
TAGCGATGTATTTGTCGCGGCAGATGACCTCGTCGGCCTTTTCCGAGATCGCCCGGCACTACGGTGGCCGGAGTCACACCACGGCGATCGCGGCCAATCGCAAGGTCGAAACCTGGCTGAGTTCCGGGCGCTCGATCGGCCGCGGACGTCAAACGATGTCGGCGCGCCAGGCGATCGAGCGGATTGAAACCATCCTGCGGGCCGGATGAGCTTTTTTGGCTTGCCGACCACGCAGCGGACCGTTCAGATGAATCGACACGGACCTTTTTCTCTTCATGCCCTCCACGGACCGGAACGAATACCTTGATTGCGGACACAGACTTCAAGCGTGGCAAGAAACGCGACACGTCGGTCAGTGAAATCCTGCAGCGCCGCCCTCCCTTTGACCTTGAGGCTGAAATGGGGGTGCTTGGCAGCATCCTGCTGATGCCGGAGGTGTGCGACGAGATCGCGTCGCTGCGGGGGGACGACTTTTACGACGATGCCAACCGCAAGATCTACGAGCATCTGCGCAGCATGCATGATGCCGGGGAGAAGATCGACATCACGCTGTTGGTGTCCCGGCTGCGGACCGCGGGGGAATACGACAAGATCGGCGGCGCGGCTTACCTGGCGCGGCTTTCCGGGGCCGTTCCCAATGCGGCCCATGCGATTTATTACGCCGGAATCGTGACCGAAAAGTCGGTCTTCCGTAAATTGATCGAATCGGGGACCGAAATCCTTCGCGACGCCTATGACCAATCGTCCTCGGCAAAGGAGCTGTGCGCCCAGGCCGAGCAGAAGGTCTTCGCCATCATGGATGGCCGGACCTCGCAGTCGGTCAGCAGCATCAGCGATGTCCTGCATCAGGCGATGGATCGGATGGAAGCGCGGATGCGGGACGATTACGTCGACGGGGGAGCCGAGACCGGGCTGACGGACTTTGACACCATGACCGGTGGCATGCACAACGGCGAGCTGTTGATCCTGGCCGCACGCCCGTCGATGGGGAAAACCGCCCTGGCGATGAACATTGCCGAGCACGTCGCGATTCAGCAGAAAGCTCCGGTGCTGTTTGTCAGCCTTGAAATGTCGGGGATCGAGTTGGCCGACCGGATGCTCTGCTCGCTTGCCCGGGTCAACGGACACCGTCTCCGCAACGGAACCCTTTCCTCCGACGACCGCGATCGGTTGGTGAGCACGGCCAACGAGATCAGCCAAGCTCCGCTGTTCGTCGACGATTCCCCCAGTCGAACGGTCAGCGAGATCGCCGCGGCCGCCCGGCGGATCAAACGCCGCGAAGGACTCGGGCTGATCGTGGTCGACTACCTGCAACTGATCGAACCCGATAACTCCCGCGACCCCCGGCAGGAACAGGTCGCCAAGATCGCCCGGCGGCTCAAGGCGATCGCACGGGAATTGGAGGTCCCGCTGCTCTGCCTGTCGCAGCTCAATCGGCAAGCCGAGGACAGCAAGGACCACCGCCCCCGTCTCAGCCACCTGCGCGAATCGGGAGCGATCGAGCAGGACGCCGACGTCGTGATGTTCGTGCACCGCGAAGAGTACTACCACCGGGGTGAAGAACGCGCCCAATACGCCGGACAGGCGGAAGTCATCGTCGCCAAGCAGCGGAACGGGCCGATCGGGGACGTCCAACTGACCTGGGAGGCTGACTTCACCCGCTTCAGCAATCGGGCGGCCGAACGGCACAGCGAATTCGATGATTACGCCGAGTTCGGTAGTCCGGGGGGCTTTTAGCTGGAGGCCGACCGCGCGAGCCGCGGGCCACATCGCAAGCCGAGGGCCACGTGGCTTGATCCAGGGGGTTCCGAAAGAGCCGAGCACATCCGACTCGCCGAGCTGCCGAGCGCCGAGCTGGATCCGGGTGGTGCGGTTGCCCGAATGGCGCTGGTTCGTTATTTTCCTGCTCTCTGTGTTACCCGGTCGGGCAACCCCGACCGAAAGTCTCCCGTTCCCCATGGCTACAAGGGACGAAGGGCGAGTCGGCCGACGCGTGTCCGCCGCAATGCCCTGGAAGACCGATCCGACTGCGAAATCGGTCTTCTCGGAACCCGCCATGGACACAACAAGGATTGCCGAAATGGCCAATGCCATTGTCCAAGAAATGATTGAAGCCGGTGTCCACTTTGGGCACCGCACGAGCCTCTGGAACCCGAAGATGGCACCCTACATCTTCGGGCGGAAAAACCAGATTCACATTCTCGATATCCGCGAGACGCTCCGCGGATTGCTGCGAGCCAAGAAGTACCTCGGCCAAGTCGCCTCGGGGGGCAGTTTGATTCTGTTCGTGGGGACCAAACGCCAAGCGAGCGAAGCGGTCGAGATTCAGGCGCAGCGGTGCGGCATGCCCTTCGTCAGCGAACGCTGGCTGGGGGGGACGCTGACCAATTTCCGCACCATCCGCAGCCGCTTGGGGCGGTTGGAGGAGCTGGAGGTGATCCGCAACAGCGAGAAGATCAACGCTTATAGCAAGAAGATGCAGTCGGCACTCAATCGCGAGTATCGCAAGATGTACCGCAACCTGAATGGGCTGCGCACGATGAACCGGCTGCCAGAGGTGATTTTTATCGTCGACCCGGGCAAGGAGCGGAACGCGATCCGTGAGGCGAAACGGCTGGGGATCACAACGGTCGCCCTGATCGACACCGACAGCGATCCCAGCCAGGTCGACTTGCCGATCCCGGGCAACGACGACGGGATCCGGAGCGTGGAGCTGATTATGAAACAGCTGGCCGATGCCATCATCGCCGGCAAGGGGCAAGCCGAGGTGGCAGCCGCCGCCGAGGCCTCCGACACCGGCGGCGAGCCGGTCGCAGCGGCGGCCGGGGAAAGTGGAGCCGGCGGAGCGACGACCGACGCCGCTGCGGGGCAAGCCCCCGCGGAAAGCTGATCAAGTACACCAGACTTTGAGGAGACGAATAGATGGCCGAGATCACCGCGGCTGCGGTCAAGGCATTTCGACAGCGGACCGGGCTTCCGATGATGGACTGCACACAGGCACTCC
>CAYWXT010000369.1:0-3006 GCA_964462125.1 uncultured Pirellulaceae bacterium | reverse complement strand
GTTCGAGGATTACCGTAACGCGATCGACAAGGTGATCGGCGACTTCGGGACATGAAGTGACCCGGGAGAGCATGCACACGATTCGACTCCGTAAACCGTGGAGCAAGAGCGGGGCGGGAGTCGGGGGGCGCTGCCGCGTCGATGTCCCCGACCTCGACAGTCCCGACCTCGACAGACCCGAACGTGCCGGGGGCGAACATGCCAAGCCAGCGTCCGGATCGGAACCGGGGCTGGCGAGTCTGGAGTGCGGAGAGCCGGCGGAGGTGGTGTATCAGCGGAAGTTCAACCGCCCCACCGGTCTCACCGATTCGAGCCGGGTCTGGCTGAAGATCAGCGGTTGGTCCGGCAGCTTGGCGGAGGTACAGATCAATGGCCAGCGGTTAACGGCGGGGGCGCGGCCATGGCGGGCTGACGTGACCGCCGCGATCGGTCTGCACAACCAGTTGGAGATCCGGCTGGCCGCAAACGAAAGTGGCCTGCCCAGGCTGACCGGTGAGGTCACCTTGGCGATTGAACAGGAGCTGGCTTGAGCGTCCTCGCCGAGGTCACTCCAGGGTGTGGACGATCACGACATTGTGGGCCCGTTTGACGATCCCGGTACCGGTCACGAAAACGATGTGATCCCCTTCGACCAGCCCTGCGTGTTCCCGACCCCACTGGTCGATTTCGACGATCAGTTTTTGACGATCATCGACTGAACCGAACCCGATCGGCTTGATTCCCCAAAACAGGTTCATTCGGCGCAGCGTCTCGGGAGCCTTGCTGGCCGCCAGGGTCGGGATCAGGCTGCGGCTGCCGCTTTTGACCCAAGCGGTGTTTCCGCTCTGGGTCGCGATCACGATCAGCTTGGCTCCAATGGTCTCCGCGACGTTGGTCGCCGCATGGGTGACGGCGAAGGTCACGGGGTGGACGCGATTGGTGGGCCGCCGGTCCTGGATGTTGTGCGACAGCAGCTCCCGTTCGGTCGACAGCATGATTCGATTCATCGTTCGGACCGCATCGACCGGGAAATCGCCGATCGCGGTTTCGCCGCTGAGCATGCAGGCGTCGGTCCCATCGAGGATCGCGTTGGCCACGTCCGAGGCCTCGGCTCGCGTGGGGCGGCGGCTGTGGTGCATCGACTCCAGCATCTGCGTCGCCACGATGACCGGCTTCATCTTTTCTTTGCAAACCCGAATGATTCGCTTTTGTGCCACCGGTGTCTCGGCAACATCGATCTCCACCCCCAGGTCGCCGCGGGCGACCATCACACCGTCAGCGGTGTCGACGATCGCGTCGAGATCCTCCAGCGATTCGCGTTTTTCGATCTTCGCGATCACCATCGCCGAGCATTCATGGCTGGAGAGCAGATTCTTCAGCGATTGGACGTCTTCCGCGGAGCGAACGAAGGAGAGGCTGATGAAGTCGATCCCTGACTCGGCACCCCAGATAGCGTTGTCAACATCTTGCGGTCGCATCGCCGAGACCGAGAGTTTGACGCCGGGAAGGTTGATTCCTTGGCGGCTGCGGATCTCACCGCCAGAGATCACCCGACACTCGGCGCGGTCCTGGCTAACCCGCTCGACCCGCAGCGCGACCAGGCCATCGGCCAGCATCACTTGGTCCCCGGCAACCAACTCGTCGATCAGCCGGGGGTAGGAGCTGGTCAGCTCCTGGGGGGCGGCCGGTTGATCGCCCCGGATGAACGTAATTGGTGTCCCGACTTCGCAGACCAGCGGATCGGTGAACAACTGCCCGAGACGGATCTTGGGGCCCGACAGATCCAACAGGACGCCGGCCGGGAACGCACAACGCTGGGACGCTTCGCGGATATTGGCCAGCATTTGCGTGTGGGACTCGCGGGTCCCATGGGCGCTGTTGATGCGGAACACATCGACGCCGGCTTCGATCAGCGCCCCCAATTGCTCGGTCGTCTCGCAGGCCGGTCCTACGGTCGCGACGATCTTCGTGCACGCTTCGTCCAATCGGGGTCGAGTCATGGATTCCTCCGTGGGCGTCCTCGGTGATCCGCGAGCTTCCTCGGTGACCGGCGCCCGGCGGGCACGGCCGGATGGAGCACGGCCGGCACATTGTGGTACGGCCGGTCAGCTCCGTCGACCGGTCACCGACCGCGCTCGGTCGAGTGCAAACACACTGACGCTCCAGTGCCCCTGCCCCGACTCCTTGTCGATCTGGTAGTCGAGCACCAGCCGGACCGGGGCGGAGAGTTCGTCATTGCGGTCGACGAAAACGACCTCGACGCGATCGATACCATGCCGCTGAAAAACATACGGGGATCTCATCAGCTCCCAATCGGCATCCGTTCCGGCGTGCTGCACCCGCTGTGTCACCTCGTCCTCGCGAAACTGCGTGAGTGCGTCGGAGGCGCGCGATTCCCGTTGATAGAGTTCCTTCAGCGGCGTGGTGGGGAGACTACGGTCGGCCTCCGCTTTTTGCAGTTCGAGCGCGTACTCGTCGTGTCCGGCAGCGACAATTTTGAGGAACTGGCGACCAAAGTACTCGGCTTGGCTGCCCAGCGTTTGAGACCGGTAGTAGGCCAAAAAGAATCCGCAGGCGCCAAACCCGATCGCCAACACAATCCCGATGCGGGCGGGGGTCAATCCGACAGGACGCGGTCCCTGGAAGGGACGCAGGGCGAGTGCTCCGAGCACGACAGCGGCCAGCGGCAGGACGAGTAACGGTTGGCCGAGCAGGCAAAGGGGGCTAAGCAGACCGAGGACGAGGCATAAGATACCGGTAAATCGGATCGGGCTCGATTCGACCTCGGTCTCATAGCCCGCTTCAGTCCCGATGGCCGGCATCTGGCCGGGGGCCGAGAAGGTTGGAAGCTCGCTCTTGGTCTCGTGAGTCATTGGGGGTGCCCGCTCAGCGTCGGAGGGATGGACGGTGCCGGCCACGCCGGATGTCGGTCCCATACGCCGGTGGCGGCGGAACGGTTTGCTCGTGGGGACACACCGCTGGAAATCAGGCGGCGATTCCTCGGCGCTGTTCCGGTTCGGCTGCGGC
>CAYWXT010000368.1:0-3016 GCA_964462125.1 uncultured Pirellulaceae bacterium | reverse complement strand
GCCCGAACTCCATCCTTCGCCTGCTCACGGTGCTGCTCCTCACGTTCGTCGCATCGCAGGTCGTCGCGCAGTCGCAACTGGAGCAGATGCACGGCACGAGTCGACACTCGCCCTGTCCCGATTGCTCGCCAAATGCAGGAAGCTTCCCTCCGCGGCATCGGTCCTACGAGACGCCCTCGAGCGTGATCGCCGATCAGTGGTGCTCAATGCCGAGCTCGCACGGACGCTGCAGCGATTGGCGAGCCGTGCCCGCCGACGTGGCAACGCGGCGCGCAGCCGCGAAGCGTTGGAGGAGGCGTACCAGTGCCAGCGAGTTGCCGTCGCTGCGAGCGGATCGGCGCGGCACTGCCGTCTCCTGGCAGCGATCGCGCAGCGGTCCGGCCGGTTCGATGTGGCCCACGAGGCGCTATCCCGGGCAATTGCGGAAGACCCCGGTCACGTCGCAAGCTTGACGAAACTGGCCTGCCTGAACGTTGACGAGGGAAAACTCGAACTGGCGGAGCAGCAGTTTCGCCAGGTGTTGGAGGTCGCCCCCGATTTTGCAGCAGCCCACTTCCGCTTCTCGCGAATCAAGAAGTTCCGATCCGGGCCGCAGGTCAAAGCGACGATCGAAACGTTGCGGCGGTGGGTGCTCGAGGAGCGACGTCCCCGCCGACAGCGAATTCAACTGCGGTTCGCGTTGGCCAAAATCCTCGATGATATCGGCGAACACGACCAGGCTTGGCTGCAGTACGACACCGCCAATCGCCTCAAGCCGGGACACAGCCGCGAGGAGAACCGGTCCCAATGCATCGCATCGCTCCAGCGGTCGACAACCGCCCGGATCGATTGTTTCGATGCCGAGTTTTTCGCTCAGCGACAATGCTGGGGGAGCGATAGTCGGATGCCGGTGTTCGTCGTTGGGATGCCCCGCTCGGGCACCACGCTGGTCGAGCAGATCTTGAGCAGCCACCGGGAGGTCTCCGGCGCTGGGGAACTGAAGGAGATCGAGCAGTTGCGGCACCAGGTCGGGTTCGATCACCGCCGGGCTCAGGGAGAAATTTACCGGCGGGATGAGATCGGTGCGATCCGCGAGGTGGCGGAAGCAGATTTCCGCCGCACTGCCGAGGTCTATCTGCAACGCTTGTCACGCGAGGCAATACCCGCCACGTTGAAGGTGGTCGACAAGATGCCCACCAACTTTTTAAATCTCGGGTGGATTGCCACTCTGTTCCCCGGAGCCACGATCATTCATTGTCGCCGCAACCCGATGGATGTGCTGGTTTCTTCCTTCTGCCAAAACTTGAATGCCCCCTTCTGCGATCTCGATGTGTTGCCGGAATATTATCGCCAGTACCGGCGGTTGATGCGCCACTGGGAGTCCGTCTTGCCGGCTCGAATTCAGCCGGTCGACTACGAGACGCTGGTGACCGACCCGGAACCCAACATCCGGCGGCTGATCGAGGCGTGCGAGCTCCACTGGGATCCCGCTTGCATGAATTTTCACCACAACCGCCGTCCCGTCCGAACGCCGAGCAAATGGCAGGTCCGGCAGCCGATGTATCGCTCCTCGGTCGACCGGTGGCGGCGTTTCCAAAGCCATTTGACCGCGCTCCATGAGCGTGTACGCGCGATCGAGACGGAATATGTCTGACCCCCAGCAAGCGACGCCGCCGTTGGGGCCCGGCGACGCCGTCATTGTGGTCGACGTCCAAAACGACTTTTGTCCCGGCGGCAAACTCGCGGTCCCGGAGGGAGATGCGGTTGTTCCGGTGTTGAACCGCTGGACGGCAACCGCCCACGAGCGGGGAGCGGTGATCGTTGCTTCGCGTGATTGGCACCCCGCCGATCACGTCAGCTTTCACCACCAAGGTGGCACCTGGCCGGTCCATTGCCTGCAAGGAACACCCGGAGCCGCGTACCATCCCGAATTGAGCCTGCCCGAGGGGACCTGGGAAATTCTAAAAGGGAGCGATCCGGACAAGGATCAATACTCTGCCTTCGATGGCACGGGGCTTGCTACTCGTTTGCACAACGCCGGTGTGAACCGCGTCTGGATCGGCGGATTGGCCCTTGACGTCTGTGTCCGGGCGACGGTGCTCGACGCGATCGCAGCCGGCTTGGAGGCCCACCTCCTCCGCGATGCGACGCGAGCGGTCAATCAGCAGCCAGACGATGGCCGGAGGGCTGCCCGGGAAATGGAAGACGCCGGGGCAATACTGGCGTAAGGACCGCTGGGGCGATCGCTCGAATCCCCCGCCAGCGCAGCCCACTCGAATCTGGAATTCCCATGGAGAGCCATCGCAGCCTGATCCCGGCGCCCCTTGGCGCCGGTCTGTTTACGGATCTCTACGAGTTGACGATGGCTCAAGCCTACGTCACGGAGGAATTGAACCAAACCGCTGTGTTTGAGCTTTTCTTTCGTGAGTTGCCGGCGCACCGAAAGTACGTCGTCGCCGCCGGACTCGCCGATGCGGTCGACTATCTGGAACAGCTGCATTTTGCGGACGACGACCTCGACTACCTTCGCGAGCGGGGGCTGTTCTCCGACTCGTTCCTCGATCATCTGCGCACACTCCGGTTCACCGGTGACGTGTATGCAGTACCCGAGGGGACAGTGGTCTTTCCCAATGAGCCGGTCTTGCAAGTGGTCGCGCCGATGGTCGAGGCCCAGCTCGTGGAGACCTTCCTGCTGAATCAAATCCACTTCCAAAGCGTCGTCGCTTCGAAAGCCGCACGCATCGTCGCTTCGGCGGAAGGCCGCACGGTGGTCGATTTCGGCTCGCGCCGCTCCCATGGAGTGGACGCAGCGCTGAAAGTGGCTCGCGCCTGCTATCTCGTTGGTGCTGCCGGTACGTCGAATATGCTGGCGGGCAAGCAGTACGGCATCCCGACGTTCGGAACGATGGCACACAGCTACATCCAGGCGCACGACAGTGAAGCGGCCGCCTTCGAAGCGTTCCAGAACCAGTTCCCCAACACGACCTTGCTGGTCGACACCTATGACACCCTCGACGGGGTCGACCATGTGGTCCGG
>CAYWXT010000367.1:0-3140 GCA_964462125.1 uncultured Pirellulaceae bacterium | reverse complement strand
GATGCCGTTCGATGGCAGCGGCGATCAACCGCCCGAATTGTGACTCTTCGATTCCGCTGGCGGTGGTTGGCGGTTCGTCAACGAGGACCGCCTGATCGAACGTGCCGCTCGTCGCCGGTTCGGCGATGACCGGATCGTCGGTCAACAGGTTGACCGAGCCGAAGGACCGGAAGGGGTCCTGCCAGGCGACATTCGATTGCCGCCGGAACCACGACCGCAGCACGTCCCGAGGCGACGTTGTCGCGGCGATCGCCCGATCCCAAACCGCGCCCCGTGACGCGACCCGATCGATCGACGGGGTGCGGTTCCAGGAAGAGCCGTAGCAGCCGAGTGAGGCAGGGGCGAATCCGTCCAGGGAGAGTACCAACAAGGGCCGCCGATCGGGCTCGCTTGAATCGGGTGGGTGTTCCGGGGGCATGATTCAACTCCTTCGTCAAGTTCTGCCAGGATAGCCTACGTGAATCATTCGTCAGTGGACTCTGTCTGAGAACCCTGCGCTGGCGGCGGTTCGGACTCCTGTTCGACAACGACCAAAATCTGGCGAGGTGTCAGATGCTCGACGCTCAACTGCGGAGGGTACCTCAAATCCTCCTTGGTCAGCAGGAAGTAGTTGGCCTTTGGGCGTGCCTCGGCCACGTCGACCGTGATCCTGAGCAGACTTGGGTCGAGCGTGCGGAAGGCGATTTCCGGCCCCGCCATGGTCACCCTCGCTTCCTGGGGTGCATCGTCTGCCAACGCCAAGTGCTCGGGTAGATTGCGGTACTCGATCGGGACGGCATATGTACGGTGGATCGTCCCGGCCGTGGCGACGAGGAGGCCCCATGCCGCAACGGCGAGCACGACCGAGATCGCCTTGAGGTGCAGGTTTGTCGTAATCGACTTGAACACGCTATGGGAGGTCGACGACACTCGAAACCGCGAGTCGAAGAACTGGTTCAGCCGTTGGCGCAGCTGATCGCTGGAGGCGACTTCGCTGAGCTCCCCGGCCTCAGCAATGCTAATCGCCCCCCGTTCTTCGGAAACCACAATCATCGCGGCATCACACCGCTCGGAAAGTCCCACCGCGGCCCGGTGACGAGTTCCCCGCATCTCCGGCCCCAGCGGACGATGAGCCAGCGGTAGGTGGGAGGCGAATTGCTGCAGCGCGCCCCGATGGATCACGACCGCTCCGTCATGCCCAGGCGATTCGGGTTGGAAAATGCTCAACACCAACTCGGTACTCAGTTGCCCGGAGACCGGAATTCCGCTGGACAGGTGCGCATCGAGCGGTTCCCGGCCGGCTAGGACGAGGATCGCGCCGGTGCGAGTTTTGGCAAGCCGCATGCTCATCTCGACTAACAGCTCGACCGTTTGACGTGTCGCATCTTCGGAACGGCGCCGCCACCAGTGCAGTGCTCCGCCGCCGAGCGGTAGCCGCTGGAACCCGCGCCGCACATCCTCCTGGAACACGATGACCAGCGCCACCAGCAGGACGATCGCCCCGGCCTGAAACACGGTGGTTGTCAGAACCATGCCCAGGCTGCGCGCCAGCAGGTAAACCCCGCCCAAGACCGCTGCGCCAATCGCCGCGGTGCGGGTTGCCGTGTAGTACAACCATGACAGCAGCGCGTAAAAGAACACGCTGACGATCGCGACGTCCAATGCATCGATGATACGGAAATTGACGGCCACTGCGGGGTCCTTATGCCATCCTCTACTCAGTCGCCAACCGCTTGAGCTGTCGAGCGATTTCCGGGTGTCGCTTGGAGACGTCGGACTGTTCTTCCAGATCCCGACTCAGATCGAACAACATTCCGGCGTAGGCGCGACGGTGACAACAATCGTCTGCCGTTGCTCAAGGTAGCCGATTGGCGGTCCCGGCGGAGCCGCCGGACCGTGGTTGCGGGAAGACGGGATTGGCCTAGAATTGGCAGGCAGAATCGTTGGTTGGCCGAAGTGGCGGAATTGGCAGACGCGCCGGATTCAAAATCCGGTGGAGGCAACTCCATGTGGGTTCGAGTCCCACCTTCGGTACTGGTGGACTCCCTCCTGGATGAGCAATGGCTGCCTGTGTTGCAACGCGTCGATGGCCGAGCACGCCGGATTCGTCAAGTCGTTCGTCGGTAGACAATGGCCCTTCACGGTCGACCACTTACAACTCATCAATGCTCACCCGGTAGCCACCTTGATTCTTGTCCAGTTCACCGACCGCGTCGTTGATCCTCAGGAGTAACCAACTGGCGCGATCGACGGTCAACTCTATCGGGTCGCCTTCATAGCCCGTGATGTCCAGCGGCTTGAGCGTGGGTTGTGTGTCCGATTGACAGGGCAAGCGGCAGACGAGGAGTCGTCCCAGCGGCTGGCCGCGGTGATAGCGGATCGTCACTCCGGCCGGTTCGCTGATCCAAGGCTTGGTGGTGTGGGCGATGGTGCAGCGGCCATCGGCGGTCAGCCGGATGGAACTGCCAGCCGGGATTCGAACGCCGAGTGATTGCCAGCCGCGATCCGACTCCACCTCGACCGATTGTCGTTGACCATCCCAGAGCGGATCGGTGGTCGCCAGCTCGACCCGTTCGCGGTCCCAGTCGAAGCCGTAGTCCAACTCATGCGTCAGCATCCGCCAGCGGGCGACGACGATCGGCCATTGAGGCCGCAGGCGTTGATAGATTTGGCGAGTGAATTCGTTGCTCTGGTCGCGGCCGCGGCGAGCCGCCGCTTGAAAGGTGTCGCGCGTCTCCGGGTACTGTTGCAGCAGCATCGCCGCAGCCCAACTCCAACCATAGGCTTCGGCGTCGCCGGTCGGTCGAGGGGGCATTCGCATCACCGTTTCGATCGTTGGAACGTTCTCCTTCCCACGGCGTTCCGCCATCAACTTGAAGCGGCCCCAATGAGGGACTTCCTCACGCGATCGCGGCACGGTGCCCGTCTGCAGGGCGGAGCCAACGCCCCGGTGGGTCGCCAACAACTCCGCAGTCCCTTCCATGAACCAGGTCGGGCCGGGACCGTCGAACTGGTAGAGCGCGAGAGAATGAATCCCCTCATGCAACAGCAGGTGCCTTGTGTAATACTCACTCGATTGCGCCATTACCCACACCGTCTTGCTGGCCGAGTATCCGAATTGGAACTCGGGAAGACGCTCAGGAATCAGTCCTTGATGCCGG
>CAYWXT010000366.1:0-3143 GCA_964462125.1 uncultured Pirellulaceae bacterium | reverse complement strand
TCTCGGGGGTTCGGGGGCCGGCCCCCGACCGCGCTGGATGAGCGGGATCAAAAAAATCAAAATTTTTGATCTGCCTGTTGACTCCAATTATGACCATCGCTCTCCCCCGGCTTTGCGGGGGAGAGTCGTTTGGGGTCTACAAGGGAAACGGACGCGAGACCTTGCGAGGCTGTGTCACCATCTTGGTGATCGACGAGAACGGCAACACGATCGCCATCGAAGGACACAAGCTCGACGGCGGGGCCGACGTGTTGATGGTCCTCCGAAAAAGAGTCCTGACCCCTTTTTCAGTCTGACCAACCGGCAGGGTCGGCACAGCTGTTCTCGACGGTGTCGGCTGAGACAACGGGCGCAATCCTGTCGGCCAGCACACACCGTCCCTTTTACCTCTTTCTGAACTCGCGATTGATTTCGGGCCGATTCTTCCCAATGCCGAGCCCGGTCCGTCGCTTCCTGTCGGCACCCAGCGCGTCCCGGATCGGCACCACCTCCCAATCGCGCGGCCCTCTCCTAATCGTGTGGCACAGAACCCATGTCGCAAACTGATAACATTGATAACATTGATCTCCCGATCGAAATCGAATCCGCCCTCGACGCGGTTCCTGACGTCATTTCTGAAGTCATTCCTGAGGTGATTCCCGACGTCCGTGCAAATCGGGGGCGGCGGAGCGAGTCAGCGCAGTCGCCCCTGGAGACCTATCTTCGCGAGATCAACGAAACGGCGCTCCTTTCGGCCGACGAAGAACTCGAATTGGCCGAGCGGATCGGCCAAGGGGATGTCGAAGCGCGGGACCGGATGGTCCGAGCCAACCTGAGGCTGGTGGTCAACATCGCCCGTGGCTATACCGGCAAGGGCTTGGGGTTACAGGACCTGATCGAAGAGGGGAACCTGGGGCTGCTGCGGGCCGTCGAAGGGTTCGATCCGCTGGTCGGGACGCGGTTCAGCACCTACGCCAGTTATTGGATCAAGCAATCGATCAAGCGGGCCTTGATCAACAGTGCCAAGACGATTCGTATCCCGGCCTACATGGTCGAGCTGCTGAGCAAGTGGCGGCGGGCGACGGCGCGACTCAGTGAGGAGTTGGGGCGCACGCCGACCAACGAAGAGGTCGCTCGTGTGTTGGGGCTGCCCAAGAAAAAGCTGCCGATCATTCGCAAGGCGATCAAGATCAACAACGGCACCCCGCAGAGTGATCAGAGCGACGCCGGGTGGTCGCTTGGCGAGATGGTGATGGACGACCGGCTCAAGGCGCCCGATGAGGAGCTGCTCGACCACGATGTCTTGCGGCACGCGATGGAGCTGCTAGGGGGATTGGAGGACCGGGAGGCGACCGTGTTGAAACTCCGCTTCGGCCTCGGCGGCTTCGAGCCGAGAACGCTCAAAGAAATCGGTGCCGAACTCGGTTTGACCCGCGAGCGGGTTCGCCAGATCGAAACGGAAGCCTTGCGGCGGCTCGCCGAAGGACTCACCGATCCCCGCGAGCGCGGGCTGTAAGGATCGTGCGCTTGTGCTTTATCACAGTTGAAACTTAGAGTTCCGGCCGGACGGCTTGCGCCGCTGCGTTAACAAGGGGCGGGAGGGATGTCGGAGCGGCAGCTGGGAGTGAGCGCTCGCGAGGCGTCGATCGGGCGGTTGTGGATCGTCGCGGCGGCGGTGTTGTGGAGCACCAGCGGGTTGTTCGCCAAGTCCCCCTGGTTCGATGGCTGGCCGGAGGATTCGCGCGGGCTGCTGCTGGCCTTCTTCCGCAGTCTGTTCGCGATGTTGGTCCTGCTGCCGCTGGTTCGCCGTCCCTGTTGGCGCTGGCCGATGCTGCCGATGACGCTATCGTTCGCGACCATGGTCTGGTCGTTCATGTCGGCGATGGTTCATGGCCCGGCCGCCAACGCGATCTGGCTGCAGTACCTCTGTCCGGCCTGGGTCGTGATCGGCGGGGTCGCTTGGCTGCGGGAGCGGGTCACGGCGGCGGACCGCCGGATGCTGGTCTCCTGTCTCGCCGGGGTGCTGCTGATCTTGGCGATGGAATTGCGCGCCGGCGGCACGGCGTACGCCACCGCCTTGGGGCTCTTGTCCGGCGTCGCCTTCGCTGGGGTGGTGTTATCGATGCGCGCCATGGCCGACGTCGACCCGGCCTGGACCGTGATCTTGAACCACAGCGCGACCGTCGTGTTGCTGGCCCCCTGGGCATGGCAGCTGCACGAACCGATCGAGGCCACCGGCTACGTGGCGTTGGGGCTGTTTGGCATCGTTCAGATGTCCGTGCCCTACTTGATGTTCGCTCGGGGGCTGCGGAGCACCTCCAGTCCGGAGGCGTCGGTGTTGGCGCTGATCGAGCCGATCCTGGTGCCGTTGTGGGTTTACCTGGCGTGGCACCAACATCCGGGTTATCAGCCGCCGCCATGGTGGACCTGGGCCGGCGGCGGGTTGATCTTGTTCGGTCTGCTGCGGCGGTACCTCCCGATGCTTGCCGCCAAGCGTCCCGGAGGCAAACGCGGGGGAGTTAAACCTCCTTGAGCTTCAGCACACTCTGGCGGGCGCGTTGCAGGAATTCCGACTTCGGCTCGCCCGCCTCGAGAAAGATCGGGGGTCCGATCGTGATACAGCTCAGCAGCGGAACCGGCAGGAATTCACCGCGCGGCAAGATTCGGCTGACGTTGTCGATGTAGACCGGGACCAGTTCCAGATCGGGCCGCTTTTTCCCCAGATAATAGAGTCCGCTCTTGAAGCTGCTCATCTCCTCCCCTGCCGACCGGCCTCCTTCCGGGAACACGATCAGCGAATAGACGTCTCCCATCTCGCGGATCATGATGTCGATTGGGCTTTGATGCACCTTGATCTCTTTGCGGTCGATCAGCAGCGCATTGAAACTGCGGGCGATGTGCGGTTTCAGCCAGCCGGAGGTCCAGTAGTCCTTGGCGGCCACCGGGCGGGTCAGCGCGCGAATCTCCCGGGGCAGCGCCGACCACAACACGACCGCGTCGAGATGGCTGGTGTGGTTGGCGAAGTAAACCCGTTGGCAGGTGTCCGGTTGGCAGTCGATCCACCGCACCGTGAAGCCGCTAAAGAGTTTCGCCAGCAAGACGATTGCATGACTGGTGAGTGTCATGCGGCCAGTTTACTCAGCGAATGCGGTCGGACGTCGGCC
>CAYWXT010000365.1:0-3151 GCA_964462125.1 uncultured Pirellulaceae bacterium | reverse complement strand
CCGGCTCGCTCTCAGTTGCCGGCTCGCTCTCAGTTGCCGACTCGGTCTCAGCTGCCGGCTCGGTCTCAGCTGCCGGCTCGCTCTCAGTTGCCGGCTCGCTCTCAGTTGCCGACTCGGTCACAGTCGGCTGCTCGGTTTCCTGGGGCGTTGCTGCCGCTTCGGTCGCCGCTGGACTGGGCTCTTCGGCTTGAGCTGGCTCTTCAGTCGCTGGCTCTTCAGTCGCTGGCTCGGGCAGCTGTTCTGAGGGCTGTTCGGCTTCGGTGGCCGATTGTTCGGCGGCCAGCGCTGTCGTGGTCGCGGATGCCACCGGTTCGGCGACCGCCGGCTCCTGCTGGGGGAACTCGTAGCCAGGGGGCGTGGGTGGAGGCAGCTCGATTCCCAAGTTCCCGGCGAGTTTTTTGGCGAGGGGATAATCGTCGGGATGGATCAACGTTCCGTCGAGCGTTTCTTCGCTGCCGAACACTCTTAGAAAGGGGAGCGCCTGTCGCAGGGCGACGGGACTTTCCCAGCCTTCGATCGATTCGAACTCGGTGCGTGATCGGATTCGTTCGGCGCGCCTTCGCTCGTCGATCCGGTTCGCCACGGTTTCGCTGACTCCAGGCAGTCGGCTGAGCCAGCGGGGAGTCGCCCCGTTGGCGTCGACACCGCCGCGGCAAACGGCGCTGATCATCACATCTTCGAGGGCTTGGACCAGCGCATCGTCGGCCAATTCCCGCTGAAATGATCCGAGGCGGAGTTTCAGAGGATCGAGTTTGGCCAGCGCCGGGGCTGGTTGGAGCGTCACAAACCCGACCCAGGCCGCGGCGCGAAACCGGCGTGGCGTACTCCGCATCTCCTGGTCGCCGACGAGGCTGCCGGCATAGGCATCGGCTCCACTTCGTTCGGCCAAGGTCCAACGGACGGAGCGTTCGGGGGCTTGGCTGATCAATTCCTTCACCGCGACCATACAGCTGCGGCGGGCCGGACCGTTGCTGATCACGACCAGGTCAACATGGAACCGGTGGATCAGCTCTCCCAGCTTCGCCACCGCTTGAGCACGCAGGTTTGCCGAGAGTTGGCAGGGAACATCTTCGCAGTGCAAGACTCTGCCGTCAGCCGCCACGATCGACGTTGCCGCGGTCCGGGGGCCGACCGCGTCGATGGCCATCACGACCGAAGCGTCGACCCCGCCGCGGCTGACCTGTTGCCGCAAGTTTTCGGCGGCAACCCCGACCAACCGCGTTGACGCCTGCTCCTGCAGTTCATCCCACCAAGCCGACTCGGCCGCCTCGCGGAGGCCCGCTTCGTGAACCAGAATCGCTTCGGAGAGTTTCGATTCGATCGCCCGATTGAAACCGAACGCCACCCGCTGGATCTCCTCGACCAACCGGTTGGCGTCGTATTCGAACAGACACTGTACGACCTGGCTCCGCAGCCCTCGGCCGAGCATCACGAGTTGGAAGGCGCTCAGCTTGGCGGCGCCCAACCGTTTTCCCTCCAGCGGTTTCAGGACGCTGACCAGCCACCGGCGACGACGCTGACGGGGCGAGATCTTCTTACCCTTCTTCTTTCCCGCCGCCTTTGCTGGGGAGTCGGGCTTTTTTGAAGGGGCCCGGTTCCCCGGCGACGCTTGTTTTTCAGATCGCTGGTCGGATTGCTCGGTCTCCTCCTTGGCCCCCTCCGGCTGAGCCGCGTCAGGTTCGCTTGCCGCTGTGGCTTCTGGCGCCGCTGGCGTCTCACTGCTAGGGGACTGCTCCGAGGCGGCGTTCGTCTCGTCCGAGGCGGCGTCCGTCTCGCTTGTCACTTCCGCCCCGCTTGCCCCCTCAGCCGCGTTGCCCTCAGCCGCGGGTGTGGTTGGCGTCGAGGCGGACTCGTTGGTGTCGGTGAAGGCTGGCTGGTCGCTCGGGGCTGACTTGTCGGTCGGGGCGGTGTTGCTGGCCGAAGTCGCCTTCGCCGGCTCGTGCTCAGGGTGCTCCTGCTCCCCGCTATGGGGATCGCTGACTGAGGCGATGTGGATACGGGCATTCTTGGCCAGCCAGCGGACGGCGGCCGCGATCAAGCGGGGATCGCCGGCGAGCCGTTTGACCAGGGCCTCGTCGAGCCCGGCGAGCGCGTTTTTGGGGTCGTCGACCCCTTCGACGTTACCCGCGATCGCCTCGATGTCCTCACCGTCTCCTTTTTGGGGATTCAGCAACCGCACGGCGAGCCGCGTCGATGGGTCGGCAGGGGTAGCTGATTCAAGCTTGAGGCGGCGGGCGAGCCGATCGAGCATCCGCTTGGAGTTGGCTGAGCGGATGGCGTGTCCGATGGCGGGATCGGCCAACGGGGTCGCTTCCCAAGCCTGTTGCAGCGACGCGCGACGGCGGGAGATCGACTGGTCGGCCTCCAACGCATGCGCCAAGGCCCACAGACTGGCCTCGTCCAGCCCGCTCAGTTCATCCCGTCGATAGCGGGCGAGAAAGGGAGCGCGATAGCCCTGCTCTAACAGGGGCAAAGCGATTTTCAAACTCGAAACATTGCAACGCCCGCGGCGGGCAATCGCATCCAGATCGACAGTCATGGCGAGTCGGTCTCATGTACCTAAGCTGTCCCGAAGGTGAGCCAGCGGCGACGGGGAGAGATCAGCATCGTGCCCCGGACAGGCGCCGGACATCATGAAGACCAACCCCCGGCTTCCAGCCAGCCGGGACCGGGAAGTGCCGGGCGGGGACGACTCCGTTCCTCAAGAACGGGCGTTTGGGGCCGAACGGGAAGATAGCGCCAGTACCGCCGGTTGTCAACCGATCCTGCGCCGCTTCCGCCCCGCGGTCATTTCAGCACGAACAAACGGAAGAAAATGAAAAGTCGATTCATCCTCGCTTGCTTACCCAACCGATAGACCCGGTGCGGCTCCGCACCGTGATTGCCTGAACCTACGGACCGGTTTCCAACCCGAAGAGACGTCGATGCCCAACCCTGAGCTGCGTTTGTTTGCCGGCACCCACCAAACACCTTTGTCGCCGGGGGGGCTCCAATCCGCTGCAGCGAACGGTTCGCCAATGAAACGGGATGAAGCGATGGCGAGCCGAACCCGGCGGCGAGAACGAGAACTCGACCGGATCGCCGGGGTGGAACCACCCAAAACGGTGTCGGTCCGGCTAGGTTCGATCCTCCCGTTGCTGCTCGACGCGGT
>CAYWXT010000364.1:0-3261 GCA_964462125.1 uncultured Pirellulaceae bacterium | reverse complement strand
ATCGACCGGAGAACCGCGCTTCGCGCGCGTGGGGGAGAACGTAGGTGCATGCCGCCGCGTGCGAATCACGATCCATCAACCCTGTGCCTTCCAAAACGCCGCTGCAGCTATGCCGGATGCAAGCGGTTGGATTCTTGCTCCAGAGATCCGATCGGGCATGACGGGAGTCCGTGGAACCTGTTTGAATACGTTGTCAGTGACCCACTTACGAGGATGGACCCATCTGGGCTTGCATGGGACTCTTGCTGGTTGGTTAGTGCAAACCGTCGACGAGTTCCGAAGCCGGATACGCAGGGGCGTGTCAGAGTAATCCGTCTTGTTTGTACGATTCGTTGCAAATGCTTCGATGGAGATGGACCGGTCGAATACAGTGCTGATCTGCCCCATACAGGGATGGCAGCAAACGACGATGCACGTTGCCAAGCTTTGGTGGCAGGTTATCTGCCAAAAGGTCAATGTGAAGAACCCGACCCCGACCCATGTCCAGACCCGGTGCCAGTCCCCGTTGTTGTGCCGATGGTGCCAAAGGTGCCTGTGACACCTCCCAAGACTTGGTGGCCGAAATGGCTGCAACCAGGAATCCCGAGTTTTCCAATTTTTATTATGCCCATAATCATTCCTCCTGATACCGGTCCGGGAAGTCCGCCTATCGCATAAAAGCTTATTGCCAGATACGCGTATCAAATCCTACTTTCGCACGGGTCAATCACAAGAATGCGATCTCTTTCATTAGTCGAGGGCGAAATTCTTTATCAGTGTGGCTTGGCGACAGTTGGTGGAACTGGCGAACGGGTGCTCGTCACTACATGGCGGTACATTGGAAAAACTCGAAAAGGATTCACGTCCACCGATTGTGATATACCGTTTCAGTTTTTTGAGTTCGTGGAATGTACGTCGTTCGATACAAGCGACGACAACGATCCTTCGCTCGCGCGGAACAACGTTTTCATCCCATCAGCAAAACAGATAGAAGATAAGATGCTTACGTTGCAAGAGCTGATTGAGGAACTGGCGTTTTGGAGAGACCACATGGGTGAACGATGAAAATGTGTTAGGGCCGAATAGCACTTACTCCACGTAATTCCTACGCCTCACCAGATTTGTAATCACGTCTTGAAATACCAACAACCACCGCTGAATTAACGGACGAGAATGGACCGTAGGCCGCGGTGGTGTCTTTTGGGGTGGCCGATCGAGAGAGGTTTATCGAGAACCCGTGGCCAGCGTGGCTTGCCAGGCTTCCCAGGTGTGACTGGGGCAATGACCCCGGTTTTTGATTTTCGGGTGTCGCTCATTACCGCCAGAGGCGGGGCGGTCGTGGCCGATGGAGATGTGATCAGCGGGTCGTCGAGTCGATGATGCACCTGCGGTGCAATCGCTTCTCGCCGTTTGATTGCAGTGGGTCCATAGCTTCACCCCAACACGCATCGAGAACACGCATGGGATCATCCGGCAGTCGTGATGCCGGTGGCGGGTTGAATGAGCCGCGAAGGGCGGCTTTTCACACCACATCGGCATCCTCCTCGTCCGGCGGTGGACGCTCGCGGGCTTCGACAATCAGCGGATGATTGCGACCGAGGGTCGATGTGAGTAACGGATGTGGATCCTCGATGCACTCAACCAACATCGACACGATCCACATCAGCTGCTGTTCGCTGAAGACGCGCTGGGTAATCGCGGGGTGATGCAATAGCGCATCGTAGATCTGAATCAGCATCGACTCGCCGTCACGACGAATGCCGACCAAGATCTCCGCAACGGCCATCAGCATGTAATGCGTCGTCGGGCCACACAGCCATAACTCACGCTCGGTCCTCATCCGCTGGGAGCAGCGTTTACATTCCAGCGAACGGCCGGGATCTTCCGCCGGTGGCTCTTCCACCGGATCTTCATCATGCTCACTCCCGAGCGATCTTGCCGCGCTGCTGCCGTGGGACTTCTTCGCCAGCCCCGCTGCGGCGATCAGCTTCTGGCACAGCTCCAATCGCGCCGCGCGACCGCCGGCCTGAAACAACCCCGTGTAGCGAACCCGAGTCAGGTTCCGCGGCAGGATGTGCTGCGCGTAGCGCCGAGCGAACTCCACCCCCGGCATCGTCTCGTACTCGATTTTGCCGGTGGCGTAGTTTTTGAAGCGGATCGTCACCATCTTGCCGTCATCGGCAATCACGCGGCCGTCACCGATCGGACCGCCGATCACATAAGCACCCAAGTAGTTGATCACCGCCTCGCCGCCCAGGCAGTGCGGCGGGGCGCCTTCGCAGTTGACGATCCAGTCCTTATTGGAAATCTTTTCAAACAGCCGGTCCGGGTCCTCGCAGGCAACCTTTCCCTTCTTGATCAGGGTCTTCAGCCGCCGCAGGTAGGTCATGCGGAACTTGGCGGCCAACACTTCCCGCTGCATCGCCGCGTCATCGGCCGAGATGGGAAGCCACTCGCTCTCGTCCAGCGACACACCGCCGGCGGTCATCACGATGTGAATGTGGACGTGCAGCCCCAATCGCTGGCCCCAGGTGTGCAGCACCTGGACCATCCCGACCCGGCAACCGTATTCCTCCTTGGCGATCCGCGTCAGCACCTCGGTGACGCAGCGAAACTGCAACTTGTGCATCGTCTTGGGGGAACCACGGATCAACTCGTTGAGTTCGTGCGGCAACGTGAACACGACGTGCAAGTAGTCGCAGTCGAGACTCCACTCGACCAGCCGGTCACGCCACAACTTCCGTTTGTGGCCGTTGCATGTCGGGCAATGGCGATCGTTTCAAGATCGCAGCCGGAGCACCGAATCGCCGCAGCCTTCGCATGTAAACGGTGCGCTGCCCAAACGCCCAGTGCGACAGCGGGGAATGAGAAACATCACTCGATTGGTCCGCTTCAAATCATCCGGCAGAAGACCGGACGTTGAAGAAATCTCCCGCCAGTATCGGCCCAGCAGCTCCGCGACGCTGGGCGGCGATGGATTCGGTTCTGGAACGGGGGGAGCGATCAAAGGGGTAGCTCAATCTTCAATCAAGAATAGATGGATCGGAATTGCATCGATCAGGGCCAGAGCCGCTTCGGCTCCCTGCTCGCGTGCTGCGCGGCTGATCTGCGGCTGTCGAAGGCAGTGCCCGATGACGAGCTCATCGATCACCGCTTCGACCTCCGCGTGACTCCTCAGCGATTCGGGAAGCAGCAGTTGTCCTTGACCGCGATAGAGCTTCAGCTCCATGAAAATGCCGTTGCCCACCGGCCATCGGTACCACGCTTCGCAGCCATCGCCCA
>CAYWXT010000363.1:0-3310 GCA_964462125.1 uncultured Pirellulaceae bacterium | reverse complement strand
CCGCCGATCATCATCAACAGCATGGTCAGAAAGTTGGTGCTGTCGGAGGCCGAGCGGTAGTCAATCGTGTTGAACCCAGCGGTCCGCGGTGTCACGCTCATGAATAGTGAGTTGCACACCTTGTCCCGCCACGACATCCCCTCCAAGACCCCACGCCATTCGAACAGGGCGAACAGGCCCCAGCCGGCCAGCAGCAGAGCGGCGGTGGTCACCGCAACCAACCGGGTGTGAACCGAGAGTCGCTTCACCACACGCTTCCGCTTCCGCGACAGGAACTGAGAAAATTCCTCCATCGTCACGAAGCCGAGCCCGCCGGCGAGGATGAGCACCGAGACAATCAGGATCGTCGCGGGGGAATCCTGGAAATCGACCAGGGAATTCGTGTTGGTCGAAAACCCGGCATTGCAAAAGCTGCTGACCGCATGAAACACCGACGGCCAAATCGCCTCCCGCCAGCCGAGTCGCGGGCCCCAGGTCAGGTACAGCAACACCGCGCCGGCGGCCTCAAGTAAAAACGTGAAACGCACGACATCAACGATCAACCGCCGCGCGGAGACATGGGGCATCGTTCGCCGAGCCCCGGTCGTGATCGATTCGGATCTCAGCGAGGGACGACCGCCCAGCGTCGTGATAATGACGCTGGTCAGGGTCAGCATGCCCAACCCGCCGAGCTGAATCAGCAGCAACAGGTAAAGCTGGCCCGCGAAGGTGAAGTCGGTCGCCGTGTCGACGACGATCAATCCCGTCACACACACGGCGCTGGTGGCGGTGAAGGCGGCGTCATGCCAGCTCAATGAATGCTCACTGTACAACCCCGGCAACGTCTGCAGTCCGAGGGTTCCAACGACCACCAGCAGAAAGAACGAGCCGATGAATAATTCAGCCGGGGTGAGCGCAGCGTGTCGCCGCCAGCCGAACAGGCGGATCATGGGCCGCCGGTCGAACCGTCGCCGCCGCCGTCGACCGGCGCCGCGCGATCCCCTCCGCCATGGATTCTTCATCGCATTTGACTGTTGATGAACCGGACGCAGGGGCCACGCGGCCCACGCCACATTCGAGTCTCCGGCGTCGTTGAAACAAGTCGGTGTCGTTCGATCGGGCGTTAGTGTCGCGTGCAACCGCCGCGGGTGTCAATCAGCCCCCGACGTCCCACCCAATCACCCAACCACCCAATCGCAATTTGATCGTGTATAAATGCGACAATGCATCGACCGCAGGATGCAGAATGACGGCCCCTTGGAAATGACCCCACCCGAACACCGCTCCGCAGCAATGACGCAACGCATTCTGATTCAGATCGACGGCGATGCCCAACCGAGCTCGTTCGATTCCGTGGTCGCTATTGACGCCGGGGTGGAGCGGCTGCTGAGGTACGCCGGGGTCAGCCCAACCTCGATCACCGGCCTGGTCCACGGCGCCATGTTCACCCGCGGCGGCGATGACCTGAAGCAGACGGCGATCTTCGTTGGCGGCTCGGACGTGGACGTGGCGGAAGACCTGTTTCGCATCTCCGCGAACACCTTCTTCGGCCCTGTACGCGTCTCCATGATGCTCGATGCCAATGGTTGTAACACCACCGCGGCGGCAGCGGTGGTCAGCGCCGCGCGTCACCAAACGCTGCGCGGCTCGCGGGCCGTGGTGCTCGGCGGTACCGGACCGGTCGGCCGCCGCGTCACGCAGCTGCTCGCACTCGAGGGTGCTGACGTGACGCTGACAAGCCGAAACCTGGAACGGGCCTCCGAAGCGTGCCGGGTCGTGGCTGGACGGCTCGCGGGCGCCACCCCAACGCCCGCCTCCGCAAGGACGCCCCGAGAGCTGCAAGGAGTCTTGGACGAGAGCCAAATCGTGATTGCCTGCGGGGCCGCCGGGGTGGAATTGGTGGAAGAGAAACGGATTCGCGAGTTGGAATCGCTCTCGGTCGCGATCGATCTGAACGCGGTCCCCCCCGCCGGAATCGGTGGAGTCAACGTGACCGACAAGGCCGCGCCGCTCGGCCACGGTGTCGGCTACGGCGCCATTGGCGTTGGGGGCTTGAAAATGAAAACCCACAAGGCGGCGATCCAAGCCCTGTTCGAAACCAATGACAAATGCTTGGACGCGGAAGAAATCTACGCGATCGCGAAATCGCTCAGCTGAGCGTTGAGGCGACCGGCGCATCCGAAGCTCCGGCGCGCGCTCTACACACTGGCAGCCTGTGCTACGCCCGTGGTCGGATCGCCATCGCCATCACGCCAAAGGTCGCGGCGTATAGCCAGAACGACCCCAGCAGGGCGATCGTGATGCACCACAAGCCCATGAGCAGACGGCCGGGGACCAACGACGGCCCCAACGACCGGACCAGCGACGGGCGGCGCCACGCCGATACCACCCCCAAGGGCAACAGCACCACAAGCAGGTGAGTTACCAGGTCGTGCACCAGCGGTTCCGCCAAGGGGCCTGTCGTCCAATCCATTGTTCGATCGGCAACCGGGGCGGCCAAGGCAAACGCGCCCAACCCGTTCCACCAAACCGCGCCAGCCAACATCGTTGCCGTGGTCGCGACCGCCAGTACCGTCACCTGAATCGCGATCCATTTCCGCGCAAAACCGGCGGTCCAGCATGCCGGCCCGGGAGCTTGCGGCGCCTTGTACCAAGCCGGTGCCGCCGGAGCGATCGCGGAGGCAAACAACGCGAGACTCAACAGGGTTTCGACCAGTCCCGCCAGGAACAACGCGCGATTGGCAAGCCCAACCATCATCGCCCACAAAACGAAACCGGCCAATCGCCCCCCGTATCCGGCCAATACGACTCCGGAGAGCAGCACACCGGCCGCCAAATACGCTCGATATCCAGTCGTCGATTCCAGCAGGAACAGCGGGGAAACGTACCACCGCGCCTCCCCATCCAGGCCTGCTGCCATCAGGAACGAAGCCATGCGGGAGGAGGACTGGACTCCGTCCTCGCCATACCAGAAGTCAGCATCTGGCCAGGCGCTGGCAAAGTAGAGTGCCGCCAAGAGACAGAAAGCACCACGCAGCCGGGCCATCTCGACCACAGGCTCCGGTGCGAACCAAAATCGGTTCCAACGCTCACGCAGGCCCGGTTTTGTTTCACTCGTGCCAGATTGGGGATCGGTCATGGGTTCTCCCCGCCCGGGTCCTCGCCGCCTGAGTCCTGCCCGCCCCGTTGCGGGACCGCGAAAGCGCTTTGCCCGGCCGGGGGAACGTGTACCAAGGAGATCTGGTCACCCCGCCGGGCGACCCTCGCAACGTAGACGGCCTCCTCGTCATCGCTCACGGCGACGAGATCGGTGGGGAGCACGAGGATGCGC
>CAYWXT010000362.1:0-3371 GCA_964462125.1 uncultured Pirellulaceae bacterium | reverse complement strand
GGAGGGCGAGTCCCTCGCAAAAGGTACCGGACACTTTTTTCCCGCACGATCCTAATCCAACCATCGGAACTCGGTCCCAGCCAACACTGCCGCAACGAATTCGCGCCACGCCTCGGCGGAATCGACCGCATCGCCGAAGAACGCAACGGCGATCTCGCGATCCGCCGGCTCCGGGGCCCGCTGAAGCAGCACGCGGTAGGCGTATTGCAAACGCGCATCGAACGTGTCCCTTTCGGTCACGATTCGCTTCGCAGCGGCCTCGGCCCAGGCATTGATGTCGGGACTGTTGACCAACACCAACGCTTGACCAGGAACATTGGTGGTGGGGCGGTCGCCCACCAGTAAATCTGGGTCGGCGCTGTCGAGCGCCGTCATCATTGGGGCGATGTAACCGCGCACCACCGGCAAATAGATCGTTCGGCACGCCTCCCCGACGTCGTTGACGTCCGCTTGGTCGCCGCCACTGTTGCCCGAAACCAACGTGCCAAAGCCTCGCATGGGGTCAAACCGCGGACGGATATCGAGCCGACCGCCGGCCGCGACCATCGCGTCGCGAATCGATTCGGCCGGCAACCGTTTACGATTCATCCGCCACAACAGCCGATTTTCCGGGTCGGTCGCGGCGGCTTCCGCGTTGTATTGCGAGGACAGCTGGTAAGCGTCGCTGAGGACGATCTCGCGAACCAGCGGTTTCAATCGCCAGCCGTCGCGGACGAACCGCAGTGCGAGGGCGTCGAGCAATTCCGGGTGGGTGGGTCGCTCGCCCTGCATGCCAAAATTGTCCACCGTCCGGACGATTCCCTCCCCCAGCAAATGCATCCAGACGCGGTTGACGAACACCCGCGCGACCAGCGGATGATCGGGGTCGGTCAACCAATCGGCCAACTCCAAACGGCCGCTGCCGTGCGTCTCCCGAAGTGATGCGTCGCCGTTGCCACAGACCCGCAAAAATCCTCGGGGGACCTTCTCGCCTAGGTTCGTGATCTCGCCCCGAATGTGCAGCCGGGCGTCACCGATCTCCGCGGTCGGACGATCGGCCAATGCCATTGCTTCGGGAAGCGGCGGTGGGGCGGACCCCTCCAATGCCTCAAGCTCCGCCTGCAGATCTTCCAGCCGCTCGGCCGCTTCGGCGACCGCGTCCCGCTTCTCTACCTCGTCCGATTGGGGATCATCGGCCGAGGTGTCGGCCACTTGCGATGGCTCGGCGCTGGCGTTCGGCTCGGCGCTCTCGTTCGGCTCCGGGTCGATCGGGATGAACTGGACCGCATCGGCGATCACGTAGCCCTCGGTGCCCTCGTTCTCGATCAGCACCGACGTCTCCTCGCTGCTGAAGGTAAACGTCCCCAGGGAGCTCCACATCGGTGGGTCGGTGGCCTGTTGCTGATTCCAAATGACCGACGTCTCACCGTCGGCGGTGGTGATCGTCACCGGCACCTTCGCGGCCCGATTGGGACCGGGGGAATGGGAGAGCCGGAGTTCGTACTCACCCGCCCGTGGCAATCGGGTGGAGTAACGCAGCGACGCCTGGCCCTTGTCGCTGTTGTCGTCATGCCGGTAGCCGTCGCCGATGTAGGTTTTGGAGTACGTCGACGGCTTCCAGTTCCCCTCCATTTCGGCGGTATCGTCATCCAATACGATACCGCCGAGATTGGCGTCGCGCTCCGCCTTTGCCCGTTCCATGGACTGTTCGGTCGCCTTGATTTTCTCTTTCAGCGACTGCATCGCTGCTTCATGTTCTTCAACCGCGGCCTGGTGTTCTGGATCGGCCGGCAGGGGCGTGCGAGCCCATGTGCTGACGTACTTCTGCGATTCCCCCTTCAGCGACTGTGTACTGCGGAAGATCCCCGCCAGCGCATAGTAGTCTTCGGTCGGGATCGGATCAAATTTGTGGTCGTGGCACCGCGCGCAGCCCAGCGTCAATCCGAGGAAGGCGCGGCCCACCGTGTCGATCTGCTCATCGACGACGTCCATCCGAAGCTGGTCCTTGTTCCGCTCGCTGAGCATTTTCGTCCCCAGCATCAGGAACGTGGTGGCGACTAGGTTATCGTGTCGCTCCGCATCGTCGGCGGCCGGCATCAGGTCGCCAGCGACCTGCTGACGAATCATCTGATCCCAAGGTCGGTCGCCGGCAAAACTGCGAATCAGGTAGTCGCGGTACCGCCAAGCTTCGTGGAAGGTCGCATTGAAGTCACTGCCGTTGCTGTCCGCATAGCGGGCCACGTCCATCCAATGCCGAGCCCACTGTTCGGCGAATTGGGGCGACGCCAGCATCTCGTCGACGATCGCGCGCCAATGGCTTGGGGAGGGATCGGCCAGCCAACGCTGCTGGAGTGCAACATCGGGCGGCAAGCCGGTCAGGTCGAATGACAATCGCCGCAGCCGTGTCGCTGGTGATGCCCGCTCATTGACCGACAAACCTTCCTGGCTCCGAGCCTCGTCCAAGTAGGCGTCAATTCCAGTCACTGGGCCCTTCCCGGATGAGCCCTTCCCTGAGGAGCCCACACCTGGGGGCGCGGCGGAGTCGCGAATCGGTTGAAACGCCCAAAAGGTGCGGCCTTGATCCAGATCGATCCCCTGCGGTGCAGCCCCTGCAGCGGCCGGCTCCTCACGCGGATCGACCGCGCCGGCGTCGATCCAACGTTCAAAGTCAGCGATGACCGAATCGGGCAACTGGCCCTCTGGCGGCATCTCCATCGATTCATAGCGGAGCGCCGAAACCAGCAGGCTCCCCTCCGCATCTCCCGGCTCGATCGCTGGGCCGCTGTCGCCCCCACTTTGCAATCCGGCCGAGGAATCGAGCCAGAGTGAACCCGCAATCCCTTCCGCGTCGCCCGAATGACACTCGTAACAATGCTTGACCAACACGGGACGGATGTTGGTTTCGAAAAACGCGACGGTGTCAGGAGGCGAGTCGGCGGCGGAGCCACTGGCGAAGATCAAGATTGCCGCGATGCCCAGATGGGCGGTCGTCAACCGTTGACAGCCCCCAACGGCGTACCGCACGCCGCGATTCCGCGGGGCGACGGGCGCGTTGAAGGGAGTGGACAGACGCATGACGGGGATCCGATGAAATCGATAACCGGCCGCAGCGCCCCCCCGGTGGGAAACTTGGCGCAGGGAACCGCCCGCGGCAGCGGCCATTCTAGCGGATAAAAACGCGGCGTGCACACGTTCGACAAAGAGGCTCGCCGGGGGGGGTGCGTGTGAGAAGGCGTCGCGGTCGTCGCCGACGCTTCGGAGCGCGGGCGCGGTGGACGACAGGCTGGCAGCCTGTGCTACGTCGTGGTCGTCGCAGAAGTCGCCGGCGCTACCGCGCTGCTTTGGCGACCCCGCCCCGACTGCGAAAGATCTGCCTCCGTCGCTGTGGGGTG
>CAYWXT010000361.1:0-3387 GCA_964462125.1 uncultured Pirellulaceae bacterium | reverse complement strand
GCGATCGAGATCCTTCGCCGCACCCTCGATGTCGTTCCCACCACTATTCCGGTGACGGTCAAGATGCGGAGCGCGATCGACGACAGCGCCGAGGCGCGGGACCAGTTCTTCCAAATCCTTGACGGCGCCATCGACGCCGGGCTCGATGCGGTCACCGTCCACGGCCGCACCGTCGCGCAGCGCTACGTCGGACCCAGCCGCTGGGAGTTCCTGGCCGAGGTCAAGCGACATGCCGGGGATTCGATCAAGGTCCTGGGGAGCGGTGATCTGTTTTCCGCCGAGGACGGTTGGCGGATGATCGACGAGACCGGGATCGACGGCGTGACGATTGCCCGCGGCGCGATCGGCAATCCCTGGATCTTCCAGCAGGCCCGTGCATTGGCCGCCGGCCAGCCCCTCCCGCCGCCGCCAACGTTGCACTCTCAGGCGGAGGTGATGCGGGAACATTTTGACCTCTGCGAGCAGACCTACCCCGCCGACCGGGCACCCTTGATGATGCGGAAGTTCTGCATCAAGTACTCCCAGAGTCACCCCCGGCATCCCGACGTCCGGCTCGCTTTCGCCCGCATGAAATCCCGCGACCAGTTCGAGCGGGCGATCCAGGAACACTACGCGCACGACGCCCCTGGCCGCTACGTCCCCCGCGAACTCCACGGCTCGCAAGAAGAAGGCTGAGCTTTTTCGCCCCGCCAGGAGGCTTCCCTTGGTCGGTGCGCGGCTACGTCGGTGTCGTTGGCTGATAGACTGGGGGTTGGTCCGAGTGCGAGGACCGGCCGTCAGCCAATGTTTCCACCCAGCCAATAGCCCCACCTTGGCGATCCAGGAGCTGAGCATGAACGATGCGAGCGTCACCCGCCGCGACTTTCTCAACCACACCACCGCAGGCGTGACCGCAGCCGGGGTTCTTACCGCCACCGCGGGGCAGGCGGCTGGGGCGAACGACCGCCTGCGGATCGGAATCATCGGTCCAGGCCGACGAGGCTTCGGCACCCATCTGAAGTCGCTTGCCAAGCTGCGGAAGCTGGGGCGCAAAGTCGATATCGTGGCGGTGAACGACGTTTACACCGTTCACCGGGATCGGGCCACTGAATTCATTCGTACCGAGACGGGGGTTGAGCCGCGAACCTACGCCGACCACCGCGAGCTGATCGCCCAGGACGACATTGACGCCGTCTGTATCGCCACCCCAGACCATTGGCACGCGATTCAAGTCCTCGATGCGCTCCAGGCCGGCAAGCACGTGTATTGCGAGAAGCCGATGACGCATACGACCGACGAGGCGGCACAGGTCGTGCAGGCGTGGCGGGATAGCGGGCGAGTGATGCAGGTTGGCGTCCAGCTGACCAGTTTGCCGGTATGGGATATGGCCCGCGAAATGATCAACGCGGGGAAACTCGGCAAGGTCGTCCAGTTCCAAACGGAGGCGGCTCGCAACAGCCAACACGGGATGTCTCGCCACAACGTGATCACCAAGGAGATGACGCCCCAGACAGTCGACTTCCGGCGGTTTCTGGGCGTCGAGGAAGGCCTCGCACCCGAGATGCCTTTTGACCGGGCGGTCTTCGGACAGTGGCGATGCTACTGGCCCTTCGGCTATGGCATGTATTCGGATTTGTTCGTCCACCGGGTGACCGGGATGCTGAAAGCAACGGGGCTGCGGATGCCGGGGCGGGTCGTCGGTGGCGGCGGCATTTTCCTCGAGTACGACGACCGCGAGGTCGCCGACGTCGCGTCGATCATCGCGGACTTCCATGAAGGGGTACAAGGTTTGGTCAGCAGCACGATGGTCAGCGAGGAGCGGAAGCTCGATCATTTGATCCGAGGCCACCATGGGTCGTTCGTGTTCGACAAGGACTGCTCTGGAAACCGCGGGCAGGGAACCTTCACGTTCGTACCGGAACGTCCTCAGGTAACACTCGACAGCACGCTGAAAGAAGAATCATTCGAGGCCAAGACGGAACTTGACACCAATTCCATGCACTTCGCGAACTGGATCGATGCGATCGAATCCGGGGACCCCGAGTCGGTGAACAACGACCCGGAACTCGGCGCCGCTGCGGTGACGTTGGTCAACCTTGCGGTGCGAAGCTACCGTGAGGGAAAGGTCTTTCACGTTGATCGTGGAGGGAACGTCAGTGACGGCAATGCGAGTTGGGCTCAGCGGTGGGAACGGATGTCCAAAGCCAAAGCGAAGCCGCATCACGTCCCCGGCTGGGAAGCGGGCGATCGCGGCAGCGTCCTCCACCCGCCGGAATATCAGCGGCTCGCCGGCCCCTGGGTCGACGGCCGACCACCGGAGGATGTTTGATGGCCGAGCCGCTGAACCTGCCATTGAAAACCGTCGGCGGCGCCCAGCTTTGGACCGATCATCGGTGGCGGAATGGCTGGCGCCTTCAACAGCACGCCTGGACCGGGCATTGGCGATTGCTTGACGCACAAAACGTTCGGCGTGCCTGGGGCAGCCGTGAGGGCTGCACGGCCGCCCTCGATCGTTTGCATCCGAGGGGGCCGGGGGACGAAACACCGAAGCACGCGGTTGTGCTGCTGCATGGATTGATGCGCACCCACCGCTCCATGAAACCGCTGGAGGACGCGATCGGCGCCATGGACCAGCTCGGAGAAAAGCCGCTGGAGATGGTCCGGTTTTCCTACGCCAGTTCTCGCCGCTCGGTCGCCGATCACGCCGCGGCGCTTCGCGAGGTGCTCGAGGGACTTCACCCACAGACCGAGCTTAGCTTTGTCGCCCACAGCATGGGCAACATCGTCGTCCGATTCCTGATCGGCGACCTGCAACGCCATGCCGACCCGCTGGAACTGCTGAAGCGTTGTCAATCGATGGTGATGATCGGGCCACCGAATCAAGGTGCTGCGATCGCGCGACGGCTGGGCAAGCTCGGACTGTTCAAATTCGTCACCGGTCCCGGCGGCATGGAGTTGGGCGTCGAGTGGAAGGCGTTCGCAGACCGGCTTGCCGTGCCGCCATTTCCCTTTGCGATCATCGCCGGTAGTCGCGCGGAAAGCTCGATTCAGAATCCGCTGGTCGAAGGCGAAGGCGACTTCATCGTCGGCGTTGAGGAAGCAAAGCTCGAGGGTGCTGAGGAATTCACGACCGTCGATGCCCTCCACGCGTTCCTGACGCGGGACCCACAAGTGATCCAATTCACGCTCGACTTTCTCTCCGCCCACGCCAGCTAGACGCTGTCTCGGCTTTAGGATCGTGTCGGACTCCCTTTTTGCTCCAAATCCATAGGCAGCGCCTCGGGGTAAAAACCCATGGCGACGGACACGATCTGGGAACGTATTCGGAGTAAATATCTAGGGGCGCCGCGCCGCCATAGGGGCGCGGCCCCGATCCCGCAGGGGTCGAAGAGGTGGGGAGCGGCAAAC
>CAYWXT010000360.1:0-3387 GCA_964462125.1 uncultured Pirellulaceae bacterium | reverse complement strand
ACCGATGCAGTGCTGTAAGTCCTTACTGTGAAAGGGCTTATGAAGTCGGGGCGACTGGATTCGAACCAGCGACCTCTACGTCCCGAACGTAGCGCTCTGCCAGGCTGAGCTACGCCCCGAGGGGAAGGGACATGGTGGCCGGAGGGTCGATGGCCGTCAATGCCAGATCGGTGATTCCACGCCTTGGCTTTGGTGCTTTTACCAACCCGATTGGGCTTCCCCGAACCGCGTTCCTTTCCGACACTCAGGTCATCGTTCGCTCTTTTGCGGGATTGACGCCCGCCGGCTTGCCCTTTGATGCCCCTTTTGTGTCGTCATGCCCGCTTGGATTCACACGATCGCCCTCGCGTCGATTCTGGCCACCTCGTCCCTGGCGTGGGGGCAATTCGCCGAGCGCGAGAAGCGGCCGGTGCAAGCGGTGGCGATGCTGCTTCAGTCGCCCGAGCGTGCTGCGGAGGGGGCTGCGGAGGAGGCGACCCCGCTGAGGACGATCGATTCGGTCACCGCGCGTCTGGAGGAGGTGCAGGCCGACGAGGAGATGGACCCGGACTTCAAACAGCGGTTGGTCGAGACGCTGACCGAGGTCTTGGAGAACCTGCGTCAGCGGGCGGAGGACGCCGAGGACTCGGCAGACTATCAGCGGGCGATCGACGAGGTGGAGTCCCAACTCGACCAGGCGCGCTCGGAGGTGGAGGCGGAGCGGGACCCGGTATCGGAACCCTCGCCCTATCTGCCGATCGATCAGGTTCGCGAACGGAAATCGGAGGCCGACGCCGAGGTCGCCGCGGCCCGCGACCGGCTGCAGGCGATCGAGACAACGATCCAGGAACGCCAAGCGGTCAAGGAGACGTTGCCTGGGCAGATCCAGGAGGAGCGGAACCGTGTTGCGGCACTGGAGTCCGCGACCGTCTCCGACCCACCGGACGACCCCGAGGGGGTGCTGCGGCGGGCTCGCGAGGCCAGAGAGGCGGCAGCACTGGAGGCGGCCCGCGAGCGTCTGCAGGCGTTGACGCGGTACCAAAAGTTGATCGACGAGGAGTCCGATCTGCTACCGCTTCAGCAGCAGGTGGCCAAACACCGCTTGGAGCGTGCCGAGGCCGAGGCACGGGCATGGGCCGAGGCGCTGAGCAAACGGCGCGAGTCGCAGCTCCAGGGGGCGCTGAGCCGTTACCGAACCGAGCTGGAGCGGGACCGGCTCGATCCCCAACAATCGTTGCTGCTCGGCCGCGAGGATCTGCGCGAGTTTTGGCTGTACATCGTCGGGGAGACCTCGCAGTACGAGCAGCAGCAGAGTCGGGAGTCGCGTCAGGCGGAAGCCTATCAACAGACGCTCCAGGACATTCAGCAACAGATCAAGGAGCATCGCGAGACCGGGCGTACACTCGGCGGCAGCTTGGGACTCCGACTGCGGCTGGAGAAAAATTCCCTGCCCACCGTTCGCCAGATTCGCAATGAAATTTCCGAGATCGATGCCAAGATTGAAATGGCGGAGGTCAAGCGGGCCGAGGCGACGTTGGTGTTGGAATCGGCCCGGCGGGCTCGCGAGGAGGACATCAGCGGCGGGCTCGCGTTGCAGCTGCCGCACGTCAACGGTTCGGTTCACCCGACCGAGCAGCGGCTGCTGAGCCAGTACCTGGACGACATCCGTGACTACTTTTCGGCGTTGATCCGACTGCGGACCGCGATGGATGACAAGCGGGAGGCGGTGCAGACGTTGCGGGCTGAGATCGACGCGCATGTATTATGGGTTCCCAATCATCCCCGTTTTGCGCTCTCCGATTTTCCCAAGGCATGGGCGGCGACCGAGCGGATTTTTCATCCCGCAGAGCTGATGCGTGCCGGTCAGGGGATCCTGAGGGGGCTGCTGCGCCGTCCCGACCTGCTGCTGCTGGCGGTCTTCTCCCTCGCGATGCTGATCGTCGGCGGGCCCCGTCTCCGCCGCCGGCTCTCTGCGTTGGGCAAGGAAGCGTCGCCGATGCAGGTCGTTTCGTTACGGCCGACCTGGGTGGCGCTGCTGTTGACGATCGTTCAATCGGTGCCGCTGTCACTTTTGCTCTGGACACTCGGGCGGGCGATCCGCGCCACCATGGAAGCTCAGCAAGCGGACGTGACCATCGCCCCGGGGTTGGAATTGGCGGCCCTGATGGTCTTGCCGGTGGAACTGCTCCGGCAAATCTCACGGCCCAACGGGTTGCTGACGGCCCACTTTGGTGTGGTCGACGCGACTGTCCAACCGCTGCGATTCGGGCTGCGGGTATTGATCGATGTCGGATTGCCGTTGGTGGTCATTTGGAGTGTCGCCCAGCGCATGGTTTCGATGGGGGTCGATGCGACCCTTGGCCGGGTTGCGTTTTGTCTGGGGATGTTGTTGCTGTCCTACGTGATCTGGACCGCGTTCCGCTCCGATACGGGATTGCTTTCCCGGCGGTTGGCGGCGGCCCCAGATGGTTGGCTTTCGCGGCTGCGCATCATTTGGCTACCGCTGGTGGTCTGCCAGCCGCTTGTCTTGGCGGGGCTTTCGTTGGCGGGATATTCGTTCGGCGCCGTCTCGTTGCTGGAGTGCGCCTACGGCACGCTGTGGCTGGGAATTGTGACGCTGTTGACCTTTGGTTTCGTCAAGCGATGGTTGCTCACCAATCGGCGACGCTTGGCCAGCGCGGCGCGGCAAAAGCGGATGGAGGCGATTGAAGCGGGACTGGTGGAGCCGGGGGAACCGTCCGAGGAGACGCTTGATGTTTCCGAGATCAATGCCCAGACCTCGCGGTTGCTCCAGACCGTCTTCGCGATCGTCGCCCTGACCGGGCTGTCGTGGATCTGGGCTTCGGTCTTTCCTGCGATCGATTACCTGGAACGATTCCAGCTTTGGCAAGCCGGAATGGATGGCGAGGAGGAGGTCTGGGTCACCTGGGCAAGCCTGGTAAAAGCCTTGCCCGTGATGATCATCACCTGGGCGGCGGTTCGCAATCTGCCGGGGCTGATTGAGGGGATGTTGCTCGACCGGTTACCGCTGCAGAAATCGGCGCGGTATGCCATTGTGTCCCTGACGACCTATGCGTTGGTGATGATTGGCGTGATTTGGGCCGCGCAGACACTTGGGTTACGTTGGCAGAGCATCCAGTGGTTGGTGGCGGCACTTGGGGTCGGGTTGGGGTTTGGCCTGCAGGAGATCTTCGCGAACTTCGTCAGCGGTTTGATCTTGTTGTTTGAGCAGCCGATTCGGGTTGGTGACGTCGTCACGATTGGCGACACGACCGGGACGGTCTCGCGGATCCGGATCCGGGCGACGACGGTCACCAACTGGGACCGTCAGGAGTTGGTGATTCCGAACAAGGACCTGATCACCGGGCGGCTGATCAACTGGACGCTTTCGGACAGCTTGAACCGGGT
>CAYWXT010000359.1:0-3401 GCA_964462125.1 uncultured Pirellulaceae bacterium | reverse complement strand
TCGACAGCCCAAACCGAACAAGCAACTGCTCCGGATCGCTGACGATGTCGGCCATGACTCACGCAGGCTCGGGGAAACAAAGGGGAGTGGCTGGGAGTATACAAAACTTCGCCATGCAGAACTTCGCCCGAGCCTAACGTCGTCTCCCGCCGCGCGGTAGGGTTCGCATGGGACTTCTGGGATTCGCGTTGGCCCGGAGTGGCGGAATCGCCACGCGAATCCCCCGGGTCATTGCGTCCCCTGGATCATTGCGAAACCCGCCCCAAATAACCGCTCGTCGAAAAACGGATGAACCACGCCAGGTCGCCTGGGCGGTCCGCGAATCGGTCGGCCAAACGCTGCATGGCCTGCTGATGCCGCCGGTCGCCGAGCATCTCGATCGTGCGGGCGGTATGCAGCAGTACGGTCTCCTCGTCCTGCTCAAGCAACCGCATCAGAGAGCGGTCCGCAGCGTCGAAATGGCCGTGTCGTCCCAGCGCCCCGGCCGCTTCGATCCGCACGGCAGCCGAATCGTCGCCGGTTGCCACGACCAACGCCTCGACCAAGGAAGCCGGAATCGAATCGGCGGCTGAACCCGCGACAGCGGCCCAGTACCGGATCGCCGGATCGTCCGATTGCAGCCTTCGTTCGATCGCCGCCGGCTCATCTCGTCCAACGGCTGCAGCGGCATCCAACAAACGTTCCCAGCGTGCATCGCTCTGGCCAGCCGCCCACTCCATCGGCGTTGTCCCTTCCGTTTGTACCCACAACTCCAGTTCCGGGATGAAGCCGAGGTCGCGCGATTCGATCAAGTTACGCTCGAGCGCTTGGCGATGCGACCGAGCGATCTCTTGGTGGGCCGGGGAGTCGATCAGGTTGTTCAGGTTCAGCGGATCGGCGGTGCAATCGAACAGTGCCTCACGCGGCCGCGTGGGACTCACGTATTGCTGCTGGGCCGGGGTGGCGCGACCCGACTCGGCCAACGCATAGAATTCGTGACGCAGTTCTCCCTGGTCTCCCCAAGCGTAAGGTTGATTCCACGACAGATGGGGCATGTAGTTGCGGATGTAAAGATAGTCGCCACTGCGGATGCTGCGGGCCATGTCGATCGCCTCGTCGACCCGGTCGCGATGCCCGTAAACGTACTCACGAGGTTCGCCCGCTAACGGTCCCAAGAAGGGGCGCCCACGCATGAAGTCGGGGAGCTGTTGGATTCCGGCGAAACTCAAAACGGTCGGCCCGAAATCGTCAAAGCTGACAAGCTGGTCGTCGGTTTGACCCGCCGCGGCCGGGGCCAGGTCACGGTACTGTTCCGGGAAATGGACCAACAGCGGGACGTGCGATCCGGAGTCGAACAAGACCCGCTTGTGCCGCGGCATCCCCGAGCCGTGATCGGAATAAAAGAAGACGATCGTGTCGTCGGCCAAACCGTCTTGTTCCAGCCGGCGCAAGATCTCGCCGACTTCCTTGTCCATCACGGTGACACAGTCGTAATAGCGGGCGAGCGTTTTGCGGACCACCGGGGTGTCCGGGTAATAGGGGGGAAGCGAAACCGTCGCCGGGTCTTGGATCTCCTCCGCCCTCAGCCGGCTCTGAACCTCCGACTGGAATTCCTCATCCGGCCAAACCATCGTGCGCGACTGGTGAGACGTCATCAGGTTGAACACCGCAAAGAACGGTTGGTCATCGCCGCGGCCCCGCCAATCGGCTTGGTCACTCGACTCGTCCCACGAAGCTTCGATGATCCGCTCGGCCGCCGCCGAGTTGTAGTCGGTTTTGACGTTGTTCGTTGTGTAGTAACCGGCGTCGCGAAGCCACTTCGGAAAGCCCAACATCGGTTCCGGCAAGGGGAACTCGGATCGCATCGGGTGGGCGCCCTGGGTGGTCGCGATCAGGCCATTGATCAGGCAGGCCCGCGAGGGCGAGCAGACCGGTGCGGTTGCAAAGGCATGGGTGTAACGGATGCTCTCCCGCGCCATGTCGTCGAGATGGGGCGTGTGGGCATCCTCGTCACCGTAACAGCCAAGTGTGGCACTCATGTCCTCGGCCGTGATCCACAAGATGTTGGGGCGGTCGGCGGCGAGGAGCGCAGATGCGGTGCCCAGCAGCAGCGCGGCCGCCGCGAGGGAGCGGAGCAAAACAAAACTCATGGCATTCCAATGGTAGATAACACGAATCGCCCGTCTGTCCAGTATGCCGGCCCGCTTCCATCCCCGACATCCGTTTCGGAGTACATTTCCCTCGCCGAGCCAGTTCGTCGACGCGCCGTTCGGTTTCTCGACGCGCCGTTCACGCGGTCCATTGCCAACCGTCGCGGTACTCGCGGCGGATGTGCCGGCTGAGCTCCGGGCGATCGGTAACTTCGAGGTTCTCGTCATCCCAGCGCAAGGGGGCATCAGGGAACCGCTGGGCCAGAACACCAAGCAGAATCGTCTCGGTCATCGGTCCGGCCAATCCGAAGTGCGACTCCCCTTGGTCCAACTTGCCCTCGATCGCATCGAACCATTCCTGGTAGTTGTTTTGGGCCGGGGCACGGGGGATCGACTGCGGTACGTCGTCGACATCAAACGGTGTCTCCCGTTCCAGCTCCCAATTTTTTCGCTGACGGTGGAAGAACAGTTTGCCCTCGCTGCCGATCACGACACTTCCGAACTGGGTAAAGTCTTTTCCGTCGAGAACCTCCGCGTCGGGATGGTTGTATTCGTCACTGCTCTTCCTGAGATGCCATCGGTCACGGTCGAAGTGGGCGTCGATATAGCCGTCGTACCAATGGAAGCGAAATCCGTCGTCGGCTGTGTTGTTGCCGGGACCAAATTGCCAAGTGATCTTGGAGTTGATCGGTGGTGAGAGGGACGTGGCTCCCTGTTGCTCCGCCACGACACTTTGTGGGGCCCCCGGCAACATCGACCAGTAGCCGAGGTCCATGATGTGGCAGGCCATGTCGCCGAGGGCACCGGTGCCGTAATCCCACCACCCACGCCAAGCGAACGGGGCGATCCGCGAACTGTACTCGACCCAGGGAGCCGGCCCGACCCATTGCTCCCAATCGATTCCGGCGGGGACCTCTTCTTGCGGAGGCGGGGCACTGAAGCCTTGAGGCCAGATCGGTCGATCGGTCCAGGCATGAATGGCTTCGACCTTGCCGACGGCTCCGGCGCGGATCAACTCGACACACCGCCGCATGTGGTCATTCGCATGCGCCTGGTTGCCCATCTGCGTCTTGACCCCGGTTTGCTCGGCAAGCTGGGCGAGCTTGCGGGCTTCCCAGATCCCGTGAGTCAACGGTTTCTGGCAGTAGACATGCTTGCCGCCAAGCATGGCGATCGCGGAGGCGTGGAAGTGATGGTGATCTGGCGTGGAGACGGTCACCGCGTCGACCTTGCCCTCCAGTTCCGACAGCAATTCGCGGTAATCGGAATAGA
>CAYWXT010000358.1:0-3408 GCA_964462125.1 uncultured Pirellulaceae bacterium | reverse complement strand
CAATGCGCAGGTTATAGCTCTGGTCGGAATAGGTCATCGTGGTCCTTCCAAATCTCTCGTCGTCTGTTTGGATCGAGCATGGCGTTTCTGGAACAGGACGTCATGCGCCCTGACCGGGGGTGCCAGCGACGGGACCCTGAGCCGTGGACGATCCACTCCCGCTGCCGACACTCCCAGTCGATGGGCGGCACAACTGTTCTCAGAACGAGTGCAAAAACCGGTCCGAATGGGAGCCACTTTTTTCGCCCCCCGGGGGCGCCAATTGTCGTGGCCTGGCGACACGCCTGAAGCCGCGCTACGGTAGCGGGATATCGCGGAGAACGAACGTGACCTCACTCTCCTCCACCGAGGTCGGAGATTCATAGAGGAGTTTCAACTCGCCAAGGGCGTCGCCCAGATCAAACAGGTAGCCGACACCGACGCCGCTGAGCGTCTGGCGATATACCTCCATCCCCAGGTGCCGGGCATCGGTGTCATCGGCACGCCGGACGAATGCTTCGTTCTCGAAAATCCATTGACGGTGACTCTCCAGCGACCGGCCGGCATCCTCCAACTCGATCCCCAGGCGAACTTCGGTGAGTGAGCCCGCTTTCCGCACCCCTTCGATCTGGACCGTCATGTCGTCGATCGTTTGCTTGGCCGTGGGGTCGCCGAGCGAAAGCTCGAACCGTCCCCGTTTTCCCGGCAACATGGCGCGCAACCGCCCCTCCAGCTGCCGGATCATTTGGGCGTTGGTGTCCGGCAACTTCAGCGGCAGGAAGAACTCGGTCGACGAGATCGCTTGAGTGGTCGCTACCTCGATCGACCCACCCGATCGTTGCGGCACGAGCGCGGTGCCGTCATCGAACTCTCCGCCGATGCGGTCGATTGGAACCATCAGCCCGATCGGCGTAAGCCTCGGTTCCCAGGCGATCTGGAGGCTCACCTGCAGACTGCTCAGTTGCCCCCGGCTGAAGTCGCGGCGAGCCGTGACGGCCATCGGTTCGATGCGGTAGACGCCCGAATAAATCGCTGCGTCGACCCGCGACGGCCGGTCGTCCGGTCGGCGAACCAGCCGCATCGTCTGGCGGTCGCCCGCATACTCGTCGACATCCATGTCAACCTGATCCAGAATATGGTCGAGGGCTCGCCAGAATGTCAGCGGCCCCGGAACCGGTTCGACCGGCACCGATTCGTCACTGCGATGCTGAAACTCAATCCCGCTGTCACGGCTGATCGCCGCCAGGGCCTCTTGGAGTGTCGCGACCTCCTCCAATCGGACTTGCCCCTCCGAGATTTCCGAGGTGCGCTCCGATGCCGCCGTTTCCTCTGACGATGGTGGGGCTTCCGCCGACTCAGCCGCCCCTTGCGCGGCAACCGGTGGGGCGGAATAGGTCAAGCAAGTGATCAGCGTGCCGATCACCACGGGGCCGCCCCCTCGAATCCTCGACTCACGTCTCATGGGTTTGCTTTCGTTGGCGTTCATGCGATCGATTCTCGGCCGCTCACTCCCGATTTTAACGTAGGTTTGGAGGTCGGGCCCCGTGTATGCGCCCATCGGTCGCGGGATCGACTCGGCGCGATGAGGTCGCGGACCTCGCAACCCCCTCCTGATATGGGCAAGTCTCGGCGATGCCTGCGACGCGTCGCACACGACCGTCGGGGACAACTGATTGATCACCCACTGTCGACTCATCTTCTGGATCTCCATGCTTCGACGACCTCGCCCTGGCGCTGCGTGCGGTTCCCCGGGTTTTCTTCCGCCGTGCACCACCTGGTTCCGGCTGACCATGGCGTTGCTCGGAGTTGCTCTCGCCAATCCAACGATCGCCCAAGAGACTCCGTCACCGACGTTGGTCGAATTCAAGGTGGGAGACAGACCCCAGCAGGGCCTGCGTCTGGTCGACACCGAATCCGAATCGGTGGTCATTGGCCGTGACGGCTGGCTCCACGCGATTGAATCGACCAACGCGTCGATTCGTCCCATCGATGGCCGTTACCAGCCGATCTCGGCACCGGAACTTCGCAACCAGCTGCGTGCGGAGTTTGGATCCGAATTTGAGGTGCTGGCGACATCCAACTTCCTGGTCGTCCAGCCGCGGGGCCGCGGTCGCGGCTGGCCCGACCTTTTCGAACAGGCTCATCGAGCCTTCACCAGCTACATGTCCAAACGCGACGTTCGCATTCGGCAGGGACGATTTCCGATGGTCGCCGTCGTCTTCCCGGACAGTTCGTCGATGTACGCGGAATTCAGTCGCCAGGACCTCGACGTATCGCGTGTCGCGGGGTTGTATTCCAACAGCAGCAATCGCGTGATGACCCATGACGGCGGGCGACGGGCCGCCATCGCCGCGACAGTGCGTCACGAAGCGGCTCACCAATCGGCGTTCAACTCCGGCGTGCACAGTCGGGTCAACGACACGCCACAATGGATCATCGAGGGGATTGGCCAGATGTTCGAGCCAAATGCGATGGCCGAATATCGCTCCGGCAGCCGCTGGATCGACCGCGTCAACCGCGACAGCGTGCGCGTGCTCCGACGGCTACTCAGCGACCGAGGTGAGGACGTTTTCCTCCGCGATGTTTCGCAACTGGTTCGCGACGATCGCCTGTTTAACGACCCAGTGCGGATCGACGACGCCTACGCCCTGGCGTGGGCGATGATGTTCTTTCTGGGAGAGCGCCAGCCGGACGTCTTTGCGGATGTCTTGAACTTCACCGCCACCCGGCCCCCCTTCGTCACCTATGACGCGGGCCAGCGGCAGGCCGACTTCGAGCGAATCGTCGGCCGCGATCCTTTGGAATTCGCGAAACAGCTGCAGTGGTTCGTCGAGTCGATCCGCTGAATCATGCGCTCAGTGACGACCGGAGTCGGCGCGCGCGTGGCGACATTGTTGATTGATTCCAAGCTCCTCAGGATCCATTCGAACTCTCCGGCTTGTTATGGTACGCCGGATGCAGACAGTAGTCGCTGAGCCACGTCGACACGCCACTCCCGCCGCCGACAGGACTTCCAGCCACGGCGGCGGAGATCGGCTCCATGCGATCGATTGTCCTGAAACCCGAAAGGAAAAACAATGTCCAAAGTAGCGGTTGTCCTGTTAGCTGACACGGAAAACCTCGGCGATATGGGCCGGATGGCCAACGCCCTCGCGGTGGTGCAGGAGTTCAAAGAAGCGGGAGACGAGGTACGGTTGATCTTCGATGGCGCCGGGGTCAAGTGGATCGGTGAGCTATCGGATCCCCAGCACAAATACCACGAGCACTACCAGGCGGTGCAGGACAAGATCGCCGGCGTCTGCAAGTACTGCGCGGCGGCCTTTCAAGTCACTGATCAAATCGAGCGCAGCAAGGTGCCCTTTGCCGATGAATTCAACGGCCATCCCAGCTTTCGTAGCCTGGTCAACCAAGGATACCAAGTGATCACGT
>CAYWXT010000357.1:0-3422 GCA_964462125.1 uncultured Pirellulaceae bacterium | reverse complement strand
AGGGCGGCCGCACTTCTAATCATGGTGCGATGGGTGTTTTCTGACAGAGCCTAGCCCAATGCCCTCCGCTTCCTAGCCACCCGAGGGATTTTTAGTAACGGTGCAAGCCGCCCGGCGCGTTATGTGGGGACCGGCGTGTTATGCGGGGAATTGCACGTTCGAGGCGGTCATGGCCATTGTGGCTCGCGGTGTTCTTGGAACGCATCGAGCCCTTCGATCGCCGCTTCGGTGGTACAGGCGGTGGCGCTGCCAGCGGCTCCACCTGCCAGGTGCATGAACAATTGCTCGCCAATGCTTTCGTTCAGCACCCGCTTGGTCGCCTGGATCGCCTCGGCCGGGGCGACCGCACAGCGGCGGCCGACATCGCAGGCACGGACCCAGATCTGGTCGGAACTCACCGGTTCCCCGGTGAGCAACCCCACGCGATAAGCCTCCGCCGCGTCGAGGCGATCGCCGGCCAGCAGCATGCGGGCGGCGACCGCAGCGCCGAGTCGAAACGCGAGCAAGGCGGCGGTACCACCGCCGACCAAGCCGCGGCGGGCGGCATCGGCAGCGAAGCTGGCTCGCGTCGACCCCACGATCATGTCAGCGGCCAGCGCCAGGCCAAAACCAGCCCCCACCGCTGCCCCGTCCACCGCAGCGACGATCGGTTTGGGGAACCGTAGCATCTGTTCATACACGTCGGTAAGCCGTCGCCAGTAATCGTGCAGTTGTGGCAGCGCTTCGGCCGCCGGCCGCTTGGCGATCTCCCCCAGCAACCGCAGGTCGGCCCCGGCACAGTAATGCTCGCCGGCGCCGGTCAACACCACCGCGCGCACCCGCTTTTCCTGATGCACGTCCGACAAGGCAACCTGAAGGTCATCGAGCAGGGCGAGATTGACCGCGTTTCGGACCGCTGCCCGAGCGAACACGATCGTGGCGATCGGACCGTGAACCTTCACGTCGACATGCTGCACAGCGCCGTCCTTCCTTCACGACTAAGATTCGTCCTCCGACTGCTCCGCAAGAGCTGCTTCGAACTCTTCCAGTTGTCGGCGGATCGGTGGTGAATGGGGCTCCTGACGCACTGCCCTGCGCTGGGTCCGCACCGCTTCGTTGATCTGGCCCAGGGCGAAATAGCAGCGGGCACAGGTGTCGAGCAAGGCAGGATCCTCGGGGTTCAATTCCAACGAGCGTTGACTGTACCGGAGCGCCTTGCGGTAGTCACCCTCGGTGTTGCTGACCAGCCAAGCATACCCGTTGAGTTCACGGACGAGTTGATCATCCCCGAAGCCGAATTGGCCCATCTGGCGAGCCTTGATTTCTGCGTTTCGAATGTCGGTTTCGCTCATCCGGATGGTGCGATCGAGGATCTCCGCCACCCGCTCGGTCCAGGCGTCATCGACGTCCAGGCGATACATGGCGATCAAGATGTCGATGTTGGGAGGGTTGCTCAAATCCCACGCCTTCTCCAAGACCGGTGCGGCAGCGGCCTCCCTCCCTTTTTGAACCAGCGCCAGGCCGCGCTGATATTCTTGCTCTGAACGGATCGAGTTGGCGAACATGGCACTGTTGAGCCGCCGGGTCAACTGATCGTCGCTCTCAATCCGCTCGATCAATGGCTCCAGCAGCGCGGCTGCTTCGTCATGACGCTGCAATTCCCCCAGCAATCGGCTGAGCCTGCTGCGGGTGAACGCGCCCGCGATCGAATCAACCTCCAACGCCTCGATCACATGCTGGAACTCCCGCTCGGCCCACTGAAACAGTCCCCGCGAGACGAGCTCCTCTCCGATCTCGCGACGGGCCTGGGCCAGCTCATCGAGCTCCTTCGAGGAGAGTTCCTCCAGGGCGTCGGGGTCGCTCGGGAGCGGATTGACCTGCAACGCCTGCTCCGCAAACGCCTCCGCTGATTCCGGCTCACCGGTGCGTACGTAGGCCTCGGCGACGCCATAGAGCAGCACCGGATGCTGGTCGAATCGGTCCGAATGTTCCGAATGCAGCTTGAGCACCAGCGGATGCAAGCCGTGATCGAGCGCCCAGCTGCACGCTTCGACCAGGTCCCGCAAGTTGGAGGGAATCAGGTCAAGGTTCTCGAGCGCCAGCTCGATCGCTTCGTCTTCATGGCCGGCAGCTGCCCCCCGGGTTGCCGAGACGCGGACCAATTCCAAAACGGAGCGGTCGTTCGCCACCTCGGTCGCCGCCGATTCGACTTGCCGCCGCTGCCGGGCGATCAGTTCTCGCCAGCGATCGACGGCGAAACCATCGCCAGCGAGGTCTTCCGCATAGACCCGGAGCCAACGGCAGGCGGAACGGGTGGTGTCCCCCACGGCCTGGCGTATCAAGCGGGCCAGCCGTTCGCGATCCTCCGCGTCTTCGTGAAGCGGCTGTCGCATCAGCACCAACGCCGCTCGCTCACTCAATCGCAAACTCGGCTCGTAACGGGCCAGCCGTGCCAGGGCGGGAAGCCCGATCCCACCGGGCAGCTCGCCCAACAGTTCGATCCGGTTGGCACGCTCCGGTTCACCCTCCGCCCCGTACTGCTCAAGCGTCTCCCGGACCGCGGGCGGGTCATTCTCCTCCGACCACCGCACCCACAGGCTGCCGACCAACCGCCGCGCGGTGGTCGCGATTTCGGCATCCGGGTGATAGCGGGCCTCCTGCAACGCGTCGAATGCCTCCAACCCGAGCTGTTGCAGTTTCCGCCGCGCCCGAATCCGGGTCGCATAGCTGGGGCTTCCCAGTTTCTCGACCAGCGCGCCAACCTCCGCCTCCTCCCCGCTCATCGCCGGTGTCCCTTCGGGGTCGGCAGATTCAGTTGCTTCACCCGCTTCGGCGGTGTTCGGCGTTTCCGCAGCCCTGGCCGGGAACACCGCTCCACAGATCCCGAGGACGGCGAACAGGAGTGAAAGCGAGGGGAGAGCGAATTGGCGACGCATCCGAAACCGTCCTTCGCAAGGCCGAGATCGTATCGAGATCATTCCGGGATCGTATCACGACGACCCCAAACGGATCGACGCCCACCGTCAATCGTAACGACATCCCCCGGGCACGCAAATCTCAGCTCCGCTCGCCAAACCGCCGATTCACCCCCTGCGAGACTCGAATCGAAGTTCCGCAGAATCGGCAAAAGAGTTAGGATGCACATTTTGGTGCCAATCACCGGCTCACGCCCGCGAATAGTTTGCCCGCGAATAGTTTGCCCGCGAATAGTTTGATCGCATGATTCGAAAGCCGAAACCGATCCCCGAAAAGCCGGGCAAGCACTCGAAGCCGGAGAAAGCTGAGCGGGGAGACAAACGCCGCAGGGGGGAGGACGAATCGTCGTCCGAGCCGCGAACACCGGAAGCGTTGCGTGCCGAGCAGATTCGCGGCAGCGCCCAACGGGAGACGGTCGAGGCGTTTGTCGTCGCCTTCATCCTGGCGCTCTTGTTTCGAGCCTTTAT
>CAYWXT010000356.1:0-3460 GCA_964462125.1 uncultured Pirellulaceae bacterium | reverse complement strand
GCGGAATCGCCGATCCGTCGCCGACGTCGCCGATCGATGTTCGGCACCTTGGCATTTGCCGCCGTCTGCCTGGGCATGTTGTTGGCCAGCGGAGGTTTGGCTTACTTTGCCTTCTACGGATCCGGACGCCTGGAGATCGCCAGGGGGGACGGTCAACTGACCATTCGGACCTCCTCCGACCGGGACCAGCGGCCCCAAACCGCTCAGCCCGCCAAGTCGGTTGCTCCGCCGGAGGGCGAAGCGACGCAACCCCACGATCCGATCATCGGTTCGCTCGGACAAGAGGACTCGAGCGACGACGGGGAGCTGAATGGCGATGGCCAGCCGCGCAGTTTGTCCGAGGACCAGCCGGCGGCGGCCCGGCGCGAGGAGGCTAGCGAAGAATCGATCTCAGCGGACGATCAATCCGAGATGTCCGCCGGTGACGTTCCCGAGGAGGGCGAAGATGTCCCAGCGGATTCCTCCGCGGTACCCGAAGAGACCTCCAGCCCACCGCCGGTTGCCGCCCCTGACGCCGCAGCATCCACGATGTCGAACGAGGACGATTCCGATTCCACACCAGGGACTCCCAGTTCTCCAGCAATGGCTGAGGACGCCGATGGTGGTGCTGCTGCGGATCCGTCGGCCGAGCGGATCGCGACGGGGAAGGAAGCGATCGCAAGAGCGAGGCAATCGGTCGCCAGCGCAAATTGGGACGACATCGAATCGGACGTCAGGCAGGCTCGCGACGCGGCGGTGACCGGTGACCAGCGACGCCAGGCGAAGCGGCTTGCGGAACTGGTGGATCACGCCCTCTACTACCGGGGTGGTATCACGCGTGGAATGCAACAACTATCGGCCGGCCACGAGTTGAAAATCGGTCCCATCGAGGTGATTGTCGTCGAGGCCTCCGCGGACGCCTTGACGATCCGCCGTGGGGCCCGGAACCTTTCGTACGCTGTCGATGAACTCCCCCCCAGTCTCGCCCACACATTGGCCAACTTTTCGATGGCGGCCGACGACCCGCAGACGCAGGTTGCGAGATCGGTTTATGAATCGATCGCGCCAACCTTTGACGAGCAATATCGCCGCGACACCGTCGCACAGCTCCGCGAACTGGACGACGAGGCGGTTGCTGGTTCGGCGGTGGAAGGGATCGACCCGACGGAGCTGGCCGAAACCATCGAGTGGCTGTTTCGCTGAGCCGTACATCATGATTGACCTTCGCTTGCCGCTGGAGACGTTGCAGCGGCTGATCGCCTTTCCCTCGGTCAGCCGGGCCAGCAACGCGGACATCGCCGACTGGATCGCCAGCCGGCTCGGATCACTCGAATTTGACGTCGAGCAGACCGACTATCTCGACCGCTACGGTGTGCGGAAGGTGAACCTGGTGGCTCGCCGCGGACCGTCGCGCCCGAGTCCCGACAAGCCCGGTGGGTTGGCCTATTTCTGCCACACCGATGTCGTTCCTGCGGGCGACTGGTCGGGACCCGGCGGCGATCCGTTTGCTGCCGTGGTCACCGATGACAAGATCTATGGTCGCGGCGCGTGTGACATGAAAGGGTCACTGGCAGCGATGATCTCGGCGGTGGAGGCATGTCCGCCAGAGCAGCAAACCACCCCCCTCTGGATTGTCTGCACCGCGGACGAGGAAATCGGATTCGAAGGCGCGAAACGCTTGGTCCGCGAGTCGGCCGCCTACCGTGAACTCGTCGAGTCCCAACCGGCCTGTGTTATCGGGGAACCGACGCGCCTGTCCGTCGTTCATGCCCACAAGGGAATCCACGCGTTTCGGGTGCGGAGCTATGGACGGGCGGCCCACAGCAGCAGCAACGAGGGACTCAATGCCAACGTGGCGATGGTTCCGATGCTCGACACGCTGCTCGAACTCCAGGAGCTGAGCCGGTCCGATCCGCGTTATCAAGACCCGCGGTTCGATCCGCCCGACGTCACCTGGACGTTCGGGGTCAGCGACGGCTGCCACGCGGTCAATGTCACCCCGGCGCGAAGCGTCGCCTGGGCTTCCCTCCGGCCGATGCCGGAGGTCGACGGCGAAGACCTGATCGACCGCGCCCGGGGCCGCGCGGAAGAATTGGGGTTGGAGTTCGAACGACTCCCGGGCGGCTGTCCCCTTTGGATCGAACCAGACGCGACATTCGTCCGTGAAATGGCGGAACTGACCAAAACGCGCCCCCACACCGTCGCCTACTGTACCGATGGCGGTCAGTTCAACGAACTGAAACACCTTCTCGTCTGCGGTCCCGGCGACATCGCGCAAGCGCACACCAGCGACGAGTGGCTCTGCCTCGATCAACTCCGCCAAGGGATCGAGCTGAATTGCCAAGCGATCCAAAAGTGGTGTTGATTCGCGACACTTTGCTTGAAAACTCGGTTGCTCACGGGCCTCGTTGGACGACCGCCTGCAGAGTGAACACGACCAAGGCCGGCTTACACCGTCGCGTCTGGTCGGCGGTCGCACCGATCAACCACCGCAAACGAGGACAGTGCGCTTTCGGATTCCATCTACGATCACGACCGTGGGATCGCCCTCTGGTCCGACCAAAGTCGCTCGCTTCGATCGTGTTCCCAAATCGGATACCGAAAGGTCAAATTGTTGCGCGGTGTCGTGCTGTCGGGTACCTTGGTGGTGCGGACCTCGATCACTCTGGGAGATCGAGTGCCGCTTCGAAAGAAGCGACAGCGTACCCAAACGTTCGACCGGAGGCCACGGCAGACCCTTTGGGTGATGGTTGACCGTCCGCTCGGTCCCGGTGAACGTTACCGTCTCAGGCTGCGGAGGATCGGCGCGCGGACGAGATCACCACGAAGGACACGAAGTACCACGAAGGTTCGCGACGCTCCGCTCCCACTCCTTCGTGCTCTTGGTGGTCGAAACCCGCCGCCGGATATTCGACGCTCCAATCTCCATGATCGATCGGCGCGGTCCGCTGTTGGCAAGGTCGATGATCCGACGAAGGCGGATCCTTGGGGTCGCGTTCTCTGGTCGCAGGATTGAACCGCGTTTGGCGTTCGTCACACCAGCTCCGCTTGCCGGCTCGCTCAGGCGCCGCTAGCCAGCTTGCCCAGCCGCGCGGATTTCCGTGCTCGAACTCTCAGGGACGGAGAGCTCTTAGGGAGGGTCAGTACATTTTTGCATGGGGAATTTTGATGCTTTAGGGGACTTCGATGGCATGGGGGTGCTACCTGCTCACACCAGCGACGTTGACGGTGAACCGCCGGCACCGCTCCGGCCAGTTACGACCCCAAGCGTGATCTGTCCAGTCAACCCTAGTTATCCAAGCTTCGCATGCCGTTGCTCCGTCCATGAAATTCCCCTTTTTTGCAGTTGCTTCAATCTTCGCATTCCACCCCGACGAAAATACACTGACCCTGAGGGAATCGCGGATTTCCGTGCTCGAACTCTCAGGACGGAGAGCTCTTAGGGAGGGTCAGTACATTTTTGCATGGGGAATTTTGATGC
>CAYWXT010000355.1:0-3528 GCA_964462125.1 uncultured Pirellulaceae bacterium | reverse complement strand
CACGATCAACTCCGGCACCAGGTCGCCGAGGCGATCGAGCAAGTACAGATCGACGTCGCGCGCTGCCTCCAAGGTCATCACCCGTTGGGCGATCTGTTCGCACTGCCCGATCGTCACGCTGCGGATCGCCTTCTTGACGCTCGGCAGAGATGAGGGGGAGACGCTCAGGCTGCGGACGCCGAGTCCCAACAACAACAACGCCCGGCCGGGGTTGCCGCTCATCTCGCCGCAAACCCCGATCGGAGTCTCGTTGGCAGCGGCGATCTCGACGCTTCGCTGGATCAATCGCAACACCGCCGGGTCGCTCGACTGGTAGAGATCGGCGACGTACTCGTTGCTGCGGTCGACCGCGAGGGTGTATTGGGCCAGGTCGTTGGTGCCGATGCTCAGGAAATCAACTTCGCGGACGAAGTGTTCGAGCATCACCACCGCCGCGGGGACTTCGAGCATCATGCCGATTGGGATCCCGGTGCGGCAGGGGATGCCGGCCTCCTTGAGGTCCTCGCCGACGACGTTCAGCAGCATCTTCGCCTGGCGGAGCTCCGCGATGGTGGTGATCAAGGGAAACATCAGCCGCACGTCGCCATGCACCGCCGCCCGCAGGACGGCTCGCAACTGGGGGCGAAACAGGTCGAGGTTCCGCAGGGAAAGCCGGATGCTGCGCAGCCCCAGGAAGGGATTGTTTTCCGGTTCCGGCTGGGGGCGGCGCCCCATTTTGTCGGCTCCCAGGTCGAGAGTCCGGACCACCACCGGTCGCCCCCCCATCTCTCGCACCACCTCGCTGTAGGCGCGGTAGTGATCCTCCTCGCTCGGCTCGTCGTCACTGGATAGATAGAGAAACTCGGTGCGATACAGTCCAATCCCATCGGCGCCCCGCTCGAGACAGGCCTCGGTCTCGTGCGGGAACTCAATGTTGGCCCCGAGTTGGATCCGCACACCGTCGGCGGTCTCCGCCGGCAGGTCCTTGAGTTCCGCCAGCCGTGCAGCCAGGGTGCGCCGGTCCTCTGCCCGCTGGCGATAACTTTCGAGCGTCGCCTCGTCGGGATCGATGATCAGCCGCCCCCGGTCTCCGTCAACGATCACCCGCGAGGACCCAGCGATCGATCGCAAGAAGGGGCCGACACCGACGACCGCCGGCAGTTCCAGGCCCTTGGCGACGATGGCGGTATGGCCCCCCGGGCCACCAGTCTCGGTGCAGAAACCGCGTACGTAGCGACGGTCCAAGTTGGCCGTTTCACTCGGGGTCAGCAGGTGGGAGAGCACGACCACCGGTTCGGTCAGCTCCGCCAAGGGCCGCCGCGTGACGGCCCCGAGATGCATCAGCAGTTGTCTTTCGATGTCCAGGACATCTTCGAACTTGTCGGCCAAGGGGTTGTCGAGGCGACGGAGCTGGGCGGCGTAGTCATTGAGCACCTGGCTGACGGCATAGGCGGCCGCTTGATGCTCCTCGCAGACCCGCCGCCGCAATTCACTGTGCAGCCGGGGATCGTGCAGCATTTGCAGTTGGGCGGCGAAGATGTCGCCGGTCTGCTCCCCGGCGACGGCCGCCGTCTCCAAACGATTCGTTTCCAACCGTTGGTTGACCACGTCGACCGCGTCGCGCAGGCGCACGTACTCGCGTTCCGCGTCGGCCGGAGCGACGAGGCAGCGGGGAATGCGATATCCGTGTGGATCCAGCACTAATGCTGGACCGATCGCGACTCCCGGCGATACGGGAATGCCTTGCAGTTCAACCATCGTCTTGCGATGGCGGGCGCCTCACCCAACGGAAGCCGACCTCCAGGGTAGCCGGTTGGGGGATCGACGGTCGGTTAGGACCGGTGTCCGGTGAAGCGATCCATCAGGTTTGTTCGGTGTGAAAGGGGTTGTTCATGGGAGGCCGCGGGGTCCGCCGCGGGTCGGTGACACAGCAACCACCATTCTGTTCAAGAATCGATGGTTGACTCTGCGTCTTCCACTTCGTTCGGTTCATCGAAGCCGGTTTCGAATAGTTCACCGATTGCCTGCAAGGCGTCTGCGGCATCGTCTCCGTCGGCAGATACCGACAGTTCCGTCCCTTGGGTGGCCCCCAAGGTCAACACCGACAGGATGCTCTTGCAGTCGACCCATTCGCCCGACTTGCTGAGATGCAGGTCCGATTGAAATTGGTTGGCCAAACGGACCAGCATGTCGGCCGGACGGGCATGGAGACCCTGCCGGTTGCGAACGGTCACGGTTCGGGTCAGCGGGGAACGATTCATTTAGCCAGCCGCGAACTGATTGTCGTCGGCTTCCTGCAGCAATTGGCTGATGTCCTCAGCGGTCTTGCTCTGCTTCAGGAAGCGGCAGAAGGTTTCGTCACGCAATTGGCGCGAAATATTCTCCAACGCCCGCAAATGATCCCCCGGTCGCTCCGGAGGACTGATCAACAGAAAGAACAGCTGAACCGGTTCGCCGTCGAGGGAATCGAAGTCGATCCCCCCTTCACTGACGCCAACGGTGCCGACCAGCCTTTGGACACTGGGGTGTTTGGTGTGCGGGACCGCGACGCCCCGGCCGATGCCGGTGCTGCCGAGCTCCTCGCGTTTCATGATCGCGGCGACAATGTCGTCCCGCTGCTCCTCGTCGATCTCACCGGCCTCCATGAGGGACTGCACCAGTTCCTCGATCACGGCCGGCTTGGTCGCTGACTTCAGCTCTGCGCGAATCGCACCTGTCTTAATAAAGTCGGAAAACTTCATTGCGTTTCGAGTCCTAATAAGTGTCTTCCACCGACACCGCAATCGAACCGTCGGAGAAGACGGGCGAGCCATCCGCCGCCCAAATTCCTCCTCCGCCCCGTTCGTTGACAGCTGGCGGTGACGCCGCCGGAACGGGGCTATTCCCCGTCGGCAGCGACAGTCGAGTCAATGTGCTTGTGTCCTGTGGCCCGATGGCCCGTTTTCTTTTCCTTCAGGCGACGAAGCTGTTGTTCGGCCTTGGGGATCGCCAAGTCAAGGGCGGCGATGACGTTGCTCGCCGTCGCCTTGGCCACGCAATCGTCGGCGTGCTCCACCGAGACGCAAATTTCGACGTCTGGGTGATCGACCTGCTTCAGATCCACCGTCACCTCGATCGCGGTCGTCCGGTCATACAATCGGCGAAGTCTCGCGGCTTTCTCTTCAATGAGCTCCTGGTCACCCGGCTGAAGTTGCCCGTGACGCACCGAAACACTTACCTGCATGCTGCGATCTCCCTCTGTATTTGGACGACGGCGAGATGACGTGAAAAAGTGTATAGCGCTCGTTCATCGCTTCGTTCGCCGCCGAACCGTCCCGGCGATGCGGTTGAATCTCAATGGGACAGCATAAGGGAGAAACGCCCCCGGGGATAGCGATCCTTTTCCTGCCCCCGCCGCCCCCTGACAGATTCCTGCCCTGCATGGTATCGTTTTCGATTCGAACGCTCCCACCCCACCCCCAAACCCCCCAACCTTTAAATGGCCCCAACGGTGTCCTTCGGTACGGCCACCCCTGCCCACCCGCGGCCCCCCAGAAACCCCAAAAATCC
>CAYWXT010000354.1:0-3530 GCA_964462125.1 uncultured Pirellulaceae bacterium | reverse complement strand
TTCAGTGGGGAATTCTAATTGTCGCTAATGGGGAATTCCAATTGTCGCCGAACACGCCGAGAACGCGAGCACCGAACGACTCGCCCGAGGCCAGCGTGCAATACCGTTCGGATTGAAGCCACCAGAGGGATTTGTAGTAACGGCACGGCGCAAGCCGTCCGGCGTTTTGTGGGAAATCTAGGTTCAGCGCCGGACGGCTTGCGCCGTGCCGTTACAAGGAGCCTATGATAACGTCTGAGTTCCGGCCAAACGATTCAGCAGCGGGAAGGGTCAGTGGCGTTCCAAAAAGGCGACAGTCTCGCGGCCTAGCTTGTTCAAACAATGCTCTGACACGCCCGGATACACGGGCAAATAGAGTATTTCGCTCATCGCCTTGGCGGCCTTCTGCGGCGCCAGTTCGGAACGATCCGGTGGCGGCTCTACCACATGCAGACTCGATGCACCGCGCGTCGCATCGAGTCCTGCACCCCAAAGGCGGTGCATGAGGATCTCCGGCTTTCGTACCCGGATCGGAAAGACCCAGTGGCTGTGCACCGCGGCTCGACAGCCGGGGCGGGGAACACCCGGCAGAAGTTTAATCGCGGCTTCGGCGTTCCCTATTCGGGCCGCAATGGTGCCTCGATCAAACCCCCCCAGCCGCCGGCGCAGAAGCGCCAGCAGGGCGTAGCAGGGCCGGCGTCGAATCCGAGCGAAAAAGTCCTGTCCGCCGAAGCCGCGCACAAGCCCGCTGATCACCTCGTCGTGGCTTCGACCGCATATACCACAAGCGGCCACGAACAACGTGAACGCCGGTCGGAACAGCAGCGTCTTGAGCAGCATGTACTTGGTCACGCGCCCGAAAAACGCCGACGGTGCTTGCCGCGGCAATTCCGCCTCCAGGGCCCGCACTGCGCTGGCAAACGAGCGGTCGCGGAAACTCAAAAGCGCACCGCCGAGCGCTGTGTTTGTCTTGATCGGACCGAAGCTGAACATGCTGACATCCGCCTCCGGGTGACCGCGGAATCCATTGCCAAGATAGGCCTGCGCGCAGTCTTCGACCAGCAACAAGCCCCGTCGCTTGCTGGCTTCCGCGATCGAATCCAGTGGCATCCGGCTGCCAAAAAGGTGCGCGATCACGATGAGTCTGGTGTGTGGCGTAATGAGCCGCTCAACGTCCGCCGCGTCCACCGCCAGCGTCTGCATGTCCATGTCCGCCGGGACCGGCACCAGACCGTGTTCGTGGATGATGCGCACCATATCGCGGATATTGATGGCCGAAAGAATGATCTCGGACCCGCGCGGAAGAGCAAGGGCCGAAAGCACAAGGTCGAATCCGGTCCGCACCGAGAGACAGGCGACAGCATCACCCTCCCGTTCGCTCGCCCAGGACGCCTCCAGACGCTGCTGTTCGAGCTTTGCGCTCCCCGACCAACAGACACGCACTCCGGCTGCCAGGAGATCCGAATAGCTGATATCCAGTTTCTTCCTGGGCAGCATGACACGCTCCCTGCCAAACGCCTCATCGAGTCTGGGACTTCGCTTCGCGACGTTCCAATCGATCGCCCAGTTCAGCGTAGCCATGATAGGGCACCGATGTCTGCTTCCAGGTCTCGACCCAGCCGTCGTATTGCTGCCGCATTCGCTGAACCTCTTTGGCCGCGGATGGCGGTGACGCAAGGTTCTCCAATTCAAGACGATCGACGGCCAAGTGGTACAGCTCCTCGGTCGGTTCGAACTCGTCTTCGGCATAGGGCCAGTAGATGTATTTCCAGTCACGCGTCACCACCGCCAAGCTGTGCACCGCTACCGGACCCCAAACATTGATCAGCGGCAGCGATTCGTGAATTTGCGTCTCGGGATCGTCGTACAGCGTCATCAGATCTCGACCATCGAGATCCTCCGGCGGCGTGACCCCGGCCAGCGCCAACAGCGTCGGTGCGAAATCGACGTTGCCGGTTAACTCGCCGCATCGCAGTTCCTGGCCGCTGTTGGGATGCCGCGGGTCGTAAACGATCAACGGGACGCGAGAAGATTCCTCGTAGGGGAGCACCTTCGAGCCGTAGCCGTGCGATCCGCATAGAAAACCGTTGTCGGAGGTGTAGAGGATGACCGTGTTGTCCGCCACCCCCGCGTCGGCGACCGCTTGGCGGATCATGCCTACCGCGACGTCGATCGCGTAGATTTGCTGGTAGTACTTCGCCATCACGCCGTCGTAATCGCTGCTGTAATTCCAGCTGTGAAAACGTTCATACTGACGGCCCTGGCGGCTTTGCAAGGAAAAATGTTCGCCGCGCTCGCGGCCAAAGTTCGCTGGCTTGACGAACGAAGCGCCCTCGTAGACGTGATCGAAGATCGGATCAGGTTGCACGGGTCGATGGGGAGCTTTGAAACTGATCGAAAGGCAAAATGGTCGATCCTCCAGCGCGGAGGCCTGGATGAAGTCGCGTCCGAACGCTCCATACGATCGGGTTGCGTGCGGGTACTCCTCCGCATACGCCGCCATCGAGCGGTTCTCGCGAGTGTCGTATGACGTCTGTCCCGGCCCGCCACCCCAACGATCGAAGTCGGATTCCGGCAGTATAGATTCACCCTCCGCCTGCTGAGCGACTTCAAAGCCGAACTTGCCGGCAAATGCGGTGGTATAGCCGGCATCCCGCAGCAACAACGGATAGGAGCGGTTCCAGTGCTCGGCCAGCAACGGACCACTGTGGAAATTGCAGCCCGTTCGGAATTCGTGTTTCCCGGTCATCACGCTCGCCCGACTCGCCATGCAGATGGCGGTGGTCACGTAATGGTTGTCGAACACCATCCCGTCTCGGGCAAGGGCGTCGAGGTGCGGTGTCTTGGCCCCAGGGGTCCCGTAACAGCCCATCGAATAGGTGCACTGGTCATCGGCCATCAGAAAAATCAGGTTCGGCCGACGATCCTCGTTTGACGGCGCCTCGCCGCGAGCACGCCCCACGATCCCAAGTAGAACCAGGGCGAGAACCAGCGTGGCGCGAAAAACGACGTTGACACTCGTTGTTGACGTCCAGCGACAGGGGGACGTTTGTCTGAAGAAGAAGCTCATGCAGGATCGCCGGGTTTAGGATCGTGCGGGAAAAAAGTGTCCGGTACCTTTTGCGAGAGACTCGCCCGCCGGGTGCTTTGCACAAAAGGTATCGGACACTTTTTTCCCGCTCATTGCTTATAGTTGGTCCGGATCGAGCACGACATGCTTGACCGATCGGCGCCGCCAGGTGTAGGTGATGTGGACCTTGCCGTCCCCGGTTTGAATCACCGCGGGGTAGGAATACTCGGCGCGGCTGTCGTCTTTTTCCAGTGTCATCACCGTCGGCCAATCACGGCCGTCTTCGGAAATCGCCACGTTCAAGACTTCCCGGCCGCTTCGCTCTTTCGTTCGCACGGCATGGTTGTAGACCAGCAGTTGCCGGCCGTCGGCGAGCGTTACTGCATCGGTCCCCGCATTGGGATTGGGAAGAGTCGTCGCGGTTAGGTCACTCCAGCTTCGCCCGCCGTCGCTGGACCAACTTTCGGCAATCACGTTCTGC
>CAYWXT010000353.1:0-3580 GCA_964462125.1 uncultured Pirellulaceae bacterium | reverse complement strand
ATTGTCAGCCGCCGACGCCATCTCGCCTTGCATGGCGAGCAACCGCTCCTCGCGATCGGAAAGCGTGTGGGGGCGAAAACGGATCAACCGCTCCAGCTGCAATCGGTACGGAGCGATGGCCTCGTCCGCCATCAGCTCTCCCATCCGCGCCTCGTCGATGCCGAGCAGCTCCGGGCGCATGTAACTGGCGGCCTGGCTGGCACGAACCGCCAGATTCTGAAACCGCGACTTCATCGCCTGATAGTCGCTGTTGGCCTGGTCCTCGGTCGTCTTCAAGAACGCATAGGTTCCCAGCCGCTCCGCCAGGCGGTCGAACTCGCTGTCGAACGCCAAGGCGTCGGCCAGCCGCTGCGGTGATTCCGCCAATCGGCCACGGAAGGAATCCAGCGTGGGAATCATTCCCTCCAACCTCTTGAAGTCTGTCTCCCACGCGCCGTCGTCGGGGTACAGACTGGACAGATCCCAGGAGTCTTCGAGGGTGACTTCCTGGCGGAGCGGTAGGGTCGCAGTATTCATTCGATCGAATCATCCGTGGGCGAATCGGCTAGCAACAGGGCCGCCATTGTAGCGAACTGACCTCGCTTGCCTGCCCCGGGGCGGGCCGCGGCCAGCGATTGTGGCGACCCGAACGCTCAGCGGACTCCGCTACGAAGCGTCCCCTTTAGACACCGGGACACTCTCCCTTGAATGCACGCCTCGGGTTCTGTCAGCAAAGGGGTACAGGATGGCGCCCAGGGCGATCGTCAGCACGGCGGCCAAGGCCTGCCGCGGCTCGTTCAGCGCTGCGATGCCGGCGGTGACGCAGGTCGCGGTGACGAAGATGGCGGCCGCCAGCAGGTGCCAACCGCTTCCAACGCGTTCGCTGCGGAGACGCACCCGAAACAACATCGCCACCGTCAGCGCTGAGCATAAGGAAAGAGTAAAGCCGAGGTAGGAAAGCAGGTCTTGCAGGGTCGCGATGCAGACAACCAGGACCGCCGCGCCGGCCTGAAACCAGATCGCGGCAGCCGGAGGACGACGTGACTGGAATTGGAACCAGCGAGGAAGGAAACCGTCGTCGGCCATCTTGGCGTAAACCCGCGGCCCGGTCATCACCAGCGCCGAGACCGACGTGAACAGCGAGACCACGATCACCAAGCTCACGAAGCTCGCGAAGGCAGGGCCAGCAACGGCGCGGGCCGCGATCGCCGCCACCTGCTCCTGCCCAGCGATCTCGCTGCGATCCGGCCCCAGGACAAAGATCGCGTTCAAGATCACATACAGTACCATCACCACCGCGGTGCCAGCGATCATGGCGCGGGGAACATTCCGCCCGGCCCCCTTCACTTCACCGGCGATGTAGATCGCGGCATTGAACCCGGCGTAGCTGAAAGAGATATACAGCAACGATGTCGCAAACGCGGAAATCGATAACACCTCCGGCGCCGGCAACGGCGCCCAACCCTGCCATCGGTCTCCCCCTGCGAACGAGGCGACCAAGACAAATCCAACGATCATCACCAGCTTGAGCCCCACGATCATGTCCTGAACCCGCGCCGAGGGGCGGACACTGAGAGTATGCAGCAGGGCGGCCAGCACGATCAGGCCGATCGCCACACCGCCGCCGGGCAGGTGAAGCGAATCGAGTGGAACCAGCGTCGCCAGGTACGACTCGCACGTGATGGCAGCGAACGCGATCGGAGCGGTAAAGCCGGCCAGCAACGACACCCAACCCGCCATCAACCCGGCGACCGGATGCAGCGACCGCCCCAAGAACAGGTACTCGCCGCCTGAGTCGGTGAACTTCGATGCCAGGGCGCCGTAAGCCATCGCCCCGCTGATCGCGATCGCCCCCCCGACCATCCACGCGGCAATCACCAGCCACGGGGACTGCAGACTCGCGATCGTGTAACCGCTGGTCGTGTAGACCCCCGCCCCGATCATGCTGGCGGCAACCACCGTGGTGGCCGAAACGATCCCTAAACTGCGGGCAGGGGCGGCCACGCGGTCACTCGCCCCTGAAGGGGTTGAGGAAGTTTTCGTTGATCCCCGGGGCAACGCTCTCCCCGGCGGCCTGCTCCGCAGAGTCGGCGGCGGGCAGAGCGGCATCGTCGACCGCCGGGGCGGACTGCTGAGCCAACAGCATGGCCGGCAAATTCCAGCTCAGGGCGAACAATACAATGGCAAGGCTGCGGTGCATCATGAGCCTCCAAGCTCGCGAATACGAATGTTGCGGTAGGCGACTTCATCACCGTGGTCTTGCAAGCAGATGTGCCCCCGGCTCGCCTCTCCAAACCCCTCGAACCTGGCGAACTTGCTGTCCGCGACCCGTTCCTTCCAGTCGTCGCTTCCCTTCACATACTCAACGTACTTCGTTCCGTTCATGTAGTGCTCACACTTCTCCGGCGTGATCACGACCCGCAGCGTGTTCCACTCGCCAGCCGGCTTGGTGGTATCAACGTCGGCGGCATAAAGCTGATACAGCCAGCCGCACTTTTGCGGATCGCTCCCCTCTTCATTGTCGAGAATTTGGATCTCGGGGCCAGAATGCCAGGGCTGAGGGTTGTCTTCGGTCACGTGATACATGATGCCGCTGTTGCCGGCCGGAGAAATCTTGAACTCCAACTCCAACTCGAAGGCGGCGTATTGCTTCTTGGTGATGATGTCGCCGGCCCCTGACTCGCTGCGAACCAGCGCCCCGTCGACGATCTTCCAGCCGTCGCTGATCGTCTCCTGCTGGTAGTTGCGGAAGTGGTCCTTCGAACTTCCATCAAACAAAACCTCCCACTCGTCGGCGGCAGCGAGCGGGGAAACGAGCAAGGCCAGTAGCCCCAAGGCCAGTAGACTCGGTCGCGTTTTCATCTCAGGGATCCTCGGTTGGCTTCGACGTCGGCGGTGGGAATCGGGGCGGCTCGCAAGCACGGCGGCAGCCGCCGCCGCTGATTGTACTTCAACTCCGGGGTGGCGGAACGGGCGAATGACCACCCGGGAATGGCCGCCGCTGAGTCTGGGCCGCGGTCGTTCGAAGCCGGATGAGAGCGGTTCGCGAGTCCCCAGACGCCGAAAAGTACAATTTTTTTCGCTTGCTCCATCCTCCCTGCGGCAACGGCAAGAATCGGCGGATGCAAGTCCTGTGCCTTTGAATCCGCCCGTACCGGCGACCGGACCGGCGGCCCGACCACAGGCACCGCAGAAGGGGAGCTTCGGCTACAACGCCGGTGACCTTATGGCAACGGAATCTCCCTTCATCACCAAAATGACACCTGTAGCTTCACAGAAGCCCCAGCGAGGCGCCGGCATGACACGACGGATGGTGGCGCTGCGAAGTTGATCTCACCAATTTCCCCAACGTTTTTTTCTTTGCCACTTGCATGACCCGCACCGCTTGCCCTGTCTCCCTAGTCCGCATTCAATGTCGCCCCAGCGAGCCTGGGTTCGCTCGGGGCACGACACGTTTCTCGAATCACTATTCAGCTTGTTCAGGAGTACACGGATGCGTTTTTGCACACTCACATGGGCCCTGTCGGTTTTGGTGGGTTCCAGCTCACTGCACGCGGCAAACGATTGGTCGGGAATCGATTTAAAACCCGGCGAACGAATC
>CAYWXT010000352.1:0-3604 GCA_964462125.1 uncultured Pirellulaceae bacterium | reverse complement strand
CTTGCACGATCCGGATGCGCTCGACCAGGTGCTGGAGCGTTTCCTCATTCATCGGAATCGGCAGCAGATCATGGGCATTGAGCCCGGCCACGCCGGTCCAGCAGACATGATCGGAAATCCAGCGGGCATTGACCGTTTCGGCTAACCGCTTGAGCCTTGCGAGATATTCCCGATCAAGGGGCTCGGTGCTGCCAATCGACATCGAGACGCCGTGCATGACGACTTCATAACGCTCAGCAAGCTGCTCCAGAACATACCGAGGGCGGCCACTGGAATCCATAAAATTCTCGGAGATGATCTCAAACCAGTCGACCTGCGGGCGTTGTTTGAGGATGTGCTGGAAGTGGACGGTCCGCAACCCGACGCCAAGGCCGAGATTGGCGTGTCCCAGGCGTGGCAAATTCGGCATCACTGAGGTCTCCAGAATCGGGTCGTCGACGATGAACCGAAGGCGCGTAAGGAGGCTGTCGATCGATCCCCCCTTACGCGTCGGATCATGAAATGGAGATGGCTCAGCCTGTCGAGGGCGCCTTGCCAACCTCTTTGCCCGCATCCTTCATCAGATGTTCAAACTGCTTGCGAGCGAGGGTCCAGGTGGCCTCTTTCAGTGGAACGGCACAATGGCCCTTGCCGTCACACGTATTCTGCCCAGGGTACCCGCCGCAACCACCTTTCCCTTTGCAGTCGTTCTCGCCGGCACATGAATGCGCCGCAACGGTCGTGCAAGCGGCCTTGCCGGCGCAGTCATGGTCGCCTTTGCCCTTCCCCTGGCACATATTCAATCCGCGACAGACGTTCGGCTCCTGCATCAGCAGTGCTGGATCGACCATCACTTTCGGTTTGTCACCATCGTCCTCTTGGGCCTGCGCCGAGGAGCCAGCTCCAGCGAGGAGACCGCCAAAGGCCGCTAGGGTAAGTTTCTGGAAACGACGACGATTCGGTTCGATCGGATGCATGGCATTTCTCCTGGACAGCGGAAACTCGGTTCTCAAATGGCTCTGCGAGCGCACCTGCTACGGGTAGCGCCGCTGCATACCGCGTTCCAATCTTCTGGGTCCGCGAGCGCTTCGCAGGTGAACCCTTCACCATCGCATCCGCCCGGTCGGCCTGTCTGTGTGCGATCTCACAGTCAGGGTCGACCGGTCGCTTTGAGAACCGCAGGGGTCAAGATTCGGCGGGCGGATCGCCAACGGATTTCCCAGCGGCCTGCATCGCCTCCTCGTACGCCTGGCGCGCCTTTTCCCAGGTCGCCTCGCTCAGCGGGACCGCGCACTCGCCTTGCCCTTTGCAATCGTTCCGCCCGGCGGTGTCACCACAGCCCCCTTGCCCCTTGCACTCGTTCTCTTCGTGGCAGTCGTGTGCGGTTGCGGTGGCACAGGTCCCTTGGCCGGCACACGCGTTGTCCTCGCCCGCTCCCATTCCCTCGCAGGTATTGAGCCCTCGGCAGACGTGGGGTTCTTCCATCATGACAAGCTGTTGATCGCTCAATTCGGCGTCACTTCCGGCCGTTTCCTGCTCGCGCGCGTCGCTACCTTCGGGCGCCGAGTCGCCATTTCCATCCTGCGGCGGCGCGGTGTCAGGTTCCGGCTCCTTGCTTCCCCCACAGCCGACCGAAACTCCGGCCACAATGCCACCAAAGGCAGCCGCCGTCAGTTGCTGAAAATTGCGTCGACTTATCTGATGTTTTGTCATGGTTTTCTCCGCGTGCGTCGTTTCCGGGGCCGAGCGTCTGCAGGATCAACCGACCGCAGCAGACGGTGAGGACAAGATTATAGATGATCGGCGGCGTTCGGGTCAGTACGCCACCTCACAGTGCGATGCCCTTCGGGGGTTTTCACGCTTGGCCAACCGACGGCGTTTTCGACAGTCCGCGGAGGACGGTGGGGAGGATCCCGCCGTTGCGATAGTACTGCAGTTCCACCGGGGTATCGATGCGGACGACGCAGGGGAACCGTTTGACGTTGCCATCGGTGCCGGTGGCGGTGACGGTGATCGTCGAGCGGGGTTCCAGCTCGTTGGACAGGTCCTCAATGTCGAGCAATTCTTCGCCACTGAGCCCGATCGATTCCCAGGTCGCCCCGTCGGCGAACTCCAGCGGCAGCACCCCCATACCGACCAGGTTGCTACGATGGATCCGCTCGTAGCTGGCAGCGATCACCGCCTTGACGCCGAGCAACATCGTTCCTTTCGCAGCCCAGTCACGGCTGCTGCCGGTGCCGTATTCGGACCCGGCCAACACGACCAAGGGAATGCCCTCCTCTTGGTACTTCATCGCGGCATCGTAAATGCTCATCGTGGCGCCATCGGGCAGATGCCGCGTCACGCCTCCCTCGGTCCCGGGGGCCAGTTGGTTCCGGATGCGGATGTTGGCAAAGGTTCCCCGGACCATGACGTGGTCGTTGCCGCGGCGGGATCCGAAGCTGTTGAAGTCACGGACCTCCACGCCCCGCTGTTGGAGATGGCGGCCGGCGGGGCCGTCCGAGGCGATCGCCCCGGCGGGGGAAATATGGTCGGTAGTGACCGAATCGCCGAGCAGAGCCAGCACCCGTGCGCCGCGGATCGGTTGAACGTCGGGAACGGTTTGGTCGCGGACCGCGTCGAGGAACGGTGGGTGATGGATGTAGGTACTGTTCTCGTCCCAAGGATAGAGCGCGCCGCCACTGACCTCGATGTCGTTCCAAAGCGGGTTCCCCTTGACGGACTCTTCGTACTGTGTGGTGAACATCTCCGGTTGAACCGCCCGCGCGATCGTTTCCCGCACCTCGTCTGCCGAGGGCCATAAATCGTGAAGGTAGACGTCGTTGCCTTGAGCGTCCTTTCCAAGCGGTTCGTGGACCAGGTCGACATCGGTCGAGCCGGCGATCGCATAAGCGACCACCAGCGGGGGACTGGCCAGATAATTCGCCTTGGTCAGCGGGTTGACGCGGCCTTCGAAATTTCGGTTCCCGCTGAGCACGGCCGAAGCGACGATGTCTCCTTGTTCGATCGCGTCGGCGACCGGTTTGGGGAGCGGGCCACTGTTGCCGATGCAGGTAGTGCAGCCGTAGCCGACGGTGTTGAATCCGAGCTTGTCAAGACTTTCACTCAACCCGGCTTTGTTGAGATAATCGGTGACGACGCGGGAACCGGGAGCGAGGCTGGTCTTGACGTGGTGCGGCACGGTCAGCCCTCGTTCGACCGCTTTCTTGGCGAGCAGTCCGGCACCGATCATCACCGAGGGGTTGCTGGTGTTGGTGCAGGAGGTGATCGCCGCGATGACGACCGAGCCGTGTGTGATCTCGGACCTCTGGCCATTGTCGACCACGGCGGCTGTCTGTTTTAGCGCAGCCGACTCGAGCCCAAAGCCGCGTTTGTTGATCGGGTCGGTCAGTGACTGGCGAAACGATTCCTTCATCCGTGCCAGCGACACCCGGTCCTGGGGACGCTTGGGCCCGGCAAGGCTTGGTTCAACCGTGCCCAGGTCGAGTGAAAGGGTTTTGGTGTAGTGAAGCGGCGCGTCGTGTTTGCGGTGGAACAACCCCTGCTCTTTGGTGTACCGCTCGACCAGCTGCACGTGGTCCTCGGTACGGCCGGTTTGCCTCAGGTAATCGAGCGTCATCTCGTC
>CAYWXT010000351.1:0-3721 GCA_964462125.1 uncultured Pirellulaceae bacterium | reverse complement strand
TGGTGCAGCTGAGACGCGGCTCGGGCTTCGCGGCGGAAACGCTCCACCAGCTTTGCGTCGTGGGAAATGTGCAGGGGGAGGAACTTGATCGCCACTCGCCGCCCCAGCGAGAGCCGTTCGGCCTCGTAGACGACGCCCATTCCTCCTCGGCCGATCTTCCGCAGGATCCGGTAATCACCCACCTGCTGCGGATCGGAGAAAGGGCCGCCCGAACTCTCGGGCACAGAACGCGACCCGACGCTGGTGGAAGAAGACTGCTCTGTCTCGGCGGAGAAGATGCGGCGAATTTCGGCGGCCAGTTCCGGGAAATCCACACCCGATCCGGAGTCCGACTGTTTCTCTCCATGGCGGCAGCGTGCGAGAAACTGCTCAAGCAAGCCAACAACCGGATCGCTATGTGAGCCATCGCTAATCATGGAAACCGATTCTCTCGTGAGACGCGTTGGAACTGGAACGGATAAAGATCCCCCTACCAACAAGATAAAGGAAAACAGGAAACGCCCAAGTGAAAATGCGTCGTCACCCCGGCCACCTCTTCGCTAAAACGAAGTTCGCTCCGCCCTGCATGGCTCCCGGTTCTGCAGGAACTTTTCCAGATTTGGTGAAAATCTTCGGCGGCTCGGTGCATAGATGTTAATGGACCGTGAGCGTGAGCCGAGCGAACGCAACGGTCGATTTTTATCTTTTGCCGCGATTTCGGGCTCAACCCGAAGGAAGTATTGCTATGCGCGCCAGCATCATCATCGCCGCCCACAACGAAGGCGACTCGCTCGGGAAGACCGTGCAGTCCTGCCTCGAGACCAGCGCCGGACTCGACTGCGAGATCATCGTCGCCGACGACGCTTCCTTCGACGGCTCGATCGACGAGGTCCAGCGGCGGTTCAACGCCATTTCGGTCAACAACCGTCCCTCTCAAAACGAGTGTTACCGATTGGCAACCGAGCCAGTGTCGCCGGACAGAACGAATTCCTACACCAGTCATGATTCGCCGTTCTCAAGCCGCTGCACGCATTTTTTGCTGAACGACAAACACCTGTTCATGAAAAACCGGGCCGCTCCCGTCTCAGGATGCCCCTCCAGGGCCTACAGCCCCTCCATGGTCTCCCGGCGGCTGGATCGCCGGATTGAGTCAGCCCGGCCATCGTGTGACAAGCACTTCCTGTCGGCTCGTCGATGCATGAATGGCGAAGGTCCCGCGGTAGTCGGTACTCCAGTTTGGTTCTCCGTCCGCTTCACCCCGTCGCAAATTGTCCACGCGTAGGGCTGGCGAACCGCCAAGGCCCTGGTGACTGATTCGTTCACCGGCTTATCTCTTCCTAGGCAGAAAGGTTTGGTGTCGTTCTTGGACGTCGCGGCTATTTTGAATGGACTTCCAGAGCCCGTCGTCAATCGCATGCGATGCTCCTTCTGCGGTTGACTTCCATGCTAACTGGGGCGGCAATCAAGTCCGCGTTCAGGAATTCGCGACACTGGACGAACTTGGGAAGAAACCGATTGGCAAAGGTGGTTTTTCCAGCGCCGTTCGGTCCGGCAATGATGTAGATATTCGGTCGGCTGCTAACCAGATTCGACGAGATCCCCGGCTACTTCGGGAATCAGCTCGAACTCCGGCCCAGTGCAGGGTCGGAACCCGGCCAGCCAGCAGCCGCGCATGCGACAGAGTAGGCGTTGCTGAAACGGGGCGTCGGGATTCACCCTCTGGACGAACAGCTGAACCGAACCTTCCGGACACTCTCGCATCAGTCGCGTCACATCGTGAGCCAGATACCGCGGTGCGTAACCGATCGGAATGCCTCCAGCGTCAATTGCCACGGCAAATGGATCTTCTGGATTGTCGGGTTCGCAGCGAAGTGTCAGCCGATCTCCGGGATGAAGCTTCGCGATCGTCGGTGCCACTTCCGGATTGTTCAAGTGAAACCGCATCCCGTGCACGAAGAAGAAATTCAGATAGCAGCCCTGATCGTCCGGGACGGGACAGGGAAAGACCTCGATCGCGTCGGTCTTCTTGATCCCCTCACTCCGCTGCAGCAGCAGCAACGGCTCGCCGCTGCGTTGGCTCTATGGAGGATCGATCAACAGGACCATGCCGCGGTCCCAGCCTTGATTGAATCGCTCCGGGACGGTGACGGCCCCACACGGCAAGCAACTGTTCGCGCACTTGTTCATCTCGGCCCTGCAGCTGAGCCTGCGATTCCGTTGTTGATCGAAGCATTACGCGACGATGACAACCTCGTTCGTGCCCGAGCAGCGGAAGCCCTGGGAGCCATTGGTCCAGCCGCCTCCGAGGCAACCCCGCATTTGATTGAACGGGTCTTGGAGAGCGAACAGCATTTCAAAATCGTGCAGCCTGCCGCCGCCGAAGCTTTGGGGAAGCTAGGACCGAATGCCGTGCCACATTTGATCACGGCAACTGACCATCCTCGGCTTCCAGCACGGATCGCGGCAGTCAAGGCTCTCGGAGAAATCGGTGCTCCCGCGCGGGCAGCCATCCCAAAACTCCTGGATTTGCTCGAGGACGATTACGTCAGCATTCGCGTCGTCGCTCGCGAAGCAATCCAGAGAATCCGCGAAGACGACACCTCACCGTGACGCACGGCTCCGTCGGGACGGATGAGGACTCATTTTTGCACCCTCCCTCTTTGTCTAGCCACCGTCAGCCCAGCAGGTCATGCCGATTTAAGTTATGGTCACGTCGGCCTGTATGGCGAGGTCGTCCAGCGGCCGGCCACGATCCCGGAGGGCTTGTGAAACAATCATGGTCGCCTTTCGCTCCGCGAAAGCAGCGTGTCAGAAACATCCTTTTGCGGAGCAAAAGGCGACCATCTTGCGGCGGCATAGAATGAATTTACAAGCTCGGAGGGGTCCAGGAAAGCGAAGGCCCCCTCATCCCCAGCCCTTCTCCCCCGAATGCAACGCAAGCACCACTTGCGTGACATTCGGGGGAGAAGGGAGCCAGGACTGGAGAAGAGGTGTCCCACGGTGCGCTGCGCGACCGTGGGCTACGTTCTGGAAACCCCTTCGGGGTAAAATCAACGCTCGCATGACAGTCAGCGGACAATCAAACAGCATGTTTGCTGACAGGGTGTAGACAGCGAAGTGACCGATCTTGAGACGAGTGCCTATCACGAAGCGGGCCACGCCTTCATGGCGGCCTATGTCGGCACCCGTGTTCGCTCGGTGACGATCGAACCCGATTGGGACGACGGTCCTGAGAGGTATGCCGATATCCGAGTCGGGTGGCCGCTGAACCAGTTCGACCGTCGGCAGTTGCACGAGAAGCAGGTGCTGGTGGCACTGGCTACATGTCGTCGGTCCCGAAGGAAAAAGAAACCGTTACACTGTCGGCACATGAACAACCCCTGGCGGTGACCGATGACCTTGCACGTGGACATGGACGCTTTTTACGCGGCGGTCGAGCAGCGGGATCGGCCGGAGCTTGCTGGCAAACCGGTGATCGTCGGCGGTTCGGCCGAGGGACGCGGGGTGGTCGCCGCGGCCAGCTACGCGGTCCGCCGCTTCGGTGTCCACAGCGCGATGCCGACCGCCACGGCGCTGCGGCTTTGCCCGGAGGCGATCGTGTTGCCGGTGCGGATGAGCCACTACGCGGCGATCTCCCGGCAGATCCGCGAGGTGTTCGCCCGCTACACACCGCTGGTCGAACCGCTATCGCTCGACGAAGCGTTCCTCGACGTCAGCGGCTGTGAAAAACTGTTCGGTAGCC
>CAYWXT010000350.1:0-3771 GCA_964462125.1 uncultured Pirellulaceae bacterium | reverse complement strand
TACCCGCGCTGCCCGCCCGCCTCGCCACGTCATCAGCTCGACGTCGGTGTCGATTCGCAACAACGCCAGATCATTCCCACGGCGGACCGAGGCGACGCGTGCCGGAAAGAGTTTACCGTCGGCGAGCCGGACTCGGATCGGGTCTCCGCTGAGCTCACTCCGCTTGGTCAAGCAATACCTGTCCTCGCTGACAACCGTCCCAAGCGCCACCGGTCGGCCGCCACTGAGCACCTGCACGACACTTTCGTCGAGTGGTTTCGTCAACGGGCCGACCAACCGCATCATCGACCCGCTGTCTCGCCGGTGCGACAGATTGAACTTCGGCCAGGAGCGATCCTCTTGCGCCACCGCCCGGCCAGCAAACGCCAGGGTCGCGCAAGCGACGGCAACGATCAGCGTGAACCCGCGACACCGCGCGTCACCACCGGTTGTTCTATTCATGAGCCCGTCCGATCTCTACGAAGACATTGACACGTTTTTCGTCTCGCCGAACCCTGACCTTGAGACGTTCGCCCGGCATCGTGTCGGCGACCGCCGCGCGGAGCGACTCGAAGTCGGTGATCTCCACGTCACCAAACTTCTCCACCACGTCCTGCGGCTCCAGCCCCGCGTTCTCGGCCGGTGACCCCGATTTGACCTCCACAATTTCGGCCTCGTCCAATTCTGCATTCCCGGTCACTCCCAAAACCGGCTTGAACCCCGGGAGGTACCCCCAGGCTTCACCGCTGGCGAGCCGGTCCCAAGAGTCGTCATAGTGGTCGACCGGCACGTGCAAGTTGTCGGCGATGTCATTCCCGATCCGGCTGTGGACCGCGATCAAGGTGCCGGCCAAGTCAAACAGCGGGCCACCACTGTCTCCACCGATCAAGGCGCAGTCGGTCGTGATCGCTTCCTCACGCACCTGCAAGATCCGACCGACACGGGTCACCGGACCACGGTCTTGGTCGTAACCCCCAGGATGTCCGGTCGCGATGCACCACATTCCCACCGCCAATTCCTCACTCGTTCCCAGCGTCGCATGGGGCCACGGCTCCCCATCATTCTGGTCGGGATCGATACGCACCAGACCACCATCGACGTGCCGGTTCATTCCCAACGTCGTCGCGCGGACGGACCGCCCATCGGGAAGCATGACCTGGGCCCGCTTGCCAGGCCGCATGGCGACGTGAGCCGCCGTGAGCACGTAGCCGTTGTCGGTGATGATCACACCGCAACCCTGAGCCGCGCCGATCCGGATGCTGACCGTACAAGCCTGGGCAGACTCAGCGACCCGGCGATGCTGCTGTTCGAGCAACCGCAATTGCTCAATCGACTGGGGGTCCCCTCCCTCCTCGAGCAACAGCCGCAACTGCGAGGGAACGTCAACCTCGGTCCCCAGCCGCTCGGAGCGCGCCGCAGCGGTGGTCAGAGCGGTCGCCTCCCCGGAAGACTCCGAGACCCCGGTTGCCGCGCCGACACTTTGCGCCGACAACGAATTGATCCAACACGCGTTGGCAAGGACCCATGTGAGGGTGACCAACAGGAACAGCACCGTCTGGGCGCAGCGACCGAGCCGGCGCGATCCCGCTGTCCCGCCTAATTCGTTGAGCTTCAGTTCATTCATGGAACGTTTACTTCGATCGAGGAACGATCCCATTGTAGCCGGTCTGCCACCGTTTCACCTCCCGCCACGCTCTTTCCCAGCGAGAATCGGGCCAACTTCAAGATGACCGCAGCACCCCCAACGGCCGCCCCTTTGAATGCCGAACCCCACTCACAAGTTCCGAAAAATCGCGTGCTCATCGTCGGTTGCGGCTATCTCGGCATCCGCGTCGCCCAAATCGCATGCCGCCGCGGTGACCGCCTGTGGGCGACGACCCGGCGCCGAGACCGGGCAGTCGAGCTGGCCAGGAAAGGAATCGAACCCCTGATCGCCGATTGGACCGATCGCCGCACCCTCGGCGATCTGCCGCCGGTCGACCGTGTGCTGATCGCGGTCAGCTACGACCGCCACAGTCGCCATAGCCGCCAAGAGGCCCAGCTCGGTGGCCTGCGGAATCTGCTGGAGGCGCTCCACCACCAGGGCGAACGTCACCGCGTTGAAAAGCACCATCCCCCACGCGGCACCGCACCCCCGGACCTCTGCTACATCAGCACCACCGGCGTCTACCACCACACCGACGGCCGCTGGGTCGATGAAACCTCCCCCACCCATCCGACCCGCCTCGGTGGAAAAGTTCACCTGCAGGCGGAACAATTGCTGCACCGGATTACCCCCCGAGCTCCCTGGACCATCCTGAGGCTCGCTGGCATCTACGGCCCCGGCCGGGTCCCCCGCGCCGCCGATGTGATCGCCGGCCGCCCGGTCACCGTATCCGACGAAACAGGCTACCTGAATCTGATCCATGTCGACGATGCCGCCCGCGCCGTGCTGGCCTGCTGGGACCGCGGCGGCCACAGCCCCAGTGCTGGCCCGCCGGCTGCAGCGGCGAGTACAGTTGCCAATCCCCGGCGTCGGCTCTACGTCGTCGCCGATGACCGGCCTGTGATCCGCCGGCAGTTCTACCGCGAGATCGCACGGCAGTCTCGCTCACCCCCGCCACAGTTCGTCCCCCCGACAACCGGTGACGCCGTCTCGCGGCGGTCGGAGACGAACAAGCGGATCTGGAACCGCCGCATGAAACTCGATCTGCTCCCCAGACTCCAATTTCCGAGTTATCGAGAGGGACTGGCGCAGATCGTGCATCAATCACCCATCACCGGTAACTCCCGCCTCCCGATCCGCTAGCTGAGAACGTAAACTCAGGGGGAACGATTCACGTTTTGCTTATCATCACGGTTCATCATGCTCGCGCGCAAACCGATTTTTCCCGGCGTCATCGAACTCAATTTCCAGGCGGGCGAGGTCATCGGCTGCAACGTCTACCTCATCTACGACGGCGATGAATGGATTTTGATCGACATCGGCTACCAGGAAACAGTCGACGAATTCATCGAACTCATTCGTCAACTCGATTTCCCCCTCTCGCAGTGCAAAACACTCGTCGCAACCCACGCCGATGTGGATCACATCCAAGGCCTCGCCAAAGCCAAGCAGTTGCTCAAGACCACGGCGACCGCTCACCCCAACGCCGTGGCGCCGCTGCAAAGTGGGGACACGCTGCAGACCATGGCGGAAATTGGGCCACAAAACTTGAAGCTGGAGATGCCCCCGGTCCAGATCGATTCCCTCGTCAACGATGGGGACGTGATCACCGTGGGAGACCTGGAGGTGGAAATCTGGCACACCCCCGGACACACCGACAGCCAGCTCGCGTTCCGCCTCGGCGATGTGCTGCTCAGCGGTGACAACATCTACCGCGACGGCTGTATCGGCGCCATCGATGCGCACCACGGCAGCGACATCAAGGCGTTCGTCAAGTCGCTGGAGCGGATCCGCGACAGCAACGTCAAATGGCTCGCCCCGAGCCATGGGCCAATCTTTGCCAACGACAAAGATTTTCTCAATCGGACCATCGACCGCGTGCGCGGCTACCTGCAGATGGCCGACTTCGGCACCCTCGCCGAACGCTGGCCACTGATGGACCAGTGGGAAGACGAGGTCGCCGAAGGCAAGTTACCCGAAGGATTGGAAGTCCCGGCGAAGTAACGCCGGAACGCCGGAGAACGCCCAGCCAACGCCACGATCCGGCTCGGAGTACGTCCGTTTCGCCGAAACGGATGTCGAAGCGGGATTAACTCCAACGACCCCCAAACGGCCTGGCAGCGGAAAACGTCCAGCCATCACCACGA
>CAYWXT010000349.1:0-3775 GCA_964462125.1 uncultured Pirellulaceae bacterium | reverse complement strand
ATCCGACTCATCGGCTCGGGCAGCTCCGTCCGCTGGGGAACCGGCCTGGGGAACCTCGATCGCTGGCAAGGACTCCACAAACTGCCGCGCCGCCTCATGGCGACGGTCCCAATACGGATCGTCTTCGGCGGCGGCGACCCGTCGCTGCTGATCATCGATCGCCTGGACGATCGCTCGCTGGTCCCGCGCGAAGTCCTCCCACGCCTCGTCGGTGACCGGGACCGCGTCGCCGAGGCTGAGCAGCTGCCATTGGTCACCCTCGTCGCTGCGAACTGCGACCATGATCTCGCCCGCCTCGTGCCGCAGTCCGTCGCCGCCGATGATCGTCTGCAGGGCCACCAGCGTCTTGCCGGCTTCCGACGCGTCGGTGGTGATCCGCTCGTGATGCCCAGGGTTCGGCGGGCGGAGCCAGGGATCGTCCTGGGTATAGGGTTCCACCTCATGATGCGCGTTGGCGTTTCTCAGGTGCGGTGGCGTTTCCGCGACGACGCGGTCGCCGACCCACAACCGCGACCGTCCGCCGGCGCGCAGCATCCACTGCTGCGGCTCCTCCGGCAGGTCGATCTCGGCCATCGCGGTCACCAGCACCGCCCCGCTCCAGTCGCGGCGGACACCGCCGCGGGCATAAGGCGTGGGGATCGAAGCGATCCCGAACGCCGATTGCTCAAACGTGATGTCGGGTTCGCTCTGCTCAAGCGGCCACGACGACTCGGCGGCGTTCTCGTGCAACGTGACCAACACCGCGTCCTCCGGCAGCCCCGACTCCGGCGCCCTCGGCGGGCGGACGATGGGAACACGGCGCGAGGCAAGTTCCTCCGCAGGGCTGATCCCGCGCGAGATCACCACGTCATCGATCGCCCCGCGAAAGGAACACGAGCCGCTGCCGCCCATCGATGAGCCAATCCACAGCTCATCGTCGTCCACCACCGGCGCCCGATCGGTGGCTCCGCCCATGTCCCACGTCCCACCGACCCGCTCTCCGTCGACGTAACCGCAAAGGCTGTCGGCATCCCCGAACGTGTAGGTGACGGCGACGTGATGCCAACTGCCGCCAGGGGTGAAGCCGGTCTTGCTGGTCCAGCGATGATACTCCGACGGTTCGTCCTCCCCCGCCTCGCTCTCAGCCGCCTCGCTGCGGAACAGAAAGCTCAGCCGGGCTTGGCCGCCGACCCCGCGGAGGCGGAGGGCGTAGTTTTGATTGTCTTGGCTCGGGCCGTTGTGCGTCCGCCCCTTGCCGACGATGTAGATGTTGCGTCCCGATGCGACCGCGTCGCTCCGAATCCAGGCCTCGATCGAGATCGGATCACCGTGGAGGAACTTCAGCGACCCCAAATCGCCCTCGTCCTCGACGCGGACAAACGCCCCTTTGCCGTCCAGCTGCAGCGCCAAGTTCTCCTCTGGCATCCCTTCGAAGTGCACCGCCGTCGGACCGATCGGCTCCACCGACGCGGCGCCGGCCAACTCACCGCCCGGCCCAGCCTCGAAATCCCAACGAAATTCCTCCTCAGCCCCTGCGGTGAGGGCGGGGACGCTGAACAGCAGCAGCAGCGGGACGGCGAGCAGAGGGCACGGGAAGTAACGCATGGGACGCCGAGCGGGGCTGGGAGGAAGGGAATGGGGGCAGGACCGCCATTATGCGCCTTCCGGTTTTTCCAAGCAAAGTGTTTCGCCCCGGCGCGAGGTTTGAGAATTCGGACGCTGGTACCCAGAATCGTTCAGAAACGTGGAGGGCGGTGCCGTTTTCGGAAATTGCGTTGTGTGGCGGACAGACGAATCCAAGGTGAATGCTCGACTCGCGTTCCACAAAGATGGTCGTACCACGTCGTCCCCTGATACGCCAATTGAAGGAAGCCAATCACCGCACCGATCACAGATCCGACGGCAAGCAACTTGAGTGTTTCCCGGGCAAGCCCTCGCCACAAACCGGGTGGCCGCTCGAATTCGTCGGTGACTTTCAGACGACAAATCCAGCGTCCCGGCGTGCGGCCCCAGATGCCTGTGAAGACGCCGAAGAAAAGGAATGGCCATACAAAAAACAAGGCAAACCAAAGAGGGATCAGCAGCCAGGAAAACGGCCCGGAACGCTCCAGCACCCACCCGGTGACATGGAGGACCAGTGGAATTGAGAAGAAGCAGAGGGGGGCGTCAATGATCAATGCGAGGATCCGCAGACCAATTTCCATCACAAGTTCTCGTCGGCATGACCGCCCGCGGTCGCGGAGGGAGCAGGGCACGGGGGCAGAGGGAAGATTCGATCGCGAGACCGTCACAATACCCGACAATGGAGCATCGCGCAACGTTTTTCACCACCGCCAGAGGCGCACGAAAAACGCCCCGGCGGCGCATTGGCCATTCCGGGGCGTCTGGGTCACGGGGCGTCTGGGTCACGGGGCGTCTGGGCCAATCGCCATCGGTCCGGGGCATGCGGATGCCCAGCGGACCGTGCCGCGTTACTCGCGAGGGCGGATCGCCCCGGTCAAACCGGAGTAATCGACGCGGTCGGTGTTGTGCCACAGGGGCTGGCCCAGCTCCACCCGCCGCCGCAGAACCTCGATCTTCTCGGGGCTCCCCGCCGGGGCATCGGTGGGCTCAAAGTGATTGTCCACGTGCGGGACGAAGTCTTCATCGTGGCCGTATCGTAAAATGGCCTCGAAGACATTCTTGCACTGACTCATAGCTACTCTTGTCCGGTCGAACACGGCGTCCCCATCCATTCGGGGCCACCTTTACCAATGATCTATCCCATCGCGGCCTTTTCCGTCAGGCCGCGGCTCCAGTCACGACTGGATTATTGACGTAAAACGAGTCGAGTCAAGAAAATTCAGCGGCTCTCCGGGCGGCGCCGGCCACCGCGCCGCCCGACTGGGCTGAGCGGCGAAACGGTGACGATTCGGCCGGCGATGTTTCTCGCCTCTCGGTCGAGTTGAAAATGCCGCAGGGGGCAATTCGTCAAGGGGGGTGATCTTCGCCTAGATGCCGCTCAAAGGATCCTTGATGCCCCAGCTTGACAGTCGGGAGGGGGTCGAAGAACCTCACGTTTCGCTCCGGTTGCAACCGATCGGGCGCGCGGCCTCTCGCCGTTTCACCCTGTTCCAGGCACCGAAATTTTCTCAGAAAATTTTCGTTTTTTATTCGTCTTTTGTTGGTCGGTTTCGCCAATGTGGGCCCAAAAACAGATCCGGCTGCCGGCGATGAGCCGCGGCTTCCATTTGATCACCCGCCACCTCCTCGATGCCGTCCCGGAGATCGAGGAGGTGCAGGTCGGTTGGATGCAGGCCTTCATCCGCCACACCAGCGCCTCGCTGACGATCAACGAGAACGCCGATCCCGACGTCCGGGTCGACTTTGAAACCGCGATGAACCATGCGGTCCCGGAGCAGCTCCCCTATGTCCACACGATCGAGGGACCCGATGACATGCCGGCCCACGTCAAGGCGTCGATGATGGGCAGTAGCGTGATGGTCCCGATCGGCAGTGGCCGCCTGCTGTACCTGCCGCTCGCGCTACAGGAGGAGCGACACACCGCCGCAGCGGCGTGGCTGCGCTCGACATTCCAGCCGCTCGGCGTCCGCCACATCGAGTCCTGGTCGGCCTTCGACGGGCACGACGCACGAGAGCTGATCGACTTCGACGGGATCTACATTGGCGGTGGAAACACGTACCGCCTTCTCCAGCAGGTGCGCACCAGCGGCTTCGATACGGCCATCACGCGCTTCATCCGCGAGGGCGGGCCAGTCTACGGCGGAAGCGCCGGAGCGATCCTCCTCGGCAGTGA
>CAYWXT010000348.1:0-3987 GCA_964462125.1 uncultured Pirellulaceae bacterium | reverse complement strand
CCCCGCTCCCCACAGGATACCCCGTCGTCGACGCCCTCCCCGGCGCCGGACCCCAGCGGCCCGGTCGCCCCACCACTGCCGTCCCGCTCCGACCAACTCGATGTCTCGCTGTTGCCACTGGACCAACCAGCCCGGGTTGGCGACCCGATCCGGTTCTCGCTGTCGGTCACCAATGACCGGGATGAGATCGATGGGAACGTCCGGGTGAGCTTTCGACTACCAGAGGGGCTCAGCGTCGAGCGGGCGATCCCGACCACCGTTCCCGACGCCGAATCGTTCGAAAGGGAGGGCGATACGATCCACCTGGAAGACATCCGCTCGATGCGCGCCGGCGAGACGGTCAATTTCCGAATCGTCCTGCGAAGTAACCAAGCCCAGTCGTTTGATCTGACCGCTACCGCCGTCAGCCGGCTTTCCCCCGATGGCGTCTCCGACACCGCGGGGGTGGACGTTGTGCGATGAAGGTACCGGGTGTGCGCATTGATCCCAGAAATCGAATCAGCACCCCTGTGCGATGCCATCCCGGATTCGTGTCGCCTCTGCACTACAGCCACCGATGAAACCTGTGTTGCATGACGTTGCGGGAACCCTCCCCCTCCCGCCCGAACGAAACGTCCGCCGGTCCTGAAGTACCGCCGAAGTTCCGAAATCACTCCCACCGGACCGCGGTCCTCGGCGGCGTTTCGTTCGACGCAATGACCCACCCAATCCATGAACTTGATCCATGCCCGGAGGCACCATGTCAAAAAAAGATACGTATCGCGTCGTTTCTCGAAACAGTGATGGGACGCTGCTGATCCGCGACTATCCAAGCTGTGACCCGTTGCTGAAACAGCACACCCAAATCGGCATCGACGACTGCAGCACCGATCTGGCGCTTCGCGGAATGCCGGTCTTTCGCGGCTTGATCGGGCCGATCCCCGAGGGAAAGACCATCGTCCGTTACGAGACCCCCGAGGTCTTCGAAACCATCACCAAGGAATGGGGCAATACGAAACCGCGACGACGCAGCCGACGCACGGCAACCGAGCCCGAGACCGCCGACTCCGAATCCTAGCCGCCAACACTCGCTCCTCACCGACGTCGCCCCGAGTCGTTTCCGCGCCGGAACTCCTGGTGACAACGGAATCGGGTTGTGATATGCCAACGCGAAGCTGGACTCCCGAGCGTGATCGGGAGTCCGAACCGCATCCGATGGCAAGGACACCATGGCTGGGTACCGCTCCCCCGACGGCCACATTCCCGCTGGCAGCAGTCGACGAATCTTGATGACCTCGGGGACGGTCGGGTTGGTTTGGCTCATCTCGACCGCGGCAGCGCCTAGCGGGGGGAAAATCCCAGCGGCGGAAACGTTGAGCGAACCGGTCTATCACGTCTCGGCGGATCACACGCAGGGACCGTCCCCAGCCGGGCGATTACCCAACGCCACATCGCCAGCCGGGCCTTTGCCAGCCGGGCCTTTGCCAGGCGGCACCGACCCCCCACTGCTCCTCGCTCCGGCCGACGGCAGCGGCCCCGGCCGGGGGCTCATCGAAGCGGAGCAACTGGAGGCGGGCCCCCGAGTCTCCGAGCAGCTGGAGGCGGACGGGGCGGTCGAGACCCCACCGCTGCAGGAAGATGTCCTGGGTTGGTATGAGTATCCCCTGCGGTGGGTCTCCCAAGGTTGGAACAACCACGCCGAATTCGGGCTCAACGGCAGCGACGGCAATGCCAAGACGTTGGCGATCCAGACCGGGATCGAATTGAAACGGAAAACCGACCTGTACACCTTCGCGATCGACTCCGATTACCGCCAGGCGAGCAACCGGAACGAGACGACCGAGAACAACGGACGATTCAACGTCGATTACGACCGCATGGTGGGCGAATCCTCCTGGTCGATGTTCAGCAAACTCGGATTGGAGTGGGACCAGTTCAAATCCTTCGACCTACGGCTGAACCTCAACAGCGGTGTCGGATACCATTGGCTGCGCGATGACCAGACCACGCTGGTGACCCGTTTCGGTGCCGGTAGCTCCCGCGAATTCGGCGCGCCGAACGAGCGTTGGAGGCCGGAAGCGGTGTTCGGGATCGACTTGGAACATCAGCTGACGGCGCGGCAGATATTGAAGGCCAAGGTCGATTACTTCCCCGTCTGGTCCGACTTCTCCGAATTCCGGTTGGTCAGCGATCTCGCTTGGGAGATCCTGCTCGATGACGCCGAGAACCTGAGTCTGAAGCTGGCCGTGACCGACCGCTACGACAGCACCCCCGAGGGTGCGGTGCCGAACGACGTTTACTACTCGATGTTGCTGTTGTACAAGTTCTGAGCGCCGGCCCATCCTACAGCGGATCACGCTTCAGCGGATCACGTTTCAGCGGATCACAATGTTGAGCGTTTGGTCCTCGAACGGGCCCTCGATCGCGGCCTCTTCGAAGCGGGGCGGGCCGACAATCCCGCGAGCGTTGTTGGAAAAGCCATACCGTTCCGTCGGAACCCCCAGCGCGTTGCGGTTGAGCATTTGATCGTCGTTCTCATCATGGAACGCCGCGATCGCGATCTGATCCGGTAATTCCTCCGCGGGGATATACCACTTGGCGATGTCGTCCTCGACCTCGATCGAGCCGATGAGCTCCGCATGCTCGGGGTCGTTGAACGTCTCCGCCGAGCCGTAAAGGGCGAGCATGACCGAACCGGAGTCGTTGGCGGCACCGGTGACCTCGATCCGCAACCCTCCCGCGACCGCGCCGGACGCACCCGTTACCGACGGATCGAGGTTCGGATCGGGACGCTGGATCGACCGCTCCGGGGGAAATCGGGGCGGTACAAAGCGGTGTTGGCGGTAAGCGATCACGGCCGCCCCGGCGATAAGAATCAGCCCCACCAGGACCGCCAGTAGATTGCCGCCATTGTCCCGCCACAACGTTCGTTGGCTGGTCGGTTCGAGTTTGTGTAATGACATGCGACTGGCTGGCGGCCATCGGCTCCGCCAAGAATCTTGGGGTGAAGGAAAAGAGATCGTGGGGTGAGTTGAATATCGCAGGAGGATAACGAGAAACGCGAGCGTCCCAAACTGGAATTATCGGCCGAACACCAGCTCGCCTTCAATACAAGGACCGCATTTCTGTTCTGATCACGCCGTCCCTGGCCCTGCGGATCTCCGCTACACTGGCACCCCGACTTGGCACGGAATCGTGCGCTGACTTGACGACTGACAGTGGAGAGACCGACATGAGTGCTTGGCCGATTGGTGTGTTTGCGTCCGTGGACGCGGGACTAGGGGTCGCTTGGGAGGTAATCGCCGACCTGGGCGTGCCGACGATTCAGCTGCACGCTCCGAGCGCGGAGAAGCGGAACGCTGAATCTGCCGCGACTTTGAAGCGGCAACTGGAGGAGATGAACGTTCGCTGCACCGCGGTCTTTGGCGGATTCGAAGGCGAGAGCTACGCCGACATCCCGACCGTTGTCCGCACCGTCGGACTCGTCCCCGAAGCAACTCGGGCGGCACGGCTCCAAGAGATGCGGGAGATTTCCGACTTCGCCAAGGGGCTCGGATGCGACACCGTCGCACTGCACCTCGGTTTCGTCCCCCACGACCCGGCCGATCCCGGCTATGCGGGAATCGTCGACGTGACCCGGGAACTGTGTGATCACTGCGCGGCAAACAGCCAATTCCTGCATCTGGAAACCGGCCAAGAGAGCGCGGAGGGGTTGTTGGAGTTCATCGCGCAAGTGCAGCGGGAAAACCTGAAGATCAACTTCGACCCCGCCAACATGATCCTATATGGCACCGGCCAGCCGCTGGAAGCATTGCGCAAGGTGGCCCATCACGTCCGCAGTGTGCACTGCAAGGACGGCACCTGGAGTGATAAACCGGGCGAGACCTGGGGGGCGGAAGTGCCGCTCGGTCAGGGTGACCTCAACGTCCGCGAATACCTGAAGGTCTTGCAGGAGCCTCGTCCTGGTGGCGCCGCTCCCGCTCCTTGCGCTCCCGGCGCAGCTCGCGC
>CAYWXT010000347.1:0-4026 GCA_964462125.1 uncultured Pirellulaceae bacterium | reverse complement strand
TTCAACCTTGAGTTCGTGAGAGACCGGTACATCGACCAAGGGAACGGGATCGATCGCCTGGATCTTTCCAAGTTGTCGTCGTGAGATTGCAGGAGCTCAGAGACGGCTTGGAGTCCCGGTGTGACTCGAACACCTGTTGAAAATGCTGGGAAAACGGCGGGCCCGCATCAACCGGGGAACGCAGTGGGGAACACCCGGTGCAATTTGGGGCAGATTCACCGGTTAATCGGGAGGCACTGGCGGCCGTTTGGATCGGCCTCAATCCCGCCGGCAACGATACACGTTGCTGGCCGCTGACACTTGTGATCCGCCATTTGACGGATCAGATTTCTGGGGCCACCGGCAAGGGTCGAGTTGCTGGCCGCTGACGCCGCTGCTCGCGTCATCGTTTCCTCCATCGTCTCAGCAGCAACTTCCACCACCAAACCGGCCCGATGGCAGGCGTACGCAGCCGGCAGGATCCAATCGCGAGCGGCGGTGGGCGTGCTATCGCGAATTGAACGTTCACCACTACCAAGACCCCCTGGCCCCCGCCCAGGAAATCGGCCCATGTACAGAATGCCACGATCGTTGCGTAGCGCAGAACGGATCGCACCTGCACACCGGTTGCATATGCACGCCAATTGAATCGATCTGCCTCAGCTCTCTCCTGCGGCCATTATGTCGTCCCACGTCCAGCCGGCGGGGGTAGGTGCGGGTGTAGCGGGTACAGCCGGTGGTTCTTGGGCCGAGGTTTTGTTGCTCATCGCCTCGATCGCAGCACCCCATAGCAACCGACAGCCGACGCTCTCATCTTCCGTCGCAAACCATTCGTGCGAGCCATCAGGGCGCGGGATGCCGACCATCCAGCCGCGATGGTAGCTTGGTTGACCGATGGCAACTTGAATCTCACGACCGTCGCGGAGTGGAAGAATCCACAACTCGTAGCCACGACACTGCGCCATCGCGTCGATGGTGTGATAGTCCATGTACTGGACGCAAGACGAATGACCGTACAGGTGCTCGGCCGCGGTGATGTTGGTCAGAGTCACAGAGCCATCAGCGGAACTCTCGACCACCGTGAGTCGGTCCAGGTCACGTTCTTCGGGTGGTGGGTTTCGCGGGACGCAGATAGCCGTGAGGAACGATTGCGGATTGACTGCAGACGGTGACGGGTCCAACATGGGTTTGCTCCTTGGTGCATTGGGAGTCATCGATCGGCCGGTCCGGGGTACAGCTCGGAACCGGCTTTTTTTGTGGGTGATTGGCGACGGCGGCAGGTGGATGTCATCAAAAAAAATCGGTCGAATGCGGTGGGCGCGAGTTTTTTTTGACTGCCTGGGGGTGGTGGTGTTTCGGTGGGGCGTTGCTTCGACAGAAATTTTTTTCGTGCATTTTTTTGTGCGACGTTTTTTTGTTGGTGCTCGTCACCGGGACAACTCGCGGGCTGTGCCACTGGGACCCGGAGCCCCACACACACCGGGACTGGGACAGGCCCTATTAATAGGGCCCTGTCCCGGTGTGTGTGATCACTGGTACTGTCCCGGTGTCCCGGTGGATTTGTCCCGGTGTCCCGGTGCGGTGTCATTCGCTGATTTTTTGCCACTGAATTTCAAACGCGTCATATTTTTGGCCGTTTCCGGCGGTGGCCTTCACCCCGTCCAGTAGCTCGCCGATGCGAATCATGTAGCCGACAACGATGTCGGCAGATCGTGCATTGAGTGATGCACGATCGCGAATTTGTTTTTTTGTCAGCCGCGGGGGACTCACGCCGCGAAATGCTGCAAGAACTTTTTCGCGATTCGATTCCATCGCCTTTCGTTCTTGCTCTTGCCTCGCTGCCTCACGCCTTTGCTCCGCTTCGGTTGCGGCTCGCTCCCTGGCCTCCCTGGCGTCGTCGATCGACACCTCCCACCGTCTCCCCTCGGGGTCATCTGGGCTGCCTTCGGCGATGTCCACGCCCCAGCAGCCGTTGTGACCGGCTGACCCGCCTACGCTCATCCAGAGGCGGTGGTCGCCACTACCCTCGGCGTACCGCTCGCGGCGCGAGAGCAAGAGCCATTGGCGGGCGAACTCAGCGAACCCGGCCCAGGCGAGATCGGCCAGCTCGAGCGGCTGATAGTCGATCGCGTTGACGTTGTTTTTTTTTGCGTGATGCAAAAGGATCGGCGTCGCCCCGGCGCGGAGACTCATCTCGGCGAACGTCCGGAGCTGTGAACCCATCGAAAAGAGGTTCCCTGCGTTGTCTCCGTCCAGCATCAAATACGCAGGATCCGCGACCACCACTTCAAACCGCTCGGCCTCGATGATCTTCTGGAGTTCGTCGACGTGGCTCGGATTCTCCAGCATCGGCACGCGATCACAGACAGCCAGCCCGTCGATGTCACGCAGCCTGATACCGTGCGACCGGCAGATCCGCCGGCAGGTGTCTTGTACGGTCGCTAGGCCAGATTCAGCGGTGAGGATCAGGACGCGTCGCTTTTTTGGAATCCCGAAGTGGCCCAGGAACGGCTGGCCCGATGCAAGTGCGACTGAAAAATCGAACGCGATGGACGTTTTCAAAGTCTTAAATTGACCCGCAATGATCAGCGGCTGCTCCGCGGCGACGACACCCGGGACCAGGTAGTCGAGCCGGTAGTCTCCATCATCCAGTTCGGCGGCCGTGACGATCTCGAAGTACGGGCCACCATCATCGCCATCCTCGCCGCTGGCCACTCGCCGCAGTTCAGCGATGTGCTCCTCTGCGGCCACACCGTCGAGTACTGTGATCGGCACCCCGGCGGCGAGTGCATCATCGGTACCCTTCGGTGTGATCGATCCATCCTCCCCCTGGGTAGTCGGCCACGTCTCCACGGCCACCTCGATGCTGTCCTGCTCCGCCAGATGCTCCCACAGAGCCACGGTAGCACCGGCCACCGTTGCATTGGTCGCGGCGTCGGCGTCCATCGAGATCAGCACCCGCCGCGGCCGCAGCTGTTTGAGGACGGGCAGGGCCGACTGCCACGTCGTTGCACCGCCGACACCAATGGTCAGCACGTCCGATATGGCAGTGGCAATGTTGGCCTTGAGCGGTCCCTCGGTGATCCGAATTGTGGACCGGTCGCCATCCCAGACCGGCACGTGACACGGACTGCCGGACGACGGGGCGTCGTCGGGATCCTGGCGGGTGCGGCTCATCCAGAGATACCGACAGCCGTCCGACATCGGTTTGTTGAGCCGCTTCTTGATTGCGATGATTCGTCGATCCGCGTCGCAAACGGGGATCATCAGGCAATCGTGAGCGCGGATGTGTGACCCACTCGGGAAGACCCCCGGCACACACTCGGCTATCCGCTGTGAGTCATAATCCCTCGAGAGGTACAGCCCGGCAATGCACGAAACTCCGGTACGCGGCACCGACCAGTAGCCCGCGATGTCGATCTGGGCATCAGTCAATCCACGCTTCCGTAGTTGCTCGCGATGGTCGTCAGAGAGTCCGCAGTACTGCGCAAGGTAGATGTAGACCGCGTGCCGCAAGTCAGCCACGTCATCCGGCAAAGCGTCCGGTGCATCGTCCGCTGGATCCGGTGTGGCCGATGGTGTCGCGGAGGCCGGCGATGCAGCGGGTGCCGGGGGCGATGACGCCTCCTCCTTAGGCAGTGGTCCACTATCTGGCGGCACCCCCAGATACTCGGCCACTTGCTGCAGCACCTGAGGGAATGGGTCTCCGGTGAGCCACATGATCGTGGCGAACCCATCGCCGGCGTCGTGTGGACATTGTCTGCAGTGGGTGCGACCGGAGCCGTCCGGATTGAGGTTGAAGCGATCAGTCCCGCCGCACTGGGGGCACGGGTGGCCGCCGCCGTCCAGAATGTCGATGGAGATACCGCCTAGGGCGGCGATGATCTCCGACCACCTACCCTCGGCCGCGGCGCGAACCGTTTTCTTATCGAAATGCGTTCGCGACTTCCCGGGGTGCGAGCGTCTTGTGGCCGCGTCGTCCTGCCCCCCTCCGAGATCCGCCGGAGTGTCGATGATCATTGGCACTTCAACGCCCCTTCATCGCCA
>CAYWXT010000346.1:0-4079 GCA_964462125.1 uncultured Pirellulaceae bacterium | reverse complement strand
CGCGTTCACTGCAGCCCCGCCGAACGGGAGCGCGCGAGCGGGCGGACCTTCACTCGATCAAGTCATCCGGCATTTTCATTATCCTCAAGGCTTGCCACCGGGGATGGTGCCGGCCCTGGTCGCGGGGACGTATTTCCGCCGCAATGACCGCCCCGTGCGATACGTCCACAGTTTCAACCAAGACGGCACCGCTGCGGGTCAGATGCAGGAGAGCCCGCGTGAGCTGTTCGCGCGGATCTTCGGCTCAAACCCGGAGTCGGAACCGTCCGACCAGGTCGACCCGCGGCAAAGGAAGCTCAACCGGAGCGTCTTGGATTCCGTCACCGATCAAGCCAAGTATTTCGCCGGCGCTCACTCTCCCTTGGGAGCGACGTCCAAGGCCCGCCTGGCGGACCACCTGGATCGCGTCCGGGAATTCGAACAGCGTTCGTTTGAAATGCAGCAGGTGATTGACGAGCGATGCCAGTCCCCGGATCGACCGGGAAAGAGCAACTTGATCCACGGGGACGAGGCCGATCCTGGCGGAGAAGGGATCGACATTACCCTTGAAGAACTGACCGCCGAGTGGCGCCTGATGGCCGATCTGTACGCGTTGGCGATCCAGTGCGATCTCGCTCGGTTCGGATCGCTGACCTTCCTGGCCGCCGGTGAGCGAATCCGTCTCAAGGGGAACTACGAGTACGAAGGCCGAAAGGTGTTCGAATTCGATGATGCCGCCCAACGAAATTCGACCGGTTCCAATGCTTGCAGCCATGAATGGTGGCACGCGTTCCGGGAGAATAAGAAGAACGAGCAACTCCGCGCGCACGCCCATATGAAGATGCGCGAGGTGGCGTACTTCCTGAAACGACTCGATGGCGAAGAAGCGGTCGAAGCAAACGGCAAGACGCTGTTGGAGAACTCGCTGATCACCGTTTCGACCGAGTCGGGTGACGGACGCCACAACGACGTCAAACGAGAACTCTCCGGCGTCTTCCATGCCGTCACCGGTGCCGGAGGCCGCATCAAGACCGGCCAGATCATGGACGTCGGTGCCGAAGGTCTCGACGTCTACAACACGACCCTCGCCGCGATGAACGTCGCGGAACGTTTGGGACCAGCCAACCGGTCGCCAATTTCGGTGGATGCCATCCGGGCCTGACGCTCGCGTAAAGCGAAGGCAAGGTGGCGGCAACGCCGTCAGCGCAGTTTTCACCAACCCACCGGTTTTGACTTTATGGAGTTCACATCATGATTGGCAAGTCTCCCGCTGTTGATTGGCGATCGGTCGTCGGTTGCATGGTTCTTGTCAACGTGTCAGCGTTCGCGATGGCAGCGGGAGGCGAGGAAATCGATTGGCCCGCTCCGGACTGGATGAGTGCCGAGCCCGCCGCATTGGGGCTCGAGGCTGAGAAGCTGGAGGCGGCCAAGGCGTATTCGCTCTCGGCCCAGGGCTCGGGAATGATCGTGCGTCATGGCAAGGTTGCACTCCGCTGGGGTGACCAAAAGCAGCGCTACGACATCAAGTCGGCAACCAAGTCATTCGGCGCCACGATGCTTGGGATCGCGATTGGCGACGGCAAGATCGAACTCGACGCCCCAGCCCACCAGTATCACCCGGCGTTCGGTCTGCCTCCCGAGAGCAATGCCGAGACAGGGTGGTTGGAGGCGATCACGATTCGTCATCTGGCCACGCAGACCGCCGGGTTTGAGAAACCGGGCGGCTATGAACCGCTGCTGTTCGAGCCTGGAACGCAGTGGCACTATAGCGACGGCGGTCCGAACTGGCTGGCCGAATGCATCACTCTCGTTTATGAACAGGATTTGGAAGCGTTGATGTTCGAACGCGTGTTTACGCCACTGGGGATCAGCCGGCAGGATCTGCGGTGGCGAAACAACCAGTATCGGGACCACAAGATCGACCGGATTCCCCGCCGCGAGTTTGGGGCCGGGATTCATGCCAACGTCGAAGCGTTGTCCCGGCTCGGGTACCTGTATCTTCGCGACGGCCGTTGGAAGGACCAGCAAATTCTGACCCCTGAGTTTGTGAAGCTCGCCAGCGGGCCATTGGATGCCGTCGTCGGGTTGCCGGAATGGGACGAGGAGGCCCACGGCAACGCGCCGGACCATTACGGCCTGTTGTGGTGGAACAATGCCGACGGGGCGTTGGAGAACGTTCCCCGCGATGCTTACTGGGCATGGGGGCTGTTCGACAGTTTGATCGTCGTGGTTCCGTCACTCGACCTGGTGATTGTCCGCGGCGGGCAACGGGGCCAAAAGTTACCGCGCGAGGATGGAGGCAATCACTACGATGTCCTTGCTCCGCTGCTCGATCCGATCGTCGCTGCCGTCGAGGACGAGGGGGCGGTTTCACGTCGCCAGCGGGCGACGGACGTAGCGCTCCCGCAGTTGGTCTCCGCGCCCGCGATTGACACCGACGCCGCACCGGTGCCACCGAGCGAGGTGATCACCGGCATCGAGTGGGCGCCGCGGGAAAGCATTCTCCGGTTGGCTAACGGCAGCGACAACTGGCCGATGACGTGGGCCGACGACGACCACCTCTACACGGCCTACGGCGATGGATGGGGATTCAAGCCGCGGGTCGAGGAGAAGCTCAGCCTGGGTTTGGCGCGGGTCCGAGGCAACCCACCAGAGATCCGCGGGGAGAACATCCGTTCGAAGACGGGCGAGGAAACCGGCGACGGGCGCAGGGGCAAGAAGGCGAGCGGGATGCTGATGGTTGACGGCGTGCTTTACATGTGGGTCCGCAACGCTGACAACTCGCAATTGGCCTGGTCGGACGACCATGGGACGACTTGGACCTGGGCCGATTGGCGGTGGACGACCAGCTTCGGCTATCCGACGTTTTTGAACTTCGGCAAGAACTACGCCGGGGCGCGGGATGACTTCGTGTATGTCTACTCGCACGATTCCGACAGTGCCTACGAGGAGGCTGACCAGATGGTGCTGGCGCGGGTCCCCCAGGACCAGATCGCCCAGCAGGATGCGTACGAGTTCTTTGTCGAGCTCGATGCAGCCGGGAAGCCACGATGGACGAAGGACATTGAAGACCGCGGGGCGGTCTTCACCCACCGCCAGCGATGCTATCGCATGGGGGTGAGTTACAACGCTGGCCTGCAGCGTTACCTATGGTGCCAGGTGTTGCCGGAGAGCACCGATTCCCGCGGGCCGCGTTTCCAAGGGGGGTTTGGAATCTACGAGGCGCCGGAACCCTGGGGGCCATGGACGACGGTTTATTTCACCAACGAGTGGGACGTCGGCCCCGGCGAGACAAGTTCGCTGCCGCCGAAATGGATGAGCCCCGACGGGCGAACGGTGCATCTGGTCTTCTCCGGCGACGACGCCTTCGCCGTGCGGCAAGCCCGCTTGAAGCGATCGCCGTGAGAGGAAAAGGGTGAGAGGAAAAGGGGTGTCCGACACCTTTTAGAAACGCGGAAGTGACACGCGGAAGATGTTCCTGATTCTTTGAACCAGAGCTGCAGGCGCAAGGGCAGGTTGCCGCGCCGGCGACTTGATTGTCCCTGGCTCAACCGAAGTGAATGGGGGCAATTCACGGTTCAACCTGGCGTATCGCCCCCCGGAAAAAAAGTAGCGGTGCTGTCGGTGGGGTGTGGACGATTTTCACCGCAATGCCGATGGCTGCCGATCGCCATGCTCCCCGATGTCGCTGGGAGCACTGGTCGCTCATGACCGGTCCGCGACCCGGCCGCTGACGAATGGGTTGCCGCGGATCAGGAACCGGAGGGGCAATTCGGCGGCTTGGCGAATTCCGATGCGCGGCGTTTGATTCAAGGCGAACGGTTCGGCCGGTGGCGCTTCTGCGACGCGGAGCTGCCGGCTGCTGACCAGATCGACGCCATTTTGATCCCGATCGATCCCGAGGGCTTGGCAAAGCATCGCTGGGCCGCGGGTCAGCTTTCGGAGATCATCCTGGCCGCGGCGGCGGCGCATCGCATCGATTCCCCAGACCGGTTCCAGGGCCCGGATCAGGACCGCCGCCCCGCGACCTTCCGGCTCGGTGACCACGTTCATGCAATACTTGGCATGGATCGGATAGACGTAGAGGGTGCCTGGCGGTG
>CAYWXT010000345.1:0-4173 GCA_964462125.1 uncultured Pirellulaceae bacterium | reverse complement strand
GCCCGGCGCACCGCCCGCGCCCGGCGCACCGCCCGCGCCCGGCGCACCGCCCGCGCCCGGCGCACCGCCGGGTGCCGGAGCGCCGCCGGGCGGAGGCGTCGACGGCGCCGGAAGCGACGAATCTGGGAATTGGCGGGCCACATAGGGATCGTCGGCGACGGCCGTTGCGACGCCGGAGACGATTGCCAGGCCCAGGACGACCCCATGCCGTAGCAGGGAGACGAAGGAACCGCAGGGGCGCGGCGGCGGACACGAAGGGCACATGCGAGCCATTCCGTCGTTGGCGGGCTGAGAAACTCGTTGAGGCGTCATTTCCACCTTTCGTCCGACGGTTCGACGGTAATGTCGGGAGGATCTGCGATTGCCGGGTTGGTCTCCAGCAGCTGACTGCGTTCCAGGCGGACGCGATCGAGTTCCAGTTTCCGTCGGTCGATCCAGTCCCCCTCGCGTTGTTCGATCAGGTTCAGCATGGTCGTCTCACGCATCAGGTGGGGTTCACCATCGATGTTGACGAAGATTTGGCCGATCTTCCACCGGTCCCCTTCGGTGATCCGGTAGACGATGTCGACCGAGTCCAATTCGTCGCGCATCACCATCTGCGGTTCGACATCGGCGTAGATGAACCCGAGTTCTCCGTAGCCGTAGACGATTTCACCGACATCGCGTCGCATCAACGTGCCGTTGAAGCGATCACCGGGGTCGAGATCAAGCCGCTCGCGAATCGACGCTTCGGTGATGAATTGATTTCCGACGATCTGAATGTCGTTAATCTCGAACTGCTTTCCTTCGTTGATCACGAAGGTCACCGTCAGCCACTTGCCCGACTCGTCGTACTCGATCCGGCGTCCGGCGGTGGCGGTCAGGAAACCGAGGTCCTGGTAGTAGGACTCAAGCTTCTTCACATCGGCATCGATCTGTTTCAAGTCGGCCGTGTTCCCCAGGTAGTTCAGCACGCCGGCCATTGGGCCTTGGCTGTCGATGATCTTCTTCAAGCGGGCCTCGCTGACGACCGTGGCCCCTTCGATCTGAATCGACGCGATCCGCTCCTTGGGACCTTCGTTGATCCGAAAGTAGACCGCACCGGGGTCGTCGTCGACGCCAATCCCGCTGCTGATCGCGACCTGGTTGAATCCCTCTTCGTGGTAGTAGTCGATCAAGCGGCGGCGGGCCGACTCGACCGAGAACTCACTCAAGGGGTCCGCGGGGGAGAGCCCCGCCCGTCCCCGCAATTCTCGGTTGTTGAGCGCGCGGTTGCCGTGCAGCACGACCTTGGAAATCACCGGCCGCTCGCGGAGGATGAAGGTCACGTGGTTCCCCTCTGGCTCCTCGTCGATCTCATAGGTGACGTGCTCGAACGTTCCCATATCGTTCAATCGGCGGATGTCGCCGAGGACCGTTTCGTAGTCGTAGAACCGGCCCTCCCGCGTCTGCAGGACCTCTGCAATGCGGTGGGACTCGGTGACGCGGTTCCCCTTGATTTCGACGCCCCGCACAATCGTGTCCCCTTTCTCACGCCGCAGGGGAAAGCCGCCCCGTTGGTGGATGTGGTCACGGAACTTGGGCTTCTCGACCCCGGGAGGGGCAGCGCCGCCGCCACCCGGGCCGCCGCCCATACCTCCGCCCGGGCCGCCGCCCATGCCTCCACCCATACCGCCCCCACCGAACTGCGCAGCGGCAACGGCGGGCCACGCCAGCAGGAGCAGGACCGCCAGGAAATAAGGGGAAAGCGACGTCATGGCAAACTGAATGTAAAGGGTCAATCCATTAGCCGGACCGGGCAAATCGGGTGGCCCAGCCATTTCACGCGGTTCCCTGCGATCGGGTCCCGTACTCTTGGATCCGCAGGCGGTCGAGCCGCGCGACCGGTAACTACCACTGGCACGGCGGTGGCCACAAGGCAGATTTGCTTCCACGCGCCCCGCCAGGGGCGGGACAAAAAAAATCCCCGCGTTTTGGGACGCGGGGATGCGTTCAGCGCGGTCAGAAGACTCAGCGACTTCGGCTACGGCGATCGGGGAGACGGAGCTGGATTTACGTGGTCGCTACTCCGGCAAGCGGGCGGTTTCGATCTTGGAGAACGACCCCAACAGCCCTTCGCGCATGAAGGCAACCAAGTCGGCCTTCTCCTGCTCGGTCAGCTTCAGTGGCTTCATCTTGTCGCTGAGCCACTCGTTCTTGTGGCCACCCTCGTCGTACCACTCGACGACCTCTTCCAAGCTGTCTTGGCTGCCGTCGTGCATGAACGGGGCGGTCACGGAGACGTTTCGCAGAGAAGGCGTCTTGAATGCCCCCCGATCCTTCTCCTCCTGAGTGACCTCGAAGCGGCCGAGGTCCGGTTCATCCGCATCCATCCCGACCCCCAAGTTGTGATATTGCTCGTCGGTGAAGTTCGCCCCAGCGTGACAGGCAGAACATTCCGCCTTGTCGAAGAAGAGATCCATCCCGCGTTGGGCTGCGTCACTCATCGGGTTGGCGGCCGCGTCCATCTGCAATTCGCGATATTGCTCGGCCAGCTCGGGCTCTTCGTCGAGGTAGTCGAGGTAATCGGCGAAGGTTTCTTCGAAGCTCTTCAGCGGCGCGTAGTAGTCGTATGGGGCGGGGCCGGTCACGATCGTCCGCTCGAAGGTGGCGATCGCGCGGCCGACATTGTCGATCGTCACCCCGTCGCTGAAGATCTTTTCAAACTGCGCTTGGTAGCCGGGAATCCCCTCCAAGCACTCGACACAGCCCTCATGGGTGTTGCCCATCTCGATCGGGTTGGCGATCGGACCGACGGCCTGGTCTTCGAGCGTCGCGGCGCGGCCGTCCCAAAATTGTTCGCTGCTCAAGATCCGGTTGTAGGCGAATGGTGAATTCCGCCCCCCCTCTTGCTCCTCGATTCCCACACCGAACTGGGTGTGCGCGGTGAATCCCTCGGCCGGGGCGTGGCACGAAGCACACGAAACCGTGAAGTCGGAGGACAAGCGGGGATCAAAATAAAGCTGGCGTCCCAGTTCGATCTTGGCCCGCGTGATCGGGTTGTCCTCGGGGATCGACATATTGGCCGCGGCCGCATCGAGCCCCTGCGGCAGGGAGACCTCCAGCGGCACATGGTTGGCCGGATCGGCGAGCCAATCGGTGATTTCTTCGGTGGCCAGCGGTCCGGAACCCGGAATCCCTCCGGTCAGCGTGGGGTCCCCGAGGGTGACTTGGCGATCGGAGTCGGAAGGTGCACTGCTGGTCGGCTGGGCTATGACGGCCAGCGGCCAGAGGGCCATGCAAAAGCTGAACGCGATTGTCAGTCGGCGGGTCATTTACTCTACTCAATTGAGGGGCGTCAGGTTGGGCTTCGGGAGAGCCGCTCTCCGAAAGTCTGCACCAGTATACCTGACTGTCGACGGCCGAAAGCCAGCGATCGGACCTGGCGACGTCAGCGACAAAGCAATGCGAAAACCTCGCACAGGGCCCCCGCCGGCACCGCCATTACCCGTTGCCGGTCAGCCGCTGTGCGATCCTTCGCCCGGTGGCGCTCATCGGCAGCGCTTCCATGTCTGCCGCGGATACGAATCGCCACGGCTTGGGGGGCGTGGCGGGTGTCATGTTCAAAGTCGCCTCGTGGACATGCAGCGAGATCCGGTACTTCGTGACCGCATGCTTGAATGTCTCGAGCCGTGTACCGGTCTGCACCGTGGCACCGAGTTCGTTCCCCAACCACTGGGCGGCGGCCTTCGCCGACAGGGCATCGGTCCTGGGGAAATCCCACAGGCCGGCCCAGCGCCCCTGGTCAGCCATCGCACGGACCAGATAGTTTCCTTCCGCATCGGCGACGACCAGGGCAAACTCGGTGCGATCCTCGTAACGCATGGTTGAAACTTTCCCCGGGATCTGCTGCTCCAGGCCAGCTTGGCGGGCGGCGCAGCGCCCGGCCACCGGGCAGCGGTCACAGCGGGGCTGCCGCGGCACACAGACCAGCGCCCCCAACTCCATCGCAGCTTGATTGAACCGGCCGGCTCCGCGGGGCGGCAGCATGGCGGTGGCGAATTCCCACAACAGCCGATTGGCCGGGGTGGTTGTCGGGTCGCTGCGAAGCCCGATCCAGCGGCTATAAACGCGCTGCGTGTTGCCCTCCAGGACCGGCAGTCGTTGGCCGGCGGTGATCGACAGGATCGCCCCTGCGGTATAGCGTCCGATCCC
>CAYWXT010000344.1:0-4230 GCA_964462125.1 uncultured Pirellulaceae bacterium | reverse complement strand
CAACGTGATGCCGTAAACTCAAGAAAATCCGCTGCTTAAAAACCGCACGACCTCCTCGCGGGAGGGTAGTTACTAGGAGGGCGGCCGCACTTCTAATCATGCTGCGATGGGTGTTTTCTGACAGAGCCTAGCTGCTCTTGTCGCTGCTGGTCGACACAACCGTCGAGACGATTTCCCCGCGATGGAGTCGTGTCCGCAATTGATCCCCCGCGGAGACTTGAGTGCTGTCGGTGATCGGCTCGCCTTGTGCATCCGTGGTGACGCTGTAGCCTCGGCCGAGCACGCGGAGCGGCGAGAGTGCCGAGAGCGAGGCGGCAAGCCGCCCGGTCCGAGTTTGTCCCTCGCGGAGCAACTGCCGGATCGCGCGCTGCCCCCGGACGTCGAGTTCGTCCAGCATCCGGGCTCGATCGTGGACAATGTCGAATGGATTGCGGAGCGCCGAACGCTGACCGAGCCACTCAAGTTGCTGACGCCGCCCCCGAAGGGCGTTGCGAATCGCCTGGTCCGATCGCTGGCGAAACGACACGATCGTTTGACTCAGCGACGAGGCATCGGGGAGGGCGCGGGTTGCGGCATCGGTCGGCGTCAACGCCCGCACATCGGCAGCGAAGTCGCACAACGTCACATCGATCTCATGGCCGATCGCCGAGACGGTGGGGATTTTTGATCCAGCGACGGCGCGGACCACGCGTTCTTCGTTGAACGACCACAGGTCCTCCAGACTTCCTCCACCACGGGTCAAGACAATCAGGTCCAACCGGGGCGTATAGCGGAGCGCCGCCTCGAGCGCCGCAACGATCGAGGCCGTCGCGGCATCACCCTGGACCTGCGTGGGGATCACGATGATTTCCCCCCCGGGCCAACGCCGCTGCGCCGCCTCCAAGAAGTCTCGAATGGCGGCTCCGGTCGGGCTGGTGATGACCCCGATCCGCCTGGGGAAACGGGGTAGCGGCCGTTTCCTCTCAGCAGCAAACAACCCTTCGGATTGAAGTTTGGCCTGCAATTGCTGAAAGGCGAGTTGCAGCCCCCCGAGTCCCTGCGGCTGCACCTTGCGTACGATCAGTTGATAAGTCCCCCGCGCCGCGTAGACCTCCACGTCCCCGTGACAGAGGAGCTCCTGGCCGTCTTCGAGATCAAAACGCAGCCGCGCCGCGGTACTCCGCCAGATCACCCCGCGGATCTGGGCATGGTCGTCCTTGAGCGTGAAATACAGATGCCCGCTGCGGGGCCGGGCCAAATCCGAAATCTCACCGGCCACCCATACCGCCGGGAACGTCTGCTCGACCACAGCTTTGAGATGCCCAGTCAATTCACTGACCGACATCGCGTCGGGTCCATTGTCGCCGAGACGCGGTTGGCGGGGAATCGAGCTTGTCACGTTGCCTCCGTCCACTCTCCAGAAAAAACTTCCACTGCCGGACCGGTCATCATCACATGGCCGGTCGTCTCGTCCCACTCCAAAATCAGGTCACCACCGAGCAAGTGATTGACGATGCGGCGCTCCGTCTTGCCTGCCAAAACGCCGGCGACGCAAACCGCCGAGGCCCCCGTGCCGCAGGCCCAAGTTTCGCCGGAACCCCGTTCCCAAGTCCGCTGACGAACCTCGGCTGCGGAGATCCGCTCGACAAATTCCACGTTCACCCGATTCGGGAAACGCGGGTCGGTCTCAATGATCGGACCCAACCGGTGGACGAGTTCGTTCGAAACTGCATCGACGAACAGGACGCAGTGCGGGTTCCCCATCGAGACGCATGTCACCTCCACCGTCCGCTCAGCGAACGTGACCGGCAGCGAGACGACACGGCCAGCCTCGACGAGTGTCGTCGGGATTCGAGACGCCTCAAAGATCGGCGCCCCCATGTCGACCGTCACCGATGCGATGAGTCCATCGTCGCCAAGCTGCAGGTCCAAATCGAGTACGCCAGCACCGGTTTCGATCCGCAATTGGGGCTTGCGAGCTAGCTCATGGTCGTAGACATACTTGGCGACACAGCGGATGCCGTTTCCGCACATCTCCCCCTCGCTGCCGTCGGCGTTGAACATCTGCATCCGCGCATCGGCCACGTCGCTGGGGCGAATCAAAATCAGCCCATCACCGCCAACGCCGAAGTGTCGGTGCGCGATCCGGCGAGCAAGGCTGGCCGGGTCATCGGGAACCGGTTGGCGAATGCAATCGACGTAGACGTAGTCGTTGCCGGCTCCGTGCATCTTGGTGAAACGCATGTTTTTTTCGTCGAGCAAAGACGCGTCAAAACGGCTTAAAAGACCCCCCTGCAGATTCCAGACAGAGCCTAGCACCAGGGTCGGTCTGCGGGAACCTGGCGCCACAGGGCTGATTCTGATCCCGGTCCGACGCGCCACAAGCGATCCCTCCCGGTGCTAAGCTGAAGAGAGACACAGGGGCGGCTCGTGCTTCTCCGCTTCAAAACGATTGGCGGATGCATTGACCGAGGATTCTCACCCAGGAGCCGGAAGCGTGAATGTTCGACAAGCGGGAGAGTCTGGAGCGAGACGGCGGGTGACCGCGAACCGCTCGATCGGTGACTACTTGATTCAACGGCTCCAGGACTACGGCATCGGTCATGCGTTTGGGATTCCCGGAGACTATGTGCTGTCCTTCTACAGTGACCTGGAACGAAGTCCCATCGAGTTGGTCGGCTGCACACGCGAAGATTGCGCGGGCTTCGCTGCTGATGCCTACGCGCGGCTCAATGGCATGGGGGCGGTCTGCGTCACCTACTGCGTCGGCGGGCTGAGTATCTGCAATTCGATCGCGGGGGCGTACGCGGAGAAATCACCAGTGGTCGTGATCTCGGGGGCGCCGGGAATCGGCGAACGGACACGCGGGGCATTGCTCCACCATATGGTTCGTGACTTCCGGACCCAGCTCGACGTGTTCGAGAAGTTCACGATTGCGGGAGCCGATTTGTCCGACCCGCTGACCGCGTTTTCGGAGATCGATCGGGTGCTCGACGCCGCGGATCGCTACAAACGACCTGTCTATTTGGAATTGCCGCGGGACATGGTGCATGTCGTTCCGCCGATCGCCCACGGCTACCGCGGGTTCACACGAGAGAACGACCCCCAGGCGACGGCAGAGGCGATTCGGGAAACGGTCAGCCGACTGCAGGCGGCGAGCAACCCGGTGATCGTTGCCGGTGTCGAGATCCATCGTTTCCGGTTGCAGGACGAGATACTCAGCCTGGCCGAAACAGCGCAAATCCCGATCGCCGCGACGATACTCGGCAAAAGCGTCGTCGGCGAACGACATCCGCTGTACATCGGCCTCTACGAGGGCGGTTTGGGAGACCCGGAGGTGACCCGGTTCGTCGAACAGAGCGACCTGATCCTGTTGCTCGGCACGTTCCTCACCGACATCAACCTGGGCGTTTACACTGCCGATCTCGATCCCAATCGTTGTGTCTATGCGACGAGCGAACAGCTGCGCATCTCCCACCACCATTACCATGACGTCGACCTCCGCGACTTTCTGCTGGGGTTGAACCAGACGGAGCTCAAACGGTTCGCCCGGCAGATACCCGAATCCTTGCGGAACGACGGCGAACAGGTGGGGGGGGATGAGTCCCCGGGTGACGTTGCACTGAAGACCAGCCGGATCACGCAACTGCTCAATCGCCGCTTGGACGCAGACACCATCGTGATCGCCGACGTCGGTGACTCACTGTTCGCCTCCACGGAACTGACCATTCACGAACGCGGCGAATTCTTGAGCCCCGCCTACTACACGTCGATGGGGTTCAGTGTCCCGGCGGCCCTGGGCGCAGCGACCGCGCGGCGCGATCATCGCATCGTGGTTTTGGTTGGAGACGGGGCGTTCCAGATGACGGGCCAGGAACTCAGTTCGCTGATCCGCGACGGACATGCCCCGATCGTGATCCTGTTGGACAATCATGGCTATGGTACCGAACGGTACCTGCATGCCGGCGATTGGAAGTACAACGAGGTCCATCGGTGGGATTTCACCAAGCTGACCGACGTCTATTGCGGGGGACGCAGCTATTTGGTGAAGACGGAGCGGGAGTTCGAGGCTGCCCTGGAACAGGCATGGAGCACGCCGGAGGAAGCCCACCTGATTCAAGCCAAGCTGGCCGAGGGGGACGCCAGCGAGACGCTGACGAAACTCGCCCGCCGACTCGGCGAGCGAGTCGGCGGATCGAAACGCGGGCAAGGGTGACGTTTCAGGCGGACAACAGAATCCTGTCCCAAATG
>CAYWXT010000343.1:0-4296 GCA_964462125.1 uncultured Pirellulaceae bacterium | reverse complement strand
GTCGACGCGCTCGCCGTGGCGATCGGCACCAGCCACGGGGCTTACAACGTCACCCAAACACCGACCGGCGAAGTCTTGGACATGGGCCGCATCGAAGCGATCCACGCCAAGTTGCCCAACACCCACCTGGTGATGCACGGCAGCAGCAGCGTGCCGCAGGAACTGCAGGACATCATCAACCAGTATGGTGGCAAGATGAAGCAGACCTACGGCGTGCCGGTCGAAGAAATCCAGCGGGGAATCAAGCATGGCGTGCGAAAGATCAACGTCGATACCGACAACCGGATGGCGATGACCGGCGCGATCCGCAAAGTGTTGTCCGAAAACCCCGCTGAGTTTGATCCGAGGGCCTACCTGAAACCGGCCCGCGAGGCAATGAAGCAGGTCTGCATCGACCGCATGACGGCGTTCGGTCAAGCCGGCAACGGCGCCAAGCTGAATTCCGTCATGACCGCCACCGCCTAGACTCTGCGTGAAAAACGCGTTCTGCCTGGAAAACCCCGAGCCGACAGCGCTAAATTTCTAACGCCACTTCTAACGCCACGGCGCAAGCCGTGCGGCCCCCCGGCACTGAATTTCTAACGCCACGGCGCAAGCCGTGCGGCCCCGGCGCCGTGCGGCCCCGACGCTGAATTCTTAGCTGTGACAGTTCACGAGGCGGCCATCAGCGGTTCTGGCATGAAAACGAATCGTTCTCGTCATCGAAAGGGGCAACGGTAAGCGTATCGTCTCGACGTTGACTCCGATGGTGATGAAGTCCGATGCGGTTTCAGAATCGCCGTCGCGGTATGATGCCGGAGTCGATTACGAGCACGATCATCCAATGGACATCCAACCTTCCCAGCTCGGTGGCGGGCAGCTTTCCACGTTGCGATCCCTGTTCGACGCCTTTCTGACCCAGGTCCAGCGGCGCCCTCAATCACTCGCCTTGATCGCTGAGACGTCGCCCGGTGACGGCGCGCCCAGCGTGATCCGCCGGCTCCGTTGGCGCGAGCTTGCCGACGTGGTCCGCTGGGCGATGCTGCGTTTGGAGGGAGACTTTGCGCGTCGGCCCGATCTGCCGCGGCGGATCGGACACACGAGCGACAACCGCTTGGCCGACGTGGTGCTCGCGATCGCATGCATGGGCACACGCGCCATGGAGGTCCCGTTCGATCATCGCGAAGCGGACCGCATCGAACCACGGTGGCGCCGCATCGGAGGGCTGTGGGTTGACCAACCGTGGAAGTCGCGACTGGAGTCGATCTGTTTCGCCGCCCCCGAATCCACCGGTCATTGGCGTCGATCCGCTGGAGATTGGCACCGGGCACGGCTGCATCCCGCCGAAGACCCAGCATTGGTGTTGTGGACCAGCGGGACGACGGAGCAGCCGAAGGGGGTCACCCTTTCGCATCGCAACCTGCTCGGCAACGCGGCAGCGAAAGGGATGGCAGTGCCGCAACACCCCAGCGATCGACGACTGACCTCGCTGCCGCTGTGCCATGCCTATGCCCGCACCAGCGACCTCGGCACCTGGTTGCTCAGCGGCTGCACATTGGCGGTGACGCTCGGTTTCGAAGGTTGGCGACGACTCGCCCCGGAGGTCCGCCCCACCTTGGCAAACACGGTCCCCAGTTTGGCCGATCGCCTGCTCGCGGAAGACCCGGCGGAGTTCGGCCTTGACCAGCTGCGGCTGTTAGGCTGCGGTGGCGCGGCGATGTTCCCCGCTGCGTTCCATGCCTGGTCGAAGCGGGGAGTGACCGTAATCCAAGGCTACGGGCTGAGCGAAGCCGCCCCAGTCGTCTGCAGCGCAACGCCGGACAACGCCCTGCCGGGCCTGGTCGGTCAACCGGTCGAGGGTTGGGAAACGAAGATTTTGGATGGTCGCCTCTTCGTGCGCGGGGAACACACGATGCTCGGCTATTGGGAGTCTCCGGAGGCGACCGCGGCAAAGATCGACGACGCGGGATGGCTGGATACCGGCGACCTGGCCGAAATCGACGCACCGAGCGGCCAGTTCCGGATCCTGGGACGGGCGGACGAGGTGCTCGTGTTGTCCAATGGTCGGAACGTCCACCCCGCGCCGCTTGAACGGGCATTGGCAGCGGTCCCTGGCGTTCGCCATGCGGTCGTGGTCTCTGAAGGCCAGCTCGCGGCGTGGTTGAACCTCGAACCGGAGGTCGAACTGGACCATCACCTTTGCCGTCAACTGGACGCCGCCGTGTGCCACGTTGCCCACTGGCAGCGGCCCCGGAACTACCACCGATTCGATCCGCCGCTGTCGATTGCCGGCGGGGAATTGACGGCCAAGGGAACGGTTTGCCGGGGGGCAATCTTGCGGCGAATCGGACGGCACCGGCGAGCCGATCTCTCGGTTATGATGGGAGACACGTGACGCCGCGTTCTGCTGAGCGTCGCGCCCTCCTGACCCGCCCGCCCCGTTTTGATTGATGTTGTGCCGATGCGTTGGATAGCCTGGATCCCGTTCTGCCTTGCCCTGGGATTTGTCACACTCGGCGAACCAGGCTTGCGAGCTGTTCCTTGTTCGGCCCAAGAGGTCGACGCCGACGAGATTATCGCGACCGGAAAGCTAAACCGTTTTGACCCGCTGACGCCAGAGGAAGCGATCGAGTCGTTCGAGGTCGCCCCCGGTTACCGGATCGAACTTGTCGCCGCCGAGCCGTTGGTGATCGACCCGATCGCGTTTTGTTTTGACGCCCGCGGTCGGCTGATCGTCGTCGAAATGCGGGGTTACAGTGAGCGGGCTGAGTCTCACACCGGCCGGGTTCGTCGCCTGAGTGACGTCGACGGTGACGGGCAAATGGACTCCGTGGAAACGTTGATTGACGGATTGGCTTGGCCCACCGCGGTCGCCTGTTGGGGCGATGGCATTCTGGTGGGCGTCGCGCCGCACCTGATGTATGTTCCCCCGCCGGAAGCGGGCGGCGCCGAGGCGGCGGAGGTCTGGTTCGATGGGTTCGGCAAGTCCAATGTGCAAGGCTTGTTCAACAGTTTTCAGTGGGGCCCCGACCTGAGGATGCACGGGGCGACCAGCAGTAGCGGTGGCGAGATCACGGCCGAGGACTGGGGGGAGCCTCTACGTCTCGGTCGCCGTGACTTCGCGATCTCCACACCCGACCGGCAATTCGAACCGGTCGATGGCGGCGCGCAACACGGAATGTCGTTCGGCCGTTGGGGTGAGAAGTTCGTCTGCAGCAACAGCGATCACCTGCAGCAGGTGTTGCTGCTCACACCGCGTGAACGCCGCGCCCGCCGCTACTCCAACGTCCCGCCGCTTCGCCGCAGTATCGCTGCCGACGGCCCTCAGGCCGATGTGTTTCGGATTTCGCCCCCCGAGCCGTGGCGAATTCTGCGGACCCACCTTCGGGTGACCGGACAGGTGGGAGGTCCGGTCGAAGGGGGCGGCCGCGCGGCAGGCTACTTCACCGGTGCCACCGGCGTGCATGCCTATGTCGGTGACCAGTGGCCCGAGGCTGACAAGCCGATTGCCCTCGTCTGCGACGTCGGCGGGAATCTGGTCCACCGCAAGCGACTGGAAGACGACGGGCTCTGGTACCAGGGCGTTCGGATCGATCAGCAGACCGAGTTCATCCGTTCCTCCGACACCTGGTTTCGCCCAGTGCAACTTGGCGACGGCCCTGACGGGGCGCTCTATGTCGCCGACATGTATCGCGAAGTCATCGAGCATCCCAAGAGCCTTCCCCCGTCGATCAAATCGCAAGTCGATCTGAACAGTGGCAACGACCGTGGCCGGATCTGGCGGATCGTTGCCGACGACCGCCCCGTGCGGCGCTCGCTCGACAAACCGTTCGATGAGTTGCCGACGGCCGCCTTGGTCGAGAGACTCTCGCATGACAACGCCTGGCATCGGCGTACCGCGGCCCGCTTGCTGGTGGAACGCCAAGACTCCCAGGCCATCCCGAAATTACGGCATGTGGTACAAGCAAATCCGGCCGCGGAAACGCGCCTGGAAGCCCTCGCGGTCCTGGCCGCTGTGAACGACGGTGTCGATCGGGAAACTGTTGTCGCCAGCTTGACCGATTCACATCCCCGCGTTCGACAGCGGGCGGTCAGCGTGGCGGCAGACCATATCGAACCACTCGGAAGCCCCCGGACGATGCAGCTGCAGAGGCTGGCCGACGATGAATCGATTCATGTTCGTTTCCAGCTCGCCCACGACGCGATCACCCTGGTCCCCGAACCGGCGGCGCGGGCGGAGATCTTGACCACCGTCGCCGCGACCGATCCCGACGATCCCTGGATCCGCTGGGCCGTCGAAGGATCCCTGGGGACAGC
>CAYWXT010000342.1:0-4371 GCA_964462125.1 uncultured Pirellulaceae bacterium | reverse complement strand
TGGAGTTCGAGTTTAAGACGGTCGAGAACAGCAACAGTGGCATCTTCTTCCGCACCTCGCCCTGCCGGTTGCCAGGTGAATGACAGCGCACGCAGTGTTGCTGCAGGATCGGTGCGACCTGGGTTTCAAAATCGACCTGGGAATCGTCGGCAGAGGCGGGCGAGGTGAGCCATGGCAGGCTGAACGCGCAGACCGAAAGGAGGTAAAGGGCAGGTCGTCGCATGATGGATCATCAATAGCGGTTCATGGTTCTCGTTCCGATCCTATTGTCCACGGAGTGGATTTTACTCGGAATCCTCGGCGGCCGGGGCGATGCCCGTAATTCCCTGCTCGCCAACGGCGACGTAGCACCGGCAGCCAGCCTGTCGACCCCCTCCGCAAAAGCACGGCGAAAGTGAGCAGCGTTCCCTTCCGGGCGTTTAGAATCCTGCCAGGCTCCTTGCAGCGTGCATGGCCGGTGACGCAATTGATGAACGAGGTACGTGACAATGCGATGCAATCGACGAACGGTATTGGCTGCTGGGGCTGCGGTGTGCGCCGCAGGCTTGGAAGGCGAGCGATCACACGCAGCCGATGAGCCATCACAAAATGGGCTGGGGCCATTGTGCCTGTTCGCCAAGCACCTGCAGTGGCTCTCCAACGAAGCCTTGACGGACCTGCTGGTCGATCTCGATGTCGCCGGGATCGAAGCGACGATCCGCCACGGTGGCCAGGTCGAACCGGAGGACGTCCGCGAGGGACTGCCGACGTTGGTCGAGGCGCTGGGGCGCCGCGATCGCCGCGTGGTGATCATGACCACCGGTATCAACTCGGTCGAGTCGCCGCATGCTGAGAGCGTCTTGGCGACCGCAGCGAAGCTCGGCATCACCCATTACCGGATGGGATATTACCGGTATGACCTGGATCAGCCGATCTTGCCGCAGCTCGACGCCTTCACGCGGCAGGCGGAGGAGTTGGTGGAGCTGAATCGCGCCCTGGGCATCACGGGGCTGTACCAGAACCACGCGGGCGAACGTTATGTCGGTGCCCCGCTGTGGGATTTGCGGCAGATGTTGGAGTCGATCTCCGGCGACCGGATCGCGGTCGCGTATGACCTGCGGCATGCGACGGTCGAAGCGGGGATGGCATGGGCACTCGATTGGGCCATGATCCAGCAGCACGTCGGCGCGATCTACTTGAAGGACTTTCACTGGACGGGCAGGAAGGTCGAGAACGTGTCGTTGGGGACCGGCCAAGTCAGCCCGAAGCTCTTCACCACCGTCCGCGATTCGGGGTTGAACGTGCCCGTCTCGCTGCACATGGAATACATCGATCACCGCAAACCAGAATTGATTGACGATTGCGTGCAGGCGTATCGCCAGGATCGAGCTGCAGCCCGCGAGCTGGTGGGAATCTGACGTAGCACAGGCTGCCAGCCTGTCGCCCCCCATTCCTTCACGGCCCACCCTTCTCAAAAAAATGTTTCCCGCATGGACCAGACGTGTCTGGAGGGCTGTCGATCCTGGAGAGGTCGCGGCACGATCCGGATGGTTGATCCCTTCTTGACGCGACACGATACCCGATACGATAATTATGTTCACCTGCCGAATGTCGGCGGGCAATGGAGTATTACCGAAGGATCTTGGCACAGGGGAGTGTTGGCAATGGCAAAGAAATCGAAAACAGCGACGGCGGCGGCGTCCAAGGGAGTCAAGCTGGACCCGGGGATGAAGTCGATCTTGGACAAGGAACCAGGTCTCAAGACGACGCTGCAGCAGATCGAGAAGACGTTTGGGGATGGGGCGATCATGCCGCTGGGGGCGTCGCAGAAGCTGCGGATCAGCGGCATTCCCACGGGAAGTCTGAGTCTCGACATCGCCTTGGGCGGGCAAGGGATTCCTCGCGGCCGGATCGTCGAGGTCTTTGGCCCCGAGTCGAGCGGGAAGACGACCTTGGCGTTGCACGTCGGGGCGGAGGCTCAGAAATCGGGTGGCATCGCGGCGATCATCGATGCCGAACACGCCTTCGATCCGAGCTGGGCGAAGAAGCTCGGTGTGGAGCTCGACAGCCTGTTGGTGAGTCAACCGAGCAGCGGTGAGGAGGCGATGCAGATCTGTGAGATGTTGGTCAAGAGCAATGCGGTCGATGTGATCATCGTCGACTCGGTCGCAGCGCTGATCCCGAAGGCGGAGCTGGAGGGAGAGATCGGGGACAGCCATGTCGGCTTGCAAGCACGGTTGATGAGTCAATCGATGCGGAAGCTGACCGGCGCGATTGCCAAGAGCAAGTCGGCAGTGATCTTCATCAACCAGATCCGGGAGAAAGTCGGCGTGATGTTCGGCAGCCCGGAAACGACCCCGGGTGGCCGGGCGCTGAAATTCTACTGCTCCTGCCGGATCGACGTCCGCCGCATCGGGGCATTGAAGGACGGTGAGGAGCAGGTTGGCCAGCGGGTGCGGGCAAAGATTGTCAAGAACAAAGTCGCTCCCCCATTCCGGCTTGCCGAATTCGACATGATGCACAACAACGGGATCAGCTTCGAAGGGGACCTGCTCGATTTGGGGACCAACGAGAACGTCATCAACCGGAGCGGGGCCTGGTTCAAGTACGGCGACACCTACTTGGGCCAAGGCAAGGAGAAGGCCCGCAATTTCTTGATCGAGAACCCGGAGATTCGGGACGAGATTCAGCATCAAGTTCTGGTCGCCGGCGGGTATGCCGCCCCGCTCGATGAAGAGGCGGAGGGGGAATCGGAGGAATCATCGTCGGCGGACGCCAATTTCGACGATGAAACGGTGCCGAATAGCTGAGCAGGACGAAAAGGAGGCGGTGGCCGATTGCGGCCTAGCCAGTCTTGCCTTTGGCCTCGAGTTTTCCCCAGGTGTCGCGGAGGGAGACGATTCGGTTGAACACCAATGCTCCGCTGCGCGTGTCGGGGTCGACGACGAAGTAGCCGAGCCGTTCGAATTGGACTCGCTCACCGACAGCCGCATCCGCCAGTGCCGGTTCAATGCAGGCCTCGATCGTCTGCAGGGACTCGGGGTTGAGGTGGTCCAGGAACGTTTTTCCGTCCTCCACGTCATCCGGATTTTCGACTTGGAATAACCGGTCGTAGAGACGGACCTCGGCCCGTACCGCATGCGGACGGCTGACCCAATGAATGGTCCCTTTCACTTTACGCCCCGAGGTGTCCGCCCCGCTGCGGCTCTCCGGATCGTAGGTACAGAGGATTTCGATGACGTTGTCGTTTTCGTCCTTGACGACGTCATGGCAGTCGACGATGTAGCCGGCTCGCAGGCGAACGGCGCCCCCCTTCTTGAGCCGGAAGAACTTGCGCGGGGCCTCCTCGCGGAAGTCCTCCCGTTCGATCCACAGGTTCCCGGTGAAGGGAACCATCCGTTTGCCCGCCGTGGAGTCTTCGGGATTGTTCATTGCCTCGGCCATCTCGACTTGCCCCTCCGGCCAATTCGTGATCGTCAGCTTGACCGGGTCGAGAACCGCCATCCGCCGCGGGGCGACTCGATTCAGGTGTTCGCGGATGGCGTTCTCGAGCCGCACCAGATCGATGGTGCTGTTGAATTTGGCTACCCCAACATCGGCGCAGAATTTCCGGATCGACTCGGGCGTATAGCCGCGACGCCTCAATCCGCAGATGGTTGGCATCCGCGGGTCGTCCCAGCCGCGAACGTGCTTTTCACGGACCAGTTGCAGCAGCTTGCGCTTGCTCATCACCATGTAGGTTACGTTCAACCGCGCAAACTCGATCTGCCGCGGATGATGGATTCCCAGGGCCTTGCAGTACCAATCGTAAAGCGGGCGGTGATTCTCGAATTCCAGGGTACAGATCGAAAACGAAATCCCTTCGATCGAATCGCTTTGACCGTGGGTCCAGTCGTAGGTCGGGTAGATGCACCACCGGTCACCGCTCCGGTGGTGGTGAGCGCGGAGGATGCGATACATCACCGGGTCGCGGAGGTTCAGGTTGGGAGCGGCCATATCGATCTTGGCCCGGAGTGTTTTCGCGCCATCGTTGAACTCCCCGTCCCGCATTCGCCGGAACTGATCGAGGTTTTCCTCGGGGCTGCGGTCGCGAGAGGGGCTGTTGCGCCCCGGTTCGGTCAGCGTCCCGCGGTACTCGCGGATCTGGTCGCCGTTCAGGTCGCAGACGTAGGCATGGCCGGCGCGGATCAGGTCTTCCGCCCACTCATAGAGTTGCTGAAAGTAGTCGCTGGCGAAGTGCAGTTCGTCCCACTGGAATCCGAGCCAGCGGACATCCTCTTGAATCGACGCAACGTACTCCATCTCCTCCTTGGACGGATTGGTGTCGTCGAAGCGGAGGTTGCAGGTACCATCGTACTTCTGCGCCAACCCGAAGTTGAGGCAGATGCTTTT
>CAYWXT010000341.1:0-4395 GCA_964462125.1 uncultured Pirellulaceae bacterium | reverse complement strand
AGTTGCCGGCCGTCGGCGAGCGTTACTGCATCGGTCCCCGCATTGGGGTTGGGAAGGGGCGTCGCGGCCATATCACTCCAGCTTCGCCCGCCGTCGCTGGACCAACTTTCGGCAATCACGTTCTGCTGCGTACGACATAAGATCTGCATCCGACCGTCGGGATAGGTCAAGACGCTCGGCTGGATCGCATCGAACTCAGTGGCGTCGTTGATCGGTCCGATCACTTCCCACGTCTTGCCAAGATCGCTCGTCCGCTCGAAATGGACGCGCCAGCCTTCGTTCTCGGTGCTGCTCGGACACAACAGCGAACCATCGGCCAACTCGATCGGTTTGTTCTTGACCGGTCCGAGCAACTGGCGGTTGGCCTCCGGTAATCGATCGCTCGTACCAAGCTTCCGCGGTGTGGACCACGTCTCTCCTCCATCGTCCGATTGGGAAAGCATTCCCCACCAACGCCGCGGGTCGAGCCCAACTTTGTAGAACAGCAGCAGCGGTCCTTCCGATGGCTGGAACAACACTGGGTTCCAGCACGCAAACTCAGTCGATTCCCCTTCCGAACCGTCGGCGACTTGGACGGGCGTCGACCAAGCGTCACCATCCTGTCGCGATAGCCAGATTCCGACGTCCGGATTCTTTTCGTGACTGCCACCGAACCAGGCGGCGACCAAGCCCTGATCGGTCTCAACGATCGTCGAAGCGTGGCATTGCGGCGTGGGACGACCTTCGAGCGGATAGATCAACGCGCCGCTGACGAAACCGGATGTGCTCTCCGCTGCGACCGCCGGCAATTCGACTTCATCACCGAGCGCCATGTCATCGCCCAGCGCCATCACGCCAGCGGTGATCAACATGGAGAACAGCCATCCAAGCCGACAAGCAAACGAGGGGCACGCAAACGAGGGACTTGGTGCGTTCATGGGGGAATCCAGCGTAAGTCGCATCAATGATTGAGTCCTTGCCCACGGCAGGGAGACAGCGGACCGGCCATTGTAACGCGAGCGGGCACGCTGAACAGAGCTCAGCGCGCCCGCAGGCGGGCAGACAAAAAGGGGACGGGGGTCTTTTATTGAGTTTCCTGCCCTGCTAGGCTGCTTGTGCTTGGAGTTTCGCGGACTGGTCGATGGAGATTGGGATGCCTCGGCAGAAACGTCTGGATGTTGCCGGTGAGATTTACCATGCGCTCAATCGTGGCAACGTTCGGCAGGAGATCTTTCACAAGGACGATGACTACGAGGCTTTCGAGCGGGTGCTCGGCGAGGGGTTGGAGCGGTATCCGGTGCGGGTATTTGCGTATACGCTGATGCCCAATCACTGGCACTTGGTGCTCTCGCCCGACGAGAATGGCATGATGGGACGGTTGCTGCGGTGGGTGACGGCCACGCACACGCAGCGTTATCACGCGCACTACCACACCGCCGGCGAAGGTCACCTCTATCAGTCTCGTTTCAAGAGTTTTCCGGTCCAGAGCGACGAGCACTTTCTGTCGGTGTGCCGATATGTCGAGCGGAATCCGCTACGTGCTAAACTTGTCAAGCGTGCCGAGCAGTGGCGATTCGGATCGCTCTATCGGTGGTTTGCCAACGCGGACAAAGACCCGTCGCTGCTTTCACCCTGGCCGATTCGGCGGACACCTGGCTGGGTCGATCGTGTCAACGAGCCGTTGACCGACAAAGAATTAGCCGCGATTCGCACCAGCATCCAGCGGGGGCGGCCTTACGGCGAGACGGCGTGGACGGAGCGAATGGCTGATCAGCATGGCCTCTGGTCGACGCTTCGCCCGCGAGGTCGGCCACCGAAGCCGCAGAATTGACCCCCGTCCCCTTTTTCGCCCTCGTCCCCTTTTTCGCCCTGGCCAACGACGATGGGTGGCGCAGCAGGCGGGCTGGGAGCTAAACTGCAGGAGTGCTGCCCCGATTTCACCGAGGCCGATTCCATGCAACCTCACTGTTCCATCCTTCCCGCGCAGCCAATCCTTCGCGCCAGCTCCGCACTCGGTCTGGTGTTGCTGCTGGCTTCCCTCAGCTACGCCCAGGAGAGTGAACCGCCACCGCCCGAGGAGTTAACCCTCGTCCAGCAAGCGGCTCCCGCGGAGGGTCCGTTCCGTTATTGGACAACAAACTGGTCGTTCGAAGAGTTCGATGTCGCGACGCTGACACAGCGGCTGGCGGCGATTGGCCTGGAGTTGCCGGTCGAACTGTCGGGGACCGCAACGGTCAACTTTGACGTCTCAATTCCGCTCAACGCGCTGCGCAACCCGCGGGCGTACCGATTCCGGGGAGCGTTCTCGAGCGGGCGGCTGGGCGTCGATCAGGTGACGATCGAAGACTTGATCGTGAACCTGAACTACACCACCGGCCGGCTCACTCTCAGCGACCTGCGGGGGCGACTGCGGGAGGGGACGTTCGACGGACGAGGCTGGGCGGAACTGGTTCCGCGAGAGGGATTCAACGCGTCGTTGGAGCTGGAGCAATTCGACCTCGCCCCGGTCGCCGAGTTGCTTGCCCAGTTTGGACTTGGGAATGTCCAGCGCCCGGTTCAGGGACGACTTGACGCGGAGCTGGAAGCCTCCGGTCGGGTGGATGAGGTCACGGACCCGATGGCCTGGCAAGCGGAGGGTATCGGTCAGATTTCTGCTTTCGCGGTCGGCGATTCATCACCCTTTTCGGTCGTCTTGGAGTCGTTCGCTTGGAAGGATCGGTCGTTGTCGGTGCCGCGGCTGTCGGTGACCTCAGCGGCCCACCCGAGTTTCTCGATGTGGCTCGCCGGCGATGTGCAGTTGGAACCGCCGCTGGGATTCGATCTTCAATGGCAGGCGGACGACCTGCCGACTGAGGACGCTGCCCGGCTTTGGACCGACACACCCCAGCAAATCGTCGCGGGCAAGCTGGACGTGAAGGGGGAAGCCAAAGGGGACCTCGAGGGTAGGGACGGAGATGAGGAGCTGGCGGACGCCTGGAGCGTGGACCTCGACGTCGCCTCCCCGCATTTGCGATTGTTCGGCGTGGAACTGGGGCTGGTCCAGCATCGGATCAACGTCACACCGCGCGCGTTCCGGCTGGAACCACTGGTCCCGCTCGACGATGTGACCGAGGCACGGCTCCAAAGCCTGCAGGCCGACTATCAGTTCGACGACCGACACATGGAGCTGTCCGCCCTGGAAGCGGAGCTCTTCGGAGGGACGATCGAGGGAGCGGCTTCGTTCGCCTTAGAACCGGTGGGGCAGCATTCGCTGGCCCTGCGATGGCAGGACCTGCGGCCCGCGGTCCGATTGCCGATCGCCGGCTTGGCGAGTCCGCCGACGATCTCGGGCAACGCCTCAGGGCAAATCGATTGGTCGGTTCCCGCCTCAGACGTGGATCGGCCTGCGTCGCATCGGGGAACCGCCTCGCTGGAGGTGACCGAGCTTCGGCTGGGCGAGGAAGTGCTAGGCGAGCTCCAGTTGGCAGCCTCGATCGACGATGCCGGATTTCAACTGGAAGGGGACGGCCAGTTGTTTGGCGGCCGCATCCAGGTTCGTTCCGCCACATCGCTGGAGGCATCATCCGGTTGGGATGACCTGCTGCGCTCCTTGGTCCGCAGCGATCTGGAACTCCGTTCGATCTCGCTGCGACGAGCGATCGGCAGCGTCCCCCGAGTCAACGGCGAGCGACCGCAGGTGGAAGCTCCACCGGTGGTAGGCCAACTCGACGGTTCGCTCCGCGGGGAACTCGACGACGACGGCGTCGTCGTCACTCGATCGGGTTTCTCCGTGCGCGGCTTGGCGATCGATGGCGAGCCGATCACCAGGCAGTTTGACGTGACAATGGCGAGCCGGGGCGTGGAAATCGAAATTCGATCCGCTCGGGGCAACTATGCCGGGGGAGTGATGGATATCCGTGGCCGCTGGTCGCTGGATGGGGGAACGCGGCGGCTGGAGCTGAAAATGTCCGGGGCCGACAGCTCACGGGTGCTGTTGCCAGTGCTCGGTCCAGGCGTCGCTGAACTCGAGGGGCGAATGTCGGGCCGCGCGACACTGACCTCCACCGGCCGGGGGCGGCGGGAGGCGATGCGGATGACCGGTGCTGTGCGTTTGAAAGAGGGCGTTGTTTGGGGAGTACCGGTCGGCGATGCGCACGGACCAGCGAGATTCACGTTCGAGCGCAACCCGACGGCGTGGCAATTGTCCTTCCCCCGCATTCGTTCCACATTGGGCGGTGGGATGTTGGATGGGAAGCTTTCGTTGGCCTCGGCTTCAGGTTCGCGAAGAGGTTTCCGCATGGACAGCAACTGGCAGATGAACCACGTCGACTTTGAAGAGCTAACCGCGACCTACGTCGGCAGCAATACGCTAGGCCGGGGGAACCTGACCGGGGAACTGCGACTGCGGGGCAGAAACATCCGCGGCGTGCAGGATCT
>CAYWXT010000340.1:0-4434 GCA_964462125.1 uncultured Pirellulaceae bacterium | reverse complement strand
CGTACAAGAACCGCCAGAGATGCGCGACGACATCACTTTCGGCGATCTTGATGTGGCAGCTTTCCACCGCAAATGGATTGCCGGAAGCTTCTTGAATCGAATCGCGGACCGTCCCGGAGCCGAAACAACTGACGTACTCGGCCGGTTTGCCCACGAGCCCAAGACACGGGCTGACGACGTGCGTGGCGTAGTGCATCGGAATCATCCGAGTCCAGTACTCCGGCCAACCGTCCATGTCTTGCGGGTGCGAAGCGGCCAGGTATTGGATCTTGCCCAGTTCGCCAGAATCGTAGAGCTGCTTGATGAAGAGAAATTCGCGGGAGTAGACGACCGTTTCGGCCATCATGTACTTCAACCCCGTCGCCGCGACTTTTTCCACGATCTGCCGACACTCGTTGACGGTCGTCGCCATCGGAACGGTGCACATCACATGCTTGCCCGCCTGCAGCGCCGCGAGCGACATCCAAGCGTGATCGTCGATGGGGCTGTTGATGTGAACAAAGTCGAGATCCGCATCGGCCAAGACGTCCTCATACCGCGTGTACCGCCGCTGGACCCCAAAATCATCGGCCGCCTTGTTCAGCGCCGCTTCATCCCGCCGGCAAACCGCGGCGACCTCTGCATCGGGATGCTGTTGGTAAATCGGAATGAACTCAGCACCGAAACCGAGTCCGACCATGGCAACCTTGAGGGGCGATTTCAACGTTCGGCTCCTGAGCAAACGGGGGACGGACGGGCCAAGCCGCCCGATTCTAGCGAATCGGCTCTGGCCGTGGGACCGGAAGCCGAAAAAGGGGTCAGGACTCTTTTTCCTCAGGCATGCGGTCCTGGTGCGGCGAGAGGTGCTTAGACCGCCTGCAACATATTCACCTCCTTGGCCAACCGTTTCCGGGCGACATGCAGGCGGCGTTTGATCGTCCCCACCGGGGCGTCAAATTCGTCGCTCATCTCCAACAGCGACCGGCCTCGGAGATAGAACGCCAACAACGTCTCGCGGTCGATCGCTCCGAGTCGATCGATTCCAGCACGGACCGCTGCGGCCCGCTCGCGATCCTCCGCGGCGCGCGCGGGTGAACTGAGTGTCGAGCAGGTCGCCTCTAACGTTTCCGGGTCGCAGGCTGTCGCCACACGGATTCGCATCCGGCGGTTGATCGCCATCCGATGCACGATCCGGCGGAGCCAGCCGCCAAAGGCTTCCGGAACTCGCAACTGGTCGATCTTGCCCATCGCCTGGATGAAAACGTCCTGCGTCAATTCCTCCGCCTCGTCGGCGTTGTGCGTCCGCCGCAGGGCAAGGTTGACGATCCCGGGACGGTAGCGTGCGAACAGCTCACCAAAAGCCTCCCGGTCGCCAGCTTGGGCGGCGCGGACAAGCTCGGCCAAAGTGGCGTCGTGGAGGGAGGCAGGTGGAGGCGAAAGCGTTTGGCTAGTCATCGTCGTTGGCTTCTTCAAAAAAACCGGGGTCGTGTTGGAACACGAGCGGACCAGGGGAATCGGGTAACGATCGATCGCGGTGGCCATCACGCCGGACAGAGGGCGGATTGAGCGGCCGGAACCGGGTCGGCATCGGGTGTGTCCTCGGCTCGATCCCTGCCAGCGGCAGCCCCGCTTCATCGGGCCGGTCCACAGCTAGGAAGAGGGCTCATTGACGGCGAGGAACCGTCGCGGACGACGCTCGATTGCGAGACCGTCAAGCGACCGTGCAAACCAGGAATTGGGCCCTGAATGAACGCCGCGTGGTCAGCGGGGGACTGGGCTTACGCCGTCACCGCCCTCGCCGGGCCGACCACGGTCGCAGAGCCGACCACGGTCGCAGAGCCGACCACGGTCGCAGAGCCGACCACGGTCACCGAGACCAGCCCAGGTGCCGAGAGCATCAACCCGTCGCTCGTCCGGCGTTTGCTGCCTGGCATCCACGCCAGGACCACCAGCCGCTCCGGCGGCGCTACCGCACAACACAAACGGGTGAACGCCGCGTCAAGATGGAGGCGCATTTCGCTGACAAACGAATCGACGCAATCAATCGTACGCACCCGAACGTTGGCAACGGGACGAGCGACGGCAGCGATCATCTGGACGAAACGCATGAAAACCTCCCGGCACCGATGCAAACGGTGCGGCGGCGGGGTAAAAGAAGTAACTCAACAACAGGTGTGACTCGCCGGTGCGCCCCACACCCACTCCAGGAACAGAATATCCCGGAAGTGTCGGCGGGACCAGGGAATCATCCGGTCCCCGGGATCCCGCTCGTAGAGACACGCTTCCCCCCATCGCGGTTCACGGGGACATGTCGAAATTGAAAAGTTTTTTCGGCCGAGGGCGACGCTTGGCGAATTCGGCGTCGGCCGTGCGGGTTGGCGTTGAATCGCTGACGGAACTACTCTGGCCCCCGGTCTGTCGCTGGTGTGGGGTTCCTGTCGGCGACGGGGTCGATTTCTGCGCCCGCTGCCTGACCGCCTTGACCGTCAGCGAGGCGTCGATGGCGCGTGCCTGTCGCCGCTGTGGCTTTCCTCGGACGGCGAGCGCAGAGCGAGAGGGGCTGCCGTGTCCCCCCTGCAGTGGACTGCAGTTCGAGTTCGATGCCGTCGCCCCGCTGTGGGCATATCAGGATGCGGTCTGCGGCGCCGTGGTCGCCGCCAAGTATGCCCACCGCTCGCCGCTGGCGCGGGCCATCGGTCGCCGTCTGGCGGTCCGAGTCGAGCGGCTCGTCGAGAGTGGGGAGCCTCCCGAGTTGGTGACGTTCGTCCCCGCCCACCTCTCCCGTCAATTCGTTCGGGGAGGATTGGGAATCGAGCCGGTCGCCGAAGCGGTGGCGATCCGGCTGGGCGTCGCCTGTCGGCCACTGCTGAAGATGACGCGCCGAATCGCCAAACAGGCTTGGCTCGACGATCGGACCCGGGCGAGCAACGTCCGCGGCGCGTTTGCGCTGAAAAGGGGCTATGCTTCCGCGAAGTCGCATGGAATAAAAGGGCGGCACCTGTTGCTGGTGGACGACGTCTTGACCACAGGGGCGACCGCCGACGAGGTAACGCGGGTACTGCGGACCGGCGGGGCACGCCGCGTCAGCTTGGCTGTGGTCGCGCGAGCCCTCCGCCAGCACTAGGGGCTCTCTCTGAAAACCCTGAGCCTCGTTGTTTGGAAAACGAACCGGCTTCTTCAGCCACACATGACCCATGGCTCCCACGAACCCAACGCCCGATCCAGATCCGCCGCCGAGCGATCCGCCGGAGTCGCCCCACACTGAGGAATTGGCGGTGGGGACGCGAACGGTCCGTGCCGGCGGCACCCGCCGGGCGGTCCTCCGCGGCCTCGGCGTGGTCCTGCCGCCACTGCTGACCATCGTCGTCCTGATCTGGGCCTGGAACGCGATCGAGAGTTACGTGTTGCGCCCCGTGGAGACGGGGATCCGCCACGCGGTCGTCTGGTCGATCAGCGAGACCTATTCCCGGGTCCCTGAAGGCGCCACGCCCAACGCGGTTGGGGGGCGGCTGATCGATGGGTTCTTGTACGAGGGGGTCGAGTACGCTCCCGATCCCACCGGCCGCCGGTTCCTGCCGGCAACCGTGGTCCGGATGGTCGACGAGAACGCGGGCTATTTCGGCATCAGCGCTACCCAACCGGCAACCGCCTCCGCCTACTGGCACCGCTACGTCGAGCTGGAGTACATGCCGCGGTATCTCGTGGTCCCGGTGTTCCTGGTCGTCTTTTTGACAGCGCTCTATTTCCTCGGGCGACTCTTCACCAATGGCATCGGACGCTGGCTCGTCATGACCTTCGACTCGGCCATTTTGACGATCCCAATCGTCAACAAGGTCTATGGTTCGGTCAAACAGATCACCGATTTCGCGTTCGAGGATCGCGAGATCGAATTCAATCGGGTCGTTGCGATCCAGTATCCGCGAGAGGGACTCTGGTCGGTCGGCTTCGTTACCGGCAACAGCATGCGTGAGATCTCCGAGGCGGCCGGGGAACCGATGTTGAGCGTGCTGATGCCGACCAGCCCGATGCCAATGACCGGCTTCACCGTCACGATTCGTCGCAGCGAAGCGATCGACCTCGACCTGACCGTCGACGAGGCGATCCAGTTCGTCGTCAGCTGCGGCGTCGTCGTCCCGCCCCAGCAACGGATCGACCAAGTGATCAACGCCCCTCCAAGCCCCAGTCCGCAAATCGCCGATGCGGGCCCGGCGGCCCGCTGACCGAGACGGCGACCCGCTGACCGAGACGGCGACCCGCTGACCGACCCGGCGGCAACCGCGTGCTGAGAGGCTGCCACGGAGGACATCGAGTTCACCGTGAGAGGCGGTTTCATCCGATCGCTCACAGCTACGGCTGATCCTCCGGGTAACAGGCGTTCGGGGAATCGGGCGTATCGGAGGCGGGCGTATCGGAGGCGGGCGTATCGGAGGCGGGCGTATCGGAGGCGGGCGTATC
>CAYWXT010000339.1:0-4454 GCA_964462125.1 uncultured Pirellulaceae bacterium | reverse complement strand
CTGGGTGGGAAACTTTGGCGAGGTCGTCTTGTTGGACTGGGGCGTGGCCAAGGTCTGGGGGCATGCAGACGACAACGAACCGATCAGCCGCAGTACCCTGAAGGCGGAACGCGAGCAGGACGAGCATCAGTTGCAAACGCTGACCGGAGGGGGCCAGCGACCTGGGACCCCGTTGTACATGTCGCCGGAGCAGGTGGACGGCAGTCGGGGGATCGACGAGCGGACCGATATTTTCAGCGCCGGGGTGGTCTTGTACGAGATGCTCGCGTTGCGGGAGCCGTTCCGCGGGACAAACATCGACGAGACGTTTCGCAACATCAAGAACATGGATGTCGTGCCGCCGAGCCGTCGGGCCGGTGGCCGGGACATCCCGCGGGCCGCCGACGAGGTGGTCACCAAGGCCCTTCAGAAGCGTCCGGGGGATCGCTACCAGAGCATGCGTGATCTGATCGTCGCGATTCGGTCGATTTACTGACTCTCTCTCCCTTGGCCGGCAACAGGAATATCGATGTGCGGGATCACGGGAGCCGTCTGGTGGGACGCCCGGAAGTCGATCGACCGGGAGACGCTGGGGCGGATGACCGAGTCGATTGCCCATCGCGGGCCAGACGACTCCCAGTGCTGGATTGACCCCGCTCACCGGGATGCAATCGGCAAGCCGCTCGGGGCGGCACTCGGGTTTCGCCGCTTGAGCATTCTCGATTTGGAGGGTGCTCGTCAGCCGATGGCGGGCGAGGACGGCCAGGTGCGGATGGTGTTCAACGGGGAGATCTATAACTACCGGACCCTCCGCCACCGGCTCCAGGGTGCCGGGCATCGGTTCGCGAGCGATGGCGACGGCGAGTCGATCCTGCATCTGTATGAGGATCTGGGGACCGATTGTTTCGCGCAACTCAACGGGATGTTCGCGGTCGCCATCTGGGACGCCCGGCGGAATCGCCTGGTCCTGGCTCGCGATCGGCTGGGGCAGAAGCCCTTGTACTACGCCGCCGGCGCGGGCCGCTTGGTGTTCGGCAGCGAGTTGAAATGCCTCGCCGCGGTCCCCGGGGTTTGTACCGAAATCGAACCGGCCGCGGTCGACCAGTTCTTGACCTATCAATACATCCCCCATCCCGGCACCATTTGGAAAGGGGTGGCGAAGCTTCCGCCGGGGCACTTCGCGGTTCTGCAAGACGGCCGGGTGACGGTCGAGCGCTACTGGGACTTCGACCCTCGCGTGGAGGTGCCGATCGATCGGGGCGAAGCCTGCGAGCGACTCCGCGAGTTGCTGACCGACTCGGTCCGGCTGAGGCTGCAGAGCGACGTGCCGCTCGGTGCGTTCCTTTCCGGCGGCGTCGATTCGTCCCTGATCACCGCGGTCGCCCAGTCGCTCTCGGATCAGCCGGTGCGCACCTTTTGCATCGGCTTCCCCGAAGCCGACTTTGACGAAACCGGTTATGCGGCGGAGGTATCCCAGTACTTGGGGACACGGCATGAACGATTCGAGGTGAAACCGAGTGGCGTGGAGATCATCGACAAGTTGGTTTGGCATTACGACGAGCCCTTCGGCGACTCCTCCGCCGTGCCCACCTGGTATCTGGCGGAACGGACGCGGAAGCAGGTGACGGTGGCGCTGTCGGGTGATGGCGGCGATGAATTGTTTGCCGGCTATGATCGTTACCGCGCGCTATGGCTCAGTGATCGGTTGCGAAAGGCGTTCCCCGTTCACCGTCTTCCAGGGCTGGGATTGGTCCAGCGTCTGCCCGACTCCAACCGGCGGCATTCGATCGTGCGGCGGGCCAAACGATTTTTGGAAGCACTCGACCAGCCGACCGCCCGACGTTACCTGAACTGGCTGCAGATCTTTCCCGAATCGCTGCGGGCCGCGCTCTACACCGACAGCTTTCTCGCTCAGTTGCCTGGGGAGGACCCGTTTGAGTTTCTAGATCGCTGTTGGCAGCGGAGCGTTGGACGCGACTTGATAACACGGGCCTCGCTCAGTGACGTATTGTCGTATCTCCCCTGTGACCTGTTGACAAAGGTCGACATTGCATCGATGGCGCATGGGCTGGAGGTGCGTCAACCGCTGCTCGATCATCGCCTGGTCGAATTCGCCGCCTCGCTGCCGGTCCATCACAAGTTCCGCGGCGGTCGCGGCAAGCGAATCCTCCACGATGCCTTCGGCAACATGATTCCGGAGTCGATTTATGCCAGGCCGAAGATGGGATTCGGGCTTCCGATCGCTGGTTGGTTCCGCCGCGAACTGAAGCCGATGGTCCACGATACGCTCCTTGCTGATGACGCTTGCAGCCGCCCCTTTTTCCGCCGGGACGCCGTTGCCGCGATGGTGCGATCGCACGAATCGGGGGAGCAGAATCACGGCTACCGGCTCTGGAGCCTGTTGATCTTGGAAAAGTGGCTGCGCCGTTGGACCGGCTGCGGTTCCCGCGTGAGCGTAACGGAATGATGAGAACTGCGGCCACGCCCAAAAGGACGACAACCGCAACAACCACCCATACGATCGCGGTGAAACGCCTGTTTGTTTTGGTTGTGGTCATTGAAATCAGCTCCAAAACGGCGTCGAAATAGATCCAGGCATCTCCACGATCCGGCTCGGCGAGCCGGATGTACTTTGCCGGAAATCAACGGCTCAGCCGCCGCCTTGGACCCGGCGGCGGAACGCATCCTCACTGATGATTTCGATCCCCAACTGTTCCGCTTTGTCCACCTTGCTTCCCGCCTTGTCGCCGGCGACGACGAAATCGGTGTTGCCGCTGACGCTGCTCGCGGCACGCCCTCCCAAATCGGCGATCAGCTGTTTGATCTCGTCCCGGGTATAGTGCTCGAGCGATCCGGTGACAACGACCGTTTGGCCTTCCAGGGGACGCTTCGAGGGACCGCTCTCCATCGCGCGCGGTTCATTCACCTCGACACCTTCGCGGCGGAGTTCCTTCAATGTCTGCTTGCCCTCTTCGCTGTGCAGGTACTCGTACAAACTGGTCGCGATTGCCTCACCGATTTCGTGGATCTCGGCCAGTTGTTCCGCGCTCGCCTGTTGAAGCTCATCAAGCGTGGGGTACTGCCGGGTGATCAGCCGGGCGACGCTGGGTCCGACGTGGCGAATCGAGAGGGAGGCCAGGAGTCGGGCGAGTCCCCGCGAGCGGCTCTTGTCGATCCCGCGGATCAGCGTCTGTGCGTTCTTTCGCCCGACTTGCACTTCGACCATCTGGCCCTCTTTTCCTTTCCGCCGGTTCAGCCACGTCAGCTCGGCGACTTGATCGACGGTGAGCCGATACAGGTCGGCATAGCTGGTGACCAAACCGCGTTGAATCAGCAAGTCGACCATTTCCTCTCCCAACCCGTCGATGTCCATCCCGGAGCGGCTGCCGAAATAGATCAGCCGCTGGCGAAGTTTGGCGGGACAGTTCGGGTTGGGGCAACGGATATAGACGCCTCCGGAATCGCGAACAACCTCGGTTTGGCAAACCGGGCATTTGTCGGGAAAGACGAAAGGTGGCAGTTCTTTCTCGCGGCGATGTTTCTCCACCCGCACGACCTTGGGGATGATTTTGCCCGCTTTTTCCACGACAACGACATCCCCGACGCGAACGTCGAGCCGTTCGATCTCGTCGGCGTTGTGCAGTGAGGCGCGAGAGACCGTGGTGTCGGCGATGTTGACCGGTTCCAGACGGGCGACCGGGGTGATGGTCCCGGTCTTTCCGACTTGGACCTCGATGGACTTCAGCAAGGTCGTCGCCTCGTAGCGTTCGAATTTGTAAGCGATCAACCAGCGGGGGCTTTTGCTGGTGCTGCCCAAACGAGCGCGATGGTCGAAGCGATTGACTTTGAATACGATGCCGTCGACTTCGAACGGCAGGTCGGGCATCTCGCCCTCAAGCGTTTCGACCGCTTCGACCGCCTGGTCCGCGTTTTGAAATCGCTGGACATCGGGCGTCGGCGGGATCCCCAGCCGCTCGACCTCTTCCAAGAATTCAAGATGCGTGGTGGCTTGCAGCCCTTGGGCCTCTCCGACTCCGTGGCAAAAGAAGCGGAGGCGTCGGCCGGCGGTGATCGAGGGATCGAGCAGTCGGATCGTGCCGGCGGTCACGTTGCGGGTGTTCTTGAAGGGGGGTGCTCCGTGACGCGTTTGCTTGACGTTCAAATCAGCCAGGTCGGGATTGGTCATGTAGACCTCCCCGCGCAGCTCCAGCACGGCGGGTGGTGAGGCGCACGTCAGCTTCAGCGGTAAATCGCGGATCGTCCGGATGTTGTGGGTGATGTCGTCACCGACCTGGCCATTGCCGCGGGTCAGCCCCAGCGTGAGATACCCGTCCTCGTAGCGGACCGATCCGGCGACGCCGTCGATCTTGTACTCCATCACCCACTCGATCGGCTCCCCCCCGAGGGTCTTCTCCGCCCGCTTGAAGTAGGCCTTCAGCTCCTGGAGGCTGTAGGTGTTGTCGATCGACAACATC
>CAYWXT010000338.1:0-4457 GCA_964462125.1 uncultured Pirellulaceae bacterium | reverse complement strand
GGACATCGCAGCGATGCCTGAAAAAACCTCGCGGACGACAGCTCACGAGCCACTAGAATCGCGGAAGAACCGATTGGTGGAGGCTGGATGCGCACCGAGACGTGTTCCGCTTTTTCCGGCTGATGATCGCTTTCCGCAAGCGGCATCCATCGCTCGCGCGGTCACGTTTCTGGCGCGAGGACATCGCCTGGTACGGACCACGCGGGCCGGTCGATTGGTCGTACCACTCGCGCTCCCTGGCGTTCTGTCTGCACGGAGGTTCGGTCGAAGACACCGACCTCTACGCGATGATCCACACCGGCGACCAGCCCGTGCGATTTGAGGTGGCGGAGCGGCGCGATGGCGTCTGGAACCGCGCCATCGATACCGCGATGGCCAGCCCGGACGACATCCTGGAGGATGGCTGGGAAGCCAGCGTGGAACCGGAACACTACCTCGTGCAGCCCCATTCGGTCGTGGTACTGGTCGGCAGCGAGTCGTAAACCCGCTCGGCGGCTTCGGTTTGGTGGCCTCTGATTTGCAGTATGCGTCGTCGGCAGCGCCATTGACTGGCTCGTCATCGAGAACCGGCAACAGATAACCGACCACAAGACACGGACACGGTCGAGAATGAACGTGCAACGACAACCGGCATCGACGTCGCAGCCGCTGAGCGACGAGCAACTCAGCTTGATCGACGGTTACTGGCGAGCGGCGAACTATCTCTCGGTCGGCCAGATCTATCTGTTCGACAATCCGCTGCTGACCGAGCCGCTGCAAAAGAAGCACATTAAGCCGCGGTTGCTGGGGCACTGGGGGACCACCCCCGGACTGAATTTCCTTTACGTTCATCTGAACCGTATCATTCGCCAACGTGATCTGAACGTGCTGTTTGTGACCGGGCCGGGACACGGTGGACCGGCGCTGGTGGCGAACACCTACTTGGAAGGCACCTACACCGAGCACTATCCCAACGTGACGCGGGATGAAGCCGGAATGAAACGACTGTTCAAGCAGTTCAGCTTTCCCGGCGGAATCCCCAGCCACGCGGCTCCGGAGACGCCCGGCAGCATCCACGAAGGCGGCGAACTCGGTTACTCGTTGTCGCACGCTTTCGGCGCCGCTTTTGATAACCCAAACCTCATCGTGGCGTGCGTCATCGGCGATGGCGAAGCGGAAACCGGGCCGCTGGCGACGAGCTGGCACTCCAACAAGTTTCTCAACCCGGTCCGCGACGGCGTCGTCCTGCCGATTTTGCACCTGAATGGCTACAAAATTGCCGGCCTTACGGTGCTGGCCCGAATCAGCCGCGAGGAACTCGACCAGCTGTTGCGCGGCTACGGCTACACGCCGTACTACGTCGAAGGGGACGACCCTCACGAGATGCATCAGTTGATGGCGGCGACCTTGGACGAGGTTTCCGACGAGATCCACCGTCTGGTCCAACATGCTCGGCAACACCATGATGCCAGTCGACCGCGTTGGCCCACGATCGTCCTCCGGACTCCCAAGGGTTGGACCTGTCCGCGGGAAATCGATGGAAGACAAGTCGAAGGCACCTGGCGAAGCCACCAGGTTCCGCTGGGCCAGATGCACGACAACCCCGAGCACGTGCGGTTACTCGAACAGTGGATGAAGAGTTACCGGCCGCAGGAGCTGTTTGATGCCGAGGGTCGTCTGCGGAGCGAACTGGCGGAGCTCGCGCCTCGAGGTGAGCGGCGGATGGGGTCGAATCCGCACGCCAACGGCGGAAACTTGATGCGGGAACTCCGGCTTCCTGATTTTCGAGACTATGCCGTCGATATTCCGCGGCCCGGCGACGTCACCGCCGAAGCGACCCGGCTGCAGGGCAAGTTCATCCGCGATGTGATGAAGCTGAACCTGGAGGCCAAGAACTTCCGCATCTTCAGTCCCGACGAAAACGCTTCGAACCGGTGGGCCGACGTCTTCGATGCGTCCGACCGGGGGTTTGTCGGTGAGATTTTACCGAGCGATGAGCATGTTTCGCCCGATGGCCGCGTCATGGAAATGCTTTCGGAGCATCAATGCCAAGGCTGGCTCGAAGGCTACCTGCTGACCGGACGGCACGGATTCTTCAATTGCTACGAGGCATTCATTCATATCATCGACTCGATGTTCAATCAGCACGCCAAGTGGCTGAAGGTCTGCAATGATATTCCGTGGCGGCGACCAATCGCGTCGCTCAACTACCTGCTCTCGTCGCACGTCTGGCGACAAGACCATAACGGGTTCAGCCATCAGGACCCCGGTTTCATCGATCATGTGGTGAATAAGAAGGCCGAGATCACCCGTGTCTATTTGCCGCCCGACGCCAACTGCTTGCTCTCGGTCACCGACCATGCCCTGCGCAGCCGTAATTATGTCAACGTGATTGTGGCCGGCAAACAGCCGATGCCACAATGGCTGACGATGGATCAAGCCATCAAGCATTGCACCGCAGGGATCAGCATTTGGGACTGGGCGAGCAATGACCGCGACGGCGAACCAGATGTGGTCATGGTGTGCTGCGGTGACGTTCCCACGCTCGAAACGCTGGCCGCCGTCGATATTTTGCGGCGGGAGCTTCCAGAGCTGAAGGTCCGGGTCGTCAACGTTGTGAATCTGATGAAGCTGCAGCCCGCCAGCGAGCATCCGCATGGGCTGTCCGACAAAGAATTCGACATCATGTTCACTCCGGACAAGCCGCTGATCTTCGCCTTTCATGGTTATCCTTGGCTGATTCATCGGCTGACCTACAATCGCACCAATCACAAGAATCTGCACGTTCGTGGCTACAAGGAAGAAGGCACCACGACGACGCCGTTCGACATGGTCGTATTCAATGATTTGGACCGGTTCGATCTCGTGATCGACGTGATCGACCGCGTCCCGAAGCTGGGAGCCAAGGCGGCCTACCTTCAGCAGCGGATGCGGGAAAAGTTGATCGAACATCAGCAGTACATCGCGATTCATGGCTGCGATCTGCCGGAAGTGCGCGACTGGACCTGGCCGGGGTGACGGCGAGACACCGGACAAAGTGATGAGCATTTTGGTTTTCAACGCCGGTTCGAGCAGTTTGAAGTTCGCGTTGTTCGACGATTCCGGCGGCAAAGAACTCGCCAAAGGCGTTCGGCGTTTCGGGTTTCACGGGATCAGCCACCAAGACGCCGCCGCGCGTGCCGCCGAGTTTTTCGGGCCGGATCAACGGGACTCCTTGCGGCTGGTGACGTGCCATTTGGGCAGCGGATGCTCGGCGTCGGCCATTCGCGGTGGAAGCCCCGTCGCGACAACGATGGGCTTCACCCCGTTGGAAGGCTTGATGATGGGAACCCGGAGCGGCTCGATCGACCCAGGAATTTTGATCCACCTGATGACCGCGCAATGCATTGATCCAGGCCGGCTCGAAGAAGCTCTCAACCACCGCTCCGGCCTCGCCGGTGTCTCAGGCGTCTCCGCCGACGTGCGTCAGGTCCAGCGGGCTGCGGCCGAAGGCAACGGCCGGGCCCAGTTGGCGGTGGAGATGTTTGTCGACCGGGCGCGAGCCGCAATCGGGGCCCTTGCGGTGACCCTCGGCGGAATCGACGGCTTGGTCTTCACGGGCGGGATCGGCGAGAATTCCGATGCGATCCGTGGGCAAATCTGCGACGGCCTGCAATGCCTGGGCTTGCAACTGTACCAAGAACGAAACCGTCGAGTCGGTGGCGACGGCGACATCACCGGCGACCCATCGAGCGGGCGAGTTGTCGTATTGCAGGCTCAGGAAGAAAAGGCGATCGCGAAAGAAGTTTCGCGTTTGTCGGGTCGCATGTGAACCGTTCCAGCAGCGTGACGAAGGGACTCTGCTATCGCGAAATCGCGGGAGTGACCGGCAGGAGCTTCGATGCTTGGGCCACGTTAGATACCTTTCCGATGAGTACACTTGCCCTTGCCATCCGCAGCAGCCGACCTCGTCAGCTGAATGAATGAGGGTCCTCGCCCCGATTTCGGTCGTCCTGATCTCGGCTGGGCCGATCCGAAGCGAAGTCGATCGCGGCGACGGATTTGATGGAATGAGCGCAACTTTTCGGGCCCGTGCTACCTGATGAAGCAACCAGATCCAATCTTGAGGCGGGACCCGATTTCGTGCATGCCTCAGATCCCTCGTGGACACGGCGAGTTTCGCTTGTTCACCGAGGGAGACGAACTCTACGACACAATGCTCGAGGCCATTTCCCGCGCCCGAAAGGGGATTCGCCTGGAGAGCTACATCCTTGCAGACGACGAAATTGGAAATCGCTTCGTCGAAGCCTTGGTCGAGCGTGCCTCGGCGGGTTTGGATGTACGGCTGATGATCGATTCCGCCGGCTCGCCTTTTTGGAGTTCGCGGCGACTGTGTCTTGCCTCTAAAGGAACTGGAATTCTCTCTCCGGTGAGCTAGTCTCACTTAGCAACGCTCAGTCAATTAGTGTCGCAGAATCCTTCTCGGTCGGGTAAGGAAC
>CAYWXT010000337.1:0-4470 GCA_964462125.1 uncultured Pirellulaceae bacterium | reverse complement strand
CCACAGCGTCCCTGCGGATTCCCGATCACCGGCGCCATGGTGTGCGGTGACGAGCGAAAACTTCGTCTGCATCCACGCCATCGCCAGCATCTGGATCGCCGTGGTTATGCTCAACGTCATCCCCAAAGGAGCCGCCTGCTCGTCCGAGTGAAACGTCAACACGATCAGGGTGAAGTATTGCGTGGCGAGGTGGGCAGCGAGGCTTGCCGCCGCCATTCGCCACTGCATCGGCAACACGTTGCGAGCCCAGGAAAAGCCGCTCGGCTGCTGCGACAGGTTTTGAAACTGGGAGAAAAAGGGGCGTTGACGGACGAATACCAAATAAACGCCCCAGCCGGCGTGCAGCGCCATCGGCAACACCAGTGCCCAAAGCTTCATCCCCGCCGCCAGCGAAGCCCAAACGACCAAGCTTCCCAAACAGGCGACCTCCAACCGAAAGCGGTAGACCCTTTCCCGATACCCCGCTCCTTCGAGAATCGCCAGCGAGGGTGAGAGATAAAACGTGATCGCGACCAGCGGCACCAAACAGACAAACGGCCACTGCCAGGCAACGCCGGCAGATGTGTTGCTGAGGGAGAACCAGCCGACGAGATAGGCGAGCACGATGAACAGCAGGCTCGCGGAACCAAACCATCGCGATGAAGCCCGAATCAGCTCCCCCATTCGCAACACTGCCTCCCTGTCCCCGACGCCCTCGCTGGCGTTCTCGCGAGACCTCAACGCGGCTGCTTCGTGGCCGGCGTGGCTGATCAAAACATTCAACAGACCGAGTTCGAAAAAGGCGTGAATGCCAACGATGTTGACGCAAGCATAATACGCACCCTGTTCTGACAGCGTGAGCGAACCGATCAGGAAGGCGATCGTGATTGGCCCAGAGACGGATTGCCAAACGCGTGCCGCCAAGGCGAATGCCAGCGGCCGGTCGACCTGCAAGGCTTTCAGCAAACGTTGCAATAACGGTGTCATGCTTCACGCGGCTTTCGCGCCAGGATCGTCAACCTGCCGCTGAGGCGAAGGCACGCCTCGAATTTGGCCGCCGGGGCAATCATCAACTGAACACCCAGCGGCGGGGTGTCGACATACCAACGCCACAGGCATTGACCACAGCGGCGCCGTAGGGCCGTCGATGGGCGCTGGGTTCTTCCCTGCAGCAGCCACGAGGCGAGACTGCCGATCCAATACAACGAGTCTGCTTGATGAATCACCCGGATGTCTTGGTATCCGGTCGCCTCCAGAAGCCGTCGGATGCGGGCCGGAGTGAAATGCTGCAGATGCCGCGGCAGATCGTATCCTTTCCAATGTTTGCCGAACAGCCAACGCTCCGGGCTGGCAAAATTCGGAATGCTGAAACAAAACCAGCCCCCCGGTCGCTGGATCCGAAAGATCTCTCCGATCGTCTGCACCGGGTCGGGCAAATGCTCGATCACCATCCACGCAAAAACGTCATCGAATTGTTCAGAATCGAACCTCGCGGATTGCAGGTTGCCGAGATGTACGTTGAACCCGCGAGCGCGAGCAGCATCGACCGGGCTTTGGACGAGATCGACGCCGGTCACGTTCCAGCCACACTCACGCAGCACCGCCAAGAAACGCCCGGTGGCACAACCCAACTCCAACGCATCGCGCCCCTCCGGGTCGACCGGGGGCAATACCTGACTGCGGTTGTCCATCAGCCAGTAGTACAGTCGCCGCAGTCCCGGAACGCCCCGTACCAGCGGGCTCAAGTACCATGGTTGGGAGTCCTCTGGGGTGCCGGCAGCAGCCTCGGTCGATTCCCGCTGCGCCGGCGCGTCCGGCGCGCGATGCGGGCCGTAACCGGCGGGATAGCAGAGCGACAAGGTATCCGGGGTGGGTGCCGGGCTGAGGTAAACATGTCCGCAACCGAGGCACCGGACTAACCGAAAATCACTCCCCGTGGGGTGTTCCAGATCCTCGGAATGCAGATGCGCCTTATAGCGATCTGCGCCGCACAGCGGACAAGTAACCTCGCGCAACTGCAGAGCGTCGGACATGCGGTGGAATCAACCAGGGAGCGGAGAATGCAAATCATACGTCGCTGAGCCGCATCATGGCTTCCGCGTCGACCGTCTTGAACCCCGGTCCTTCTCGACCGGCGGGTGGTAGAAGTAACCATCTTCCGCACCGACCAACAACGTCCGTTGACCATCACCGGTCCAATCGACGGTGGTCGGGCTGGTCGTGTGCCCCGCCAACCGGCGGTCGCTCAGTGGTCCTTCGTCTTGAAACGCGACCTTGTCCTCCGGCGTCTCGATTTGACGTAGCAGATGGACGTTGACCGAATTGACCAGCAGATCGCGCCGGCCGTCCCCGTCCCAGTCCACGATGTCGAGCTTGCGACGCCCACTTCGACCCGCTTGGCCGGTGTTCAGCCGCAGCAGTTCCTCCGGTTCCGACTGCGCGGCTTGACGTTGATCGAAGCTCCCGCCGTGAAAGATTCGCTTTCCCGGCCGCAGTCGCAGCTGGCCATCGACCCGTTGGCGGCGGAACCACGCCAGATAGCCGTCGTGGTCGAGCATCACCAGATCGTGCAGTTCATCGCCGTCCCAGTCGACCACATTGGGGGTCGTCCGCCACTGGGTGACCAACTCGTCCTTCTCTGGATCCCACCAATTCCAAGCGGGCTTGGGCGGCTGGCCATCCCACTGGACGCGAATCGGCTCGGCCGCCGCCAGTTTTGGCTCGGTGCGCGTGCCGTTATTGCGGTACCAGACGACTTTGCCCCAGATCGAATTGACAATGATGTCGTGCAGGCCGTCATGATCCCAATCGGCGACGTCGATCGTCGTGTAACCCCACTTCGCTTCGGCGGGTCCTTGAATCGACCCGTTTTCGCCGGCCATGATCCGAATCACCTCACCATCGGCTTCGAGCAACTTCGGTGCGGCCCATTTCGGCGGGTTGCCTCCATCGAGGTTTTCGATCCAGCCGATTTCGCCCGCCGTGTTGCCACAGATCAGGTCTTCATCGCCGTCGCCGTCCCAGTCAAAGCTGACCGGAGTGACCAAAGCTCCGAACTTGACCTCGTCGGCCTGCTGCTGGAAGAACCGGGGCTGGGCAAAGACCGGCACACCCCCGCGGATCACGCCGGTGTGCTCGACCAGCGCCACGCGGCCGTCTTCCTGGCCGACGATCAGATCGATGTCGCCGTCGCCGTCCCAGTCGATGGCCGAGACGACGATCATGCACAGCGGCATCGTCAGTGGATCTCCCTCCCGCATCAGCTCGACACCCTGGGCGTACCGCGGTTGGGCCTTCGTGCCGATGTTCTGAAAGTAGGTGAAGCCGTCGATGAAGCTGCCGCAGAGCAGGTCCAGATCGCCGTCGCCGTCGAAGTCAGCGACGTTGGGGCTCGGCATCCCATACACATCGATCGGTTCGCCGCCCGCGGTCAACTGCTCCGATTCTGCGTACTCCGGCGCGGCATTGGTTCCGACGTTTCGCAGCCAATACACATGGCCGCGGAGCGGGCCGCGAGTCCAATTGCCGTCGGCGTCAAAGGCATCGTCCCAGCCGTAATCGGCCCACAGACCATGTCCCACGACGATGTCCAACCGCCCGTCGCCGTCGAGGTCGACATAGCTCCACTGGTTCGCCCGAATGCGGCCGTCGGTATCGGCGAGCACGGTGTCAGGATAGACCTCGCGTTTGCTCTTGAAGTCGCCTGAAAGAATCCCCGGCAACTCGGCGCCGGGGACCAGCACTCGCGGGGTGCCCTCGACGTGCGAGACGGTCACGTTCGTGAGCCCCGGACCCAACTTCACCGCCGGTTTGAAAACCGGCATCTTGGGATCGGTCCCGGGCGCACTGGACGATCCCGGGTTTTCGAACAAGTAAACGCCGTTGTAGGGGACGTCGCTGCAGGAGACGAGCAGATCGAGGTCGCCGTCACCGTCGTAGTCCATCGGCAGCGGCCAGCCCCATAGCCCGACTCCCAGATCGACCACCAAGTCAGGGTGGTTGTACTTCATCCGCTGCAGTTCCAGCGGTTCGTCCGCTCGGCAGTCGTGAATCAGACCGGCAAGCGGAACGAGGACCATTGCTAGGAAGATCAAGCTTGGAACGAGACAACGCATGACGACCTGGGGGGAAAAGGGGGAACGCGGCGGGTGTTAGCCTCTGTCAGAAAATACGGAGCCGACGGCGCTAGACGCGGACCAGGCGGTTCAGGGCTCGTTGTACCACACCAGCTAACGAGGTGTTCCGTGGGTGGCAGCCCATAGGCGGCACCCTGGGTTATTACCCCGAAGGGGTTTCAAGATGGTAGCCGGGGCCCTGGATTTTTACCCCGAAGGGGTTGCAAGATGGTAGCCGGGGCCTGGGTTTTTTACCCCGAAGGGGTTGCAAGATGGTAGCCGGCCGTCGCGCAGCGCACCGCCGGAATGTGTCGCGCCCCGCGCGCCGCCGACCCCGAAGGGCGTCGCAGATCGGCGCCGCGGAGAACGCGTGACG
>CAYWXT010000336.1:0-4503 GCA_964462125.1 uncultured Pirellulaceae bacterium | reverse complement strand
GGTGTAGATCTGGGTCGTTGCCAAGCTCTTGTGGCCGAGCAACTCTTGGACGCTGCGGATGTCGGCGCCGCGATCGAGCAAGTGGGTGGCGAAGCTGTGCCGCAGCGTATGGGGGCTGGTCCGTGAATCGAGTTCCGCGGCGGCGATATATTTTTCCAACATCCGACCGACGCTGCGAGTGGTCAGGATTCGACCGAAACGATTGACGAAGACTGGGGCGTCGCCGGCGAGGGCTTCTGTTTTCGGATCGCGGAGACGAGCGCGGGCATAGCGATCGATCGCCCGCAGCGCGAACGAACCGAGCGGGCTGATCCGTTCCTTGCGGCCCTTGCCCCGCACCCGCAGGATCTGTTGTTCCGGATCGACGTCGCGGTCGCGAAGCGCGACCAGTTCGCTGACGCGGAGGCCGGCGGAGTAGATCGTTTCCAGGATCGCCCGATCGCGCAGGCCCGCGGCGGTGTCGGCCGGGGGCGCCTCCAGTAGCCGTCCGATTTCAGCGGTGGTCAGGACATGCGGCAGTTTCCGTTGGCGGCGTGGATTCCGCAGCGGTTTGGCAGGATTGTTTTTCGCCAACCGGTTTCGCATCGCGAAGCGATAAAAGCTGCGGAGCGAGGCCAGCTTGCGGGAAATCGTTGTCCGCGCGTATCCCGCCTGCTGCAACGCCGCCTGGTAGCCGCGGAGATCCTGCGGGGAGAGGGCGCCGGGATCGGGGATGCTTCCCTGAGTGGCCTCCAACCATTCGAGCAGACCGAACAGGTCTTCCCGATACGCCTTGATCGTCAGGTCCGACGCATTCCGCTCGGTCGCCAGGTACTGCAGAAAGCGGGTGACGGCCGTGCGCATGGTCCCTCGACTCTGTCTGAACGGCGCAAGGCCGTCCGGCCTCGAACCTGCAATTTCCCACAAAACGCCGGGCGGCTTGCGTCGCACCGCGACTCCAAACCCCTCCGGTCGCTAAAAAGCGGCCGGTATTCGGCACGGACCCTCCCCGGCTTGGCGTGGCCCTAGCGGAAATCGTCGAACGACAGGCTGTCGAACTCCTCGCTGGCGGCCAGCTCATCGTCGATCGGGACTGCGTCGCGGATCTTGCGGCTGAGCATCGCGGCGTCGTACCAGGAAAAGTCGAGTTCCGGGTCGGCCGCGAAGCGGGCCAATTGGCGCAGCGTCTCATCGCGGTTGGCGTCATCGAACAGGAAGATGAATCGTTCTTCACCTTTGACGAGGGCCAATACGTTGTATTCCCTATCCATGCCCGCGGCCATCCGTTTTGCTTGCGCGATGCTGATGTCAGTCACTCCCGACGTCTGGCCATCAGTATCGGCTCAGTGACCACTTCAGGATGAGGTCGCTTTCGTCCCGACCGCCCCGAGACTCGAGCATTTCCGAGACGTGCAGGTGACAACAGAAACGGACGAAATCATCGCTACGACTGAGATACCCCTGCCAACCGGAGGGCCGAGCGTCATCGCCCGTTTCAACGTAATCGGCCAGCCGCCCTGTCACGTAAGCATCGTCTCCCCGGTAAAGTCGGGTATGGGACAATATCGGCTCGTAACTGACTTGCCCGATCGGACGCTGGGGGGAAGGCGGGTCGGGGATCAGATCGGTCGGGTCGGGCCAATCCGCCGGAAGTGCCGCCGGTCCAATCGAAGTATCCCGATGAGCGATTCGGCGAGCGTCCGCGTTGCCGCTGCTGCCAGGCGGCGCGGCGCCGCCCTCCGCGGACGCGGCCCCGTCGTCGGGTGCTGGCAGCGGTAGCGCCTCCTCCCCGCCGCCGTCATCCGGCAGCCCTTCGGCGGAGGTCCGCTGGATCGCCTCCAGGGCCAAATTCGCCGAGGTGGGGGCCGCCGACGGGTCGGGGACGACTGGAGTTTGCGTGCGGAGTTGGCTACGCGCCAATTCAAACTCGGCCTGCCGAACGATGCGCCGAGGAACCTTGTCTTCCGCGTCGGTCCCCCACGGCAGCCCATAGCCAGCAGGAATTGGATGGAATCCCGGGTTGGCTGCATACCAGTTGACGGCCAGCCCGAATCGGGGCGGATAGTAGGCGTCGAAGTCGGTCACCGAGCCAACCACCACGGCGTCGACATTGAGAAACTGGGCAAGCTGCTGAAAGTCCGCTCCCGTCCGCGGCTCGCCATGCTGCATCACATAGCCCATCCACTGCCGCTTGGTCACCCCCACCGGCAAGACTTCAAAGCCAGGGATCGCCTGCAACGCGGCGTAGTAGCTCTCGGCGACCTGGTCGGCGTCGACCGTCGGCTCGCTGCTTTGATTGAAAAACGGCAGCACCGCGACCCGGCTCAGCTGCGGAAAGGGGTTGTGAAGCGTATCGCGCAGGCGAGTCTCGGGGAAAAGCGCGCACCCGCCCAGCAGGAGGATTGCTCCGGCGAGAACCACGTTCGAAATCGTTGCACAATACTTCACGGCAGCGGCCAGCGCATCGGTTGCCGCGCGACGTCCCCACCCCCGTCAGCCTGTATCGGATCGGGAGCGGGGACCACTTGAACCCGATCCAGGATCCCACCGCCGAAATGTCAGCGCCTCTCCGCACCCCCCGCTTCCCAACCCTTCCACGCGAAAAGCTGGGAGGAGAAAGAAACAGAAAGATCCACCGCGGGGGCAGCGGACCAGTCTCCGGAGCGAATCTCAGCTCACCAGCGCCCCGGGGCCGGAAACATCGGGACGTAAATCACCCGCCGGGCCCCGTAGCGGCTGGTCATCATGGGGACGGCACTCACGGTCGGTCGCAGCGGATCGTGGCCCAGCCAAGCGTTCCGCTCGATCCGCTCCAAACGCTGCCGGGAGCGGTACAAGGCCCGGGCCTGACGCAGCTCAGCCGCCGAGGGAAACGCCTGCGATTCGCTCCCGGACGATGACCGCGAGAGGACCGGACGGGCCTCGTCGTCGGCATCGGAGCGCCCCGCGGTCTGGGCAGAAACCGGACTGGAAACCACGATCAAAGCCAAGCTGACCGCCGCCAACGCAGCCAAAGGTGGGGTCTTCATCACAACACCGAAGATGGGGAAACCGAAGATCCGAAGCGACGTATCCACGCCCCGCTTGAACGACCAAGCGGACTACGACCCATCATCGGAGCGGTGGGAAGCGATCACCAATCGGAGACGGGATTGTTCGGGGGCAAGCATTGTTCACGGCCACAAATAGCGATTATCTCAGTCGTCCCGCTTTGACACTTCACGGGGGCCCACCATAATCAAACTGGGCCGCCAGCGAACGGCGGACCGAAAAACAGCAACGTTTGCTTGATTCGTCCTGGTGACTTCAAGCACACCCATCGTTTGATAATTCCATCGTTTGGTCATTCTCGAGAGAGCGAAAGCACAGATGAAATCGATCCGATCCGTTTTGGGAACACTTGCCTGCACCGCGATGTTGGGCGTGGCCGTTGGTTGCCAACCGCCGGCCGATGACGTCGACACGTCGATCGACACCTCGATCGACACCTCGACTGAGCCAGCCGAGCCGACTGAGCCGAGCGAGCCGGCCGATTCCAACACCACCACCGGCGCAGAAACCCCGGGGTCCAACATCACCACCGGTGCCGAAACTCCAGGTTCCAACACCACCACCGGTGCCGAAACGCCCGGTGGAAACGTCACAACGGAGTCGGAAACGCCGTAACCGGAAGGCCTTCCCGAAACCCCTCACCCCCCGACACTCTCTCCCGCAACGCCGGGGGGAGAGGGCAGCAGCGGACGTGGTCGGCATTGGCCCTTGCGATGGAGGGGAGGGAACGGATAATCGGTGAAACCAAAAAAAATCTGTTAGCCCTCACGCACATCTCCCCAGGATTTCATCATGGCATTGGTTCCCCTCCGCGTGGTACTCGATCACGCCGCCGAACACGACTACGGCGTTGCCGCTTTCAACGTCAACAACATGGAGCAGATCCAGTCGATCATGGAGGCGGCGGATGAAACCGACTCCCCGGTGATCGTTCAAGCCTCCCGGGGAGCGCGCAAGTACTCACAGGACATCTACCTCCGTCATCTGATGCTCGCCGCGACCGAGCTCTATCCGCACATCCCCGTGGTCATGCACCAGGATCACGGGAACAGCCCGGAGACCTGTCTGTCAGCGATCGAGAATGGCTTCACCAGCGTGATGATGGACGGTTCGCTGTTGGAAGACGGCAAGACACCGGCCGACTACGACTACAACGTCCGCGTCACCGCAGAAGTGGTGAAGGTCGCCCATGCACGCGGGGTCAGCGTTGAAGGGGAACTCGGCTGCTTGGGGTCGCTGGAGCAGGGTGGCGGCGAACAGGAAGATGGCCACGGAGCGGTCGGGGAGTTGACTCGCGACCAGTTGTTGACCGATCCCGACGAGGCGTCCCGCTTTGTCGAGGAGACCGGCGTCGACGCGCTCGCCGTGGCGATCGGCACCAGCCACGGGGCTTACAAATTCACCCAAAAACCGACCGGTGAAGTCTTGGACATGGGCCGCATCGAAGCGATCCACGCCAAGTTGCCCAACACC
>CAYWXT010000335.1:0-4527 GCA_964462125.1 uncultured Pirellulaceae bacterium | reverse complement strand
CGGCCGAGCCGGCTAGGTCGAGCTTGATCCGCCAGGATCGTTCCAGGGAAGCCAGGCCGATGGGTTACCCTTGACCTGGTCCGCGTTATCCTGCAGCGCCATCAGATGAGCGAACGGCTCAATCCTCGCCAGCCGATAATGTGAACCCGACTCATGTAGACGTCGAGGGCGAGGCCGTCGCAAATGGTGCCGGACAATTATTTCCCGCACGATCCTAAACTTCGTTCAACGCATCGACGATCGACAGCCTCGCCGCTTGGATTGCCGGGGCCAGCCCCGCGGCGACACCGACGATCAAGGAGACAATCATTCCTGAAATCGCCAGCCCCAACGAGGGCTGGAACGCGATCGCGGCGCCTTCGGCACCGATCGCAAAACCGCCGAGTGCCAAGACGGTGAGTGCCAACGCCGTACCAACGGTCCCGCCCACCAGACACAGAATCGTGCTTTCGCTAAGCACCAATCGCATCGCGCGCAACGGTCGCACGCCAATCGTATGCAACACCGCGTACTCCTGGATGCGATCCTGAACACTCATCACCGTGGTCGTTGCCACCAAGGACAACACCAGCCCAACGCACGCATAACCAAGCCAGTGGGCGAAGCCGATCAAGTCGATCAGGTCCGACAGCGTACTGGCTTGGAACGCGCCCTTGCGCCGTGTTTTCGTCGCCACCGTCCCGGATCGAAGCATTGAATCGATCTCCGTGGCCACACGATCTGGATCCGCGTCGTCGCGGAGCAACACTTCATGCTGGGTCACCAGTCCGGCCGCATCGACGCCGTGGGTGTACTGTAAAAACTCCAGGCCCGTGTAGATCAAGTTCTCCTCCGACGGCACCGTTGACTGAAAGATGCCCGCAACGTTGACCGAAATTTCCCCAATGGAAAATTGATCCCCCAATTGAATCCCCCGTCGCCGGGCCACCTTGCGACCGACAACCGCGGAATCTCGCTGGGACGCGAACTGATCCCAACTGCCGCTGGTCAAATTAAGGGGACGGCTCGTCTGAATCTGCTCGGGATCCGCACCATTGAACACAACGATATCCAGGCTCGCGCGGCAGTTGTTCGTCCACACCTGAATCGGCATCACGTCGCGGACGCCAGGAAGTTCTCCAATCTTTCGCGCATAGTCCTCCGGAAGTCGACTGCTGGTGGGACAGAAGCGATTCTCTTGAAAGACGATCAAGCTGCGGTCCGCGTCCGGTCCCGTCGTCAAACGTTGCAAGCCTTGCTGCACGGATCCGACGAAACAGAACGTGAACATCGCGACCGCCGCCCCACTCACCGTCAGCAACGTGCGGGTGCGGTGGCGCCAAAGCGTTTTCAACACGTACTTGAACATTGAAAATACCTACAAGTCGTCCTTCATCTTCGCAGCAGAAGTCACAGAGACGTCTGAGCGTTTGTGATGTTGTCTACAGGCCGGCAGCCCGTGCTACGTGCCGAAGTCACAGCGACCTTTGGCCCATCTGGAAGTCCCTCCGAATTCCGCTACAACGCAGTGATCGACGGCCCGATTTCTGATTCCGACTCCAAAAACTTCCCCCGATCCAGTATCAGCTGTCGTGATGCGATCCCGGCCACCTCGCGGTCGTGTGTGACCATCAACATCGTGATCTCCAGCTCGTGATTCAATCGCTGCAACAGTATCTGCACCTGCTCGCTTGTCTCGGTGTCCAGGCTACCGGTCGGTTCGTCCGCGACGACAACTTTTGGGTGGGCGACGATGGCCCGCGCGATGCCGACGCGTTGCTCCTGACCGCCCGACAGTTGACGTGGATAGTGATCGGCCCGGTCGGACAACCCCACCGCTTCGAGCGCTAATTCGACGCGCTGACGACGCTCCGCGGAGGAAAGCTTCAGCAATAATGTCGGAAGCTCGACGTTCTCATACGCCGTGAGTACCGGGATCAAGTTGTGCGTCTGAAAGATATAGCCAAGATTCGCCGCCCGCCAATCGGCAAGCTTTCCGCGCGACAAACTCGTCACCTCCGTTCCATCGACGAAGATGGAGCCGGAGTCCGGTCGGTCGATGCCGCTGACCAAATTCAAGAGCGTGCTCTTGCCGGTTCCGCTCGGACCCATCAACGAGACGTATTCACCCGCTTCGATGTCCAAATCGACACCTTCCAGCGGTGTAATGGTCTCATCACCCTTGCGAAAACGTTTGGTGACATCACGAAGTTCCACTAACGACATCGAGTTCCCCCTCATTCTTTCCAATGTTCGGACACGTTGCCTAGATCCCCAGCGTTTGATCCTCGCCGGTCACCGCAACCGGACTTCCGGAAACCAGTCCTTCGGTCCCGCTGACGATCAGCTTGCTGGTCACGTTCAAACCCTTCTGAACCTCGACCAGACCATCGCCCCTCGACCGACTCACTTCCACCGGTCGTTGTTGAGCAAGATCGTCCGAATCGACGACCCATACGAAATCCCCGGAACTGCCTGACTGAATCAGCTGGCTGGGCACGAAAATCCGCGACCTCTCCGTGGCCTCTGGCGAATCCTCCGTCGGTTGCGGTTCCATGAAGGTTGCGGTGACGAGCATGTCAGGACTGACCGACGGCGGCGGATCGATGATCTCAACTTTGACTTCAAGCGTGTTCTTTTGAATGTTGGCCGAGCTGGTCGTCTGCAATACACGGCCCTGAATCACACCCTCGGCCGATGCCGTTTCGATCTCCACCGGCTGGCCGCGAATGACCAACGGCACATCTTCCAACCGCACATCGGCCCGCACCTGCAGACGCTGCGGATCATACATCTCGACCACGGTGCTGGAGTCCTGACCGGCATTGGAGTCCATACCCATCACGCGCGTTCCGGGCGCCGCGACCAGCCGCAAGACGCGCCCGTCCAAGGGGGAACGGATCACGTTCCTGCGCATCGCGAGTTTTCTTTGACGCAATTGCAGTCGGGCCTCGTCACGAAGGGCCAACGCCGACTGCACCTTCGCTTCGGCTTCCTGCAGTTGCCGCCTTTCCTCGATCAACAGATCCATCTGCTGTTGCAACGCGTCGACCTTGCTTTGCAGCGCATCGAGCTCGTTCTTTAAATTCGGTTCGCGTTGGCGCAGCTCCTGCACATTCGCGACTGCCGCCGCGTGCTCGCTCTCAGCTTGCTGGACGATTCGCCCCGCGATCGCGGACTCGGCCGCTCGCTTGCCTTGCACACTGCGCTGCGTATACGTGACGTTCGCTTCGCCAGCGTCAATCAGAAACGGCAGCTTCGCAAGTTCGGTTTTTGTCTTGGCGAGCTTGCTTTCGGCGTCGGCGAGCTGCACTCGCAAGTGAATGGGATGATCCAAACGCATCTGCGCCGCATCCCGTTCCGCCTGCGCCCGTTTCAACTCGCCCTCGCGAGTCGCCAACGCTGCTTCGGCTTGTTCCACCGCAAGCTCTGCGTCGATCGAAATCAACCGAGCAATCGGTTCGTCCTTGCTGACCGGCTGCCCCTCCACGACCATCAATTCCTCGATCACGCCAGGCGCCAGTGCCGGAACGCGGACCGCGGTCGGCCGCGGCTCGATCCAACCGGCCGCCTGAAACCGGGGCGTGCCGGCCTGCTGGACGGCGGCACGTTTGACCATGACCGGCACGACGGTCACCGATTGCACCGACGCCAACCGCCGGCCAGCTGCCGCACCGAGCAAAACCATGAACCCGACCAGAATCATGCTCGGCACGACATACCGCGACCACCACCGGCGCGGCCGCGGTTGCTTCGCGCTCGCCTCCGGAGGCGAGCGGTCCAGAGCAAGCTGGCTGAGATCAACTGGCGCCTTCGTCATCGCTCACTCACCCGATCGAACGAAAACGTCGCTGGCCGCAAGCGTCAGGTTGCCTTGATCGTCCCGATTGGCTTCCCCACGCACGACAACGGTTGCGAGCTCTTCCACGTTCAACAGCTCGCGTGCGTCGGAGGCAACCGGCTTGCCCCCTTCGTCAACGAGCTTGACGGTCGCAATGTTCTCCTTGACCGCAGCGGTCTGGCAACAGTAGTCCCACGGCGTGGGGCAACCTTCATCGGGAGCACAATGCGGCACTTTGGCATCAACAATCGTAAACGCGGCCAATCCATCGATGAACGGCTCGCTGGAGCCACCGATCCGCCCGACCAGCGTGACCGATTCAGCATCCCCAACGGACTCTCGAGCTTCACCGACCGGGATTGCCCCGTCCGGTTCGCTGTCAGCGACGTACTGTGAGCTCGGCACAGACGACGCGTTTTCACTTTCATCGGGTCCGGAAGCCACGGGCGATTGACGACATCCCGCAACGATCAGACACAATCCAACCAACGTCAAAGTCATCTTCATTTCAATTCTCCCAAATAGAAAAATTCAACCAGTCCAAACGTTCGCATCACGGCTGAGCCGGCGGCGCTAGCCGCGGGCCCACCTCATTGAACAATGTCATACCGCCTTCAAACTCGTTGCGACCTCTGCCTTCAAAGCTTTCAGCGCCGGCGGAAGCGCACCGACCACGCCGAGCAACAGTCCGACGCCGCATCCGATCA
>CAYWXT010000334.1:0-4566 GCA_964462125.1 uncultured Pirellulaceae bacterium | reverse complement strand
CTATTGGTATACTTCCCCGCCCGGATGAACGAGAGGAGTGATGAAGATGGGTCGAAACTGGGCAAGAATTCCTGGCATTGCTCTGATCGCCGGAACACTCTCGGTCAGTCCCTCATTCGGAGAGGGTTCCGGCAGTTCAAGCCTCCGTGGATTGATCGCCGGCCAATCACCCGCTCAGCTGGAACCGCCCAAACCGGTTGATATCGCGGGTCCGGCCGGGCGTTCAATCTTTGGCGAACGATCGCGCCGGGTACCGGACGTGGTCGATGGCCGATTCCAACTGCCGCCGTTGATGGCGGCGACCACAGAAACGAAGGACATCGGCAACGGGCAACTCCCGGGGGGGTTTCGGGAGGATGAGCCAACGCCCATGGTGCCGATCGCCGAGAGCGCGGCCCAGCGGGGGGCGGATATCGGTTGGATCGGCCGTCACTGGGCGGCCCCGAACACCTTTGCGAATCCCCGCTACTTTGAGGACCGGATGCTGGAGAGGCACGGTCATGAGCGATGGGGACACCTGCAACCGCTCGCCGCCGGGGCTCGATTCTTCGCCACGATCCCGGCGCTGCCCTACTTGATGACCGTCAAGCCCTTGTTCGACACGGAGTATTCGCTGGGGCACTATCGAGCTGGCTCCCGAGCTCCGGCATTGATGCAGCGGCCCCCGTATGAACGGCGTGCGGCAGTCGCCGAAGGGGCCGCGATCGCCGGCGGAATCCTCGTCTTCCCCTGAGCGACAAAAAAGGGGTCACGACAAAAAAGGGGTCAGGACTCTTTTTTCGGAGTGAAAAAAGAGTCCTGACCCCTTTTTTGAGTTTGCCCAATCGGCAATCTTTGCGTCGACCTTGCCGGTAGCAACGGCTGTGCCGTATGTCGTGGTTGATTTCGTTGCCTGTCTGTTCCAGTTTTCGGGGTGATCCGGTCGATAGCGATTAAGACGCCGCGACTCCCGTATCGCACTGTTCGGACTGTCTGGACAGGGGACGCCGGCACGCACGTCGAGTAAGACCGGCCATGCTTTCAGGGAAGAAGCGAATCGTGCCATCCGCGCCACGGGATCTGATCGGGCCGCAGGTGACGGCGGAACCGACCGGCAACAGCATCCGGAAGCCGCGGCATCGACGGCGGCGACGCGGCTTAGCCTCGCTTTTGATCGCGGTCGTTGCGACCTCCAATGTGATCCCGACAACCGGCTGTGGTCTCCTGAGCCAGATTCCCGACGGCCCCCACGACACCACGGCCTCCTATCATGCCAGCGAGGCATTGCAGATCGAGTATCCGGAGGTGGCCCGGGCCGAGACGGCCCCGACGCAAGCCGCCCAACAGGCGAGCGAACCGCTGTCGCTGGAAGACCCGGCCGACCTTCCGTCGATCGAAATCACGTTGGACGAAGCGATCCGCCAAGCGGTGCAGGAGAGTCCGGTGTTACGGACCATCGGCGGGGCGATCGTCACCTCGCCGCAGATTCCGACGGCGACGATTTACGATCCCGCGATGGCGCATGCCAACCCGGCCACGGGAGTCGAGGCGGCCTTGTCGGCCTTTGACGCACAATACAATCAGTCGCTGTTCTGGAGCCGCCAGGACAGCCCTCGCAACCTGGCACCACCACCGGCAGATTTCGAGGGCTTCTTCGTCGACACCAATTCTTTCGGGCGGGCCGATTTCTCGGGCGAGTTGACCAAGACCACCGCCACCGGTGCTCAGTTTTCATTGCGACATATTATCGGCTACGACAAAGACAAACCGCCGTTCGTTCAAAGCCGGCGGTTTCGCAGCGCCTTCGAAGGATCCATCCAGGCGGAGTACCGACAGCCGCTGGGTCAGGGTGCCGGAACGACCTTCAATCGGATCGCTGGACCGTCAACAGTTCCCGGTCAGTACAACGGGGTGCTGATCGCCCGGATCAATGAAGATGTCGCGCTGGCCGAATTCGAAACGGCGGTGATTGGGTTGGTCGCGGATGTGGAACAAGCATACTGGGACCTGTGGACCGCCTATCGTGTCTTGGAGGCGGTTGCCAAGGGACGCGAGTCGGCGTTGCAGACATTTCAGTACCAGCAAGTGCGGTTGGAAGTCGGCACCGGTCGGCTGGACGAAGAAGCGCAAGCCCGCTCGCAGTACTATGAATTCGAAACCCAGCTTCAAAATGCGCTCGGTGGACAGGAGGGATTGTACGCGCGGGAACAGCGTCTGCGGTACCTGATTGGCATGCCGGCTACCGACGGGACGTTGATCCGCCCCAGTACCGATCCGGTCGACACGCGTGTCGTCTTCGACTGGCAGAGCGCCCTCAGCCAGGCGCTGAGCCGGCGGGTGGAGATCCGCCAGCAAAGGTTCAACGTCAAGCGGCGCGAGATGGAGCTGGTTGCCGCCCGGCTCAATCGACGCCCGCGGGTGGACCTGGTCAACTCCTACTCATGGGTCGGTTTGGGGGACGACCTGATCGGCTCCAACGGCGACGGTCGATTCGACAACCTCTACGGCTCGATCACCGGCGGTGACTTCCAGGAATGGCGAACGGGAGTGGAGATGAGTTTCCCGGTCGGGTTGCGCGCTGCGGGGGCTGCGATTGCTCACGCCCGTCTCAGTCTCAATCGAGAACGCGCGCTGCTCGCGGAAACCGAATTACGGATCAGCCATGACCTTTCCGACTCTGCCCGCCGCATCGCGTTGACGCACGAACTGCTCGAAACGAATTACAACCGCTATGTCGCGGATCTCCGCCAGGCGGACGTGCTCCGTCGACGTTATCTCGACGGCGCCGACAACATCAACTTCCTGTTGCAAGCTCAACGTCAGGTTGTGGTCAGCGAGGCCGACTTCTATCGCTCGCTGTCCGACTACAACTTGGCCCTGCGAGACTTTCACCAGCAAAAAGGGTCGCTGTTGGCGTATAGCCAGGTTCAACTCGCCGAGGGGCCTTGGGCGGCCGGTGCCACCCGCGACGCCTACGAAACCGGCCGCTTCCTGACGCCCCGGGTCTCCCCCGAAAAGGTCTCGGCCCCGCAGCCGCTGACCTCCGGTCCATTCGATCCATCGGACGTGCAGGAAACCGCAGGGCCAAGTTTGGCTCCCGGTGAACTTCTCCCGGAAAGCGATCGCATCCCCGACGATGAAACGTCGCCCGCCGAAAACGTGCTGCCAGACCCATCAGCGGCGAGCCGGCCGCCGGAACGGCAACAGATGATCATCGAGGATACTGGCGCCGCGTTCGACACGCCCAAATTGGAGGGGCCGGGCGGGATCGTTCACGAAGCACCGGCCGGTAACGAGGCGGACGCAACGAAGTAGATGTCCTGACGCATCTTCGGGGCCGCATGGCTTGCGCCATGGCGTTACAAATCTTTGGGGCCGCACGGCTTGCGCCGTGGCGTTACAAAACGGAGGGCATGGGCGCTAGCCGCGGATCAGGCCGACGAGTTCTTCCGTGCTCAGTTTTGCTGCGTCTGTCGTTCCCTCGAGCACCCCGGCCATCAAGCCCCGCTTGTTCTCGTGCATCGCCAGAATCTCCTCCTCGATCGTTCCCTTGGCGACGATCCGATAGACCATCACGGGCTTGTCTTGACCGATGCGATGCGCGCGGTCGGTCGCCTGGTCTTCCACTGCGGGGTTCCACCAGGGATCCATGTGGATCACATAGTCGGCGGCGGTCAGATTCAATCCGGTGCCGCCCGCCTTGAGCGAGATCAAGAACACACCTGCGTCACCGTTCTGGAACGCGTCGACCCGCTCCTGTCGAGCTTTCGCGGGGGTCGAACCGTCGAGGTATTCATAACGGATGCCGCGAGACTCGAAGGCCTCACGGATCAGCCCCAGGTGCTGCGTGAACTGGCTGAACACCAGCGCCCGGTGCCCCTCTTCCTGCAGTTCCTCCAGCGTTTCACAGAGCTGATCGAGCTTCGCGGACGAACCGGTCCACTCTTTGTTGACCAACCCGGGATGGCAGGCGAATTGCCGCAAACGCGTCAATAGCGCCAGCAGTTTGAAGCGTTGATCCTGAGTCTGGGACAGCCCCGCGATCTCGTCGATCTCCCCGATCGCGGACAAGCGGACACGCTCGTATTGCTCCCGTTCCGCAGGACTCAGATCGACCTCCAATGTCATCTCGGTCCGCGGTGGGAGCTCCGACAACACCTGATCTTTGGTGCGGCGGAGGACAAACGGTTTGAGACGATTGGCCAAGGCGGCCCGCGCGTCCGCGTCGCTTTCCTTTTCGATCCTCAAGGCGAATCGCTTGCGGAATTGATCCCAGCCGCCAAAGACACCCGGGGAAACCAGATGAAACAGGCTCCACAGTTCGCCCAAGTGGTTCTCCACCGGGGTGCCCGTGAGAGCAACCGTCCAGCGGGAGTTCAGCCCAGCGATCGCTTGCGACGTCTTGCTGCGGCTGTTCTTCACCGCTTGAGCCTCGTCCATGACCACCGTGCCCCACTCCACGCCGCAAAGGTGCTCCTGGTCCCGCAGCGCCAAGCCATAACTGCAGACGACCAGGTCGCCGGCTCCAACGCCGCTGAGGAAGTTGCCTCGCTCAGTCTCGCGGTAGAGATGGACGTTCAGATCGGG
>CAYWXT010000333.1:0-4583 GCA_964462125.1 uncultured Pirellulaceae bacterium | reverse complement strand
CGCCAATCGCAAGACTGCGGCTGGGGCGGGAAGCGAGGCAGGACGCCGCAAGACCCGGCCGAGTGTGTTGGCGAAGTCGCGGTTGATCAGCGGTTGTGGGGCGACGAAGTTCACCGGTCCAGCGAGCGAGTCGCTCGCGATGGCGTGGTAAATCCCGCCGAGTACGTCATCCAGCGCGATCCAACTCCACCACTGCCGGCCGCTCCCCAGGGCGCCACCGCAAAATTTCGCTGGCGTCAGCATTTGTGCCAAGGCGCCTCCGCCGGGTGACAAGACGATCCCAAAACGCGGATGGACGACGCGGATTCCCGACTCCCGCGCGGGATCACAGGCAGCTTCCCACTCTTCCGCTACGTGCGCCAGGAAATCATCCCCGACCGCCGAGTCTTCGGTCAACAACTCCTCATCCCGGTTCCCGTAGATCCCCGTTGCCGATGCGGATATCAACACTCGCGGCTTTGTTTCAAGACCGGCTAAAATCTCCGACAAACGGGCGGTGTTGACGACGCGGCTGTCGCGGATCTCCCCCTTGACCCGGTCGGTCCACCGGCCGCGGGCGATCGGCTTGCCCGCCAGATGGACCACGGCGTCGACGTTGCCGAGTTGCTGCGCATCCGCTGGATCGGACCAGACCGCCAGTTCGTCGGGGCGATCGCTCGGGGAACGGACGATTCGCAGTACGCGGTGGCCGAGCAATGTCAACAGCCGACACAAGTTGGAGCCGACCATTCCACTCGCCCCGGAAACGGCGATTGTCTTCGGTTCCATGGGATAGTTCACCATCAGTTGCAGATCGTCGCGGGTGACGCGGTGGCGGTAGGCAAACATCGACTCGAGCATCCGTCTCACCTTCCCCGAACCGACCGATCGTCCGAGCACGCCGCCAGCAAACTCGTACTCAATGCGGTCGGTCAGGACCGAACGTGCCGCGACCTCCTGAGGCTGCCCGGCACGACTTTCAGAGAAACGGTGCTCGTGCTCCCACGACTTCAATGGCCCGGAGACCTGGCGGTCGACGAACAGTCGGGGCGGCTCGTAACGAGTGTGCTCGGCAACCCAGCGAATCGGCACCCCAAAAACGCGCGTTTTCAGGCTGACCCGACTGCCGACCGAGAGCGAATGGTCGGAGTGCTCGATCGTCACCGACTCCCAGGGTGGCAGCAAACGCTGCAGGCAGCCCGGCCGTTCGTGGTAAGCAAACGCCCGTTCGACGCCGACGGGAAGTTCCGTCGAGGCTTGATACTGCATCGGTCAATCCCTGTCGAAATCGTGGTGTGCCTTATCGAGAATTCCAAGGGGCGATCTCGCCGCCGAGGCTGGAGAGACTTCGGATCGCGGGGAGCGCTCGGCGAATTCTGCTGCGTGCGTGGCGACTGGCCGTGCGTGGCGATTGACCGTGCGTGGCGACGCGTCACCGGTCCCACCACCAGGGATCTGCCGCTGGCGGCCGCGTCGCGGTGGCATCGTCGAGCGTGGCGATCGACCCGTAGTGGATCGACTTGTCCGTCAGTCCCTGGCGGGGGTCGACCGAGACGCCGCCGCTGGCGATCAGCAGGTGGTGGCGCTTGCGGCCGTGGCGGACGGAATGATTGGCGACGATCGAGTCGACCTCCACCGGCGCCGGATCGGTGGCAACGTCGGCTGTCGCCACCGCGAGGAGGGACTCGACCAAGCCGCCGGCGATTGAGTCTTCGGGAGCGTGCCGGTGGATCACTTCCGCAACGGCAGCCGCCTGGAAGACCGCCTCCAGAGAGCCGTAGATCGGATAGGCGGCACGAATCTCGGCAAATCGTTCGTTGAATTCTTCGACGAACGATTCGGTTCGGACATCGACGGTCAGCTCTCCCCGCCTGCCACTGGCCAGGGCTCGCTCGTTCTGGCCGCTGAGCCGCATGGCGGAACCGGCGAGTTCAAATGCGGTCCCCGCTCGGTCGCTCCGCATCGCCATCGGTTCGGCAGTGAACCAAAGCCGCAGCAGCAGCTCGTCCGGCGGTCCTCGATCGATATGCACGTTGACGAAATCCAAATAGTTGCGGACTCTCCCCGGCATCGATTCCTTGCCCAGTGCGAGCCGCTTCATGTGACGATCGGCTTCCACCAGCCGCGCGGCCAAGGAGGTGTCCGCGGGTGTTCCGAAGACCTCCACACGCTGAGGGCCGAGCGCCTGACCAAATGCTTCCGCAGCTTTGCCCATGGCGACGCGGCCGCTGCGGATCGACTCGCCGACCGCCACCGCCCGCTGCAAGCCTTCGGTGGATGGGTCGATCGTGCATCCGAATGGCCGCTCGGCTGTGGCGGCGCCGAGACTGACCGCCAAATCGGACAACTGAATCGCGCCCCGACCCGTTTCACGATCGACATACCAGCGGTCGGATCGATCGATGCCACCGACTCGCCCGGCGAGAACAATGTCGTCGTCGTCGATCCAGACAAATCGGACCGTCGAGAGCCCCGCCAGATAGTTCATCTCATCAGGAACCGCTCCACCGGCGGCTTGAACTTCCGCTCGATGTTTAAGCAAACCGCCGAGGGAGACGCAGCGAATTCTGGCGGCAGACCGCCAAGCGTCCGGAGGCCGGTTCCGGGCTTCCCACGCCTCGGATTCGGCGATGCCGCGGCGGCCGAGTACCTCCCGCAACATCGCGACGGCGTCTTCAGGAAGTTCCGATTCCCGACGCACCGTGGCGCGAGGATCGAGAAAGATCCCTTGGGGGTAAGGCGACATGGCGCTCGGCCCGCCCAGTGCTTCCCAGGTGTCGGGTACCACGACCGTCTCGATCAACTGCATCAGCGAACCGAAATCGGCAAACGCGGCGCCGCCAGCCCCGCCAGGTGTCGGGGCCGACTGACCTGTCCCAGCCGGCTGCCCCGTTGTTGGCCGATTGCCAAAGCGAGCCGCTTCGAAAGCCCCGTAGGTCGCGGCGGAGCTGGTCGCATCCCCGCCTCCGATGCGGGCGATCGCTAGGACGGCGAGCAACCGGTCACGCTGGCCCGCTGGCAGTTTCGATCGGCCGGCTTGCACCTCTGGCTGGGCGTCATCGCCGGCGGGCTGATGCTGAGTTGCCACCTTCGGCTGCCCAGCGTTTTGCTCCGCAGCGTCCGGCGCCCCAGGACGCTGGGCGAGTGATCCTCGCGAGCCGGCCACAAGCATGGCGGCAATGACGAGCAACGTTCCAAACCTGCCATGGCGGCCCCGCAACATTCCAGGGCCGAATGAACGATCAGGTCTCATCGGACAACGTCTCCAACAACGGGTACGGCCGAACGTGGACTCCCCTATTGTATGAGATGGACGTCACGCAGTGGAAACCGCCCCTGGCAACACCGGCTCACTCGCAGCCGGTGATCAGCCGTGATGGCAGGTGGCTGATGGAGTTGAACCAATCGAGTTGCCATCGCTCGCCGTCGTAGTTGACCTTGGTGATGCCGGTGTTCCGCATCGGTCCGAGCAACTGCGGGTCGAGGGAACCGCCCAGCATGGCCGCGACCAGCAACCGTTTGAAATCGGCATGGGTGACCAGGACGACCGTTTGCCCATTGTTCCCGAACGTCTCCGTGAGCCGGCCGATGACCGCACCGCAACGGATCGTCGCCTCCTGTTCCGACTCCCGGGGCCGACCGCCCCACCAGCCGTGGTCGCTGATCGTTTCGTCGATCAAGCACGCCTCTGGATTTCCGGTGGCGTGTCGCAGAATGTCCTGTCGCCCCAAACCGAGGGCCCCTTCTTCGTTGTCCGGCAAGTGGCCCTTGTAACAGCCTCCGCGTTCGAAGACATCGTGCCAGATATGCAGCCGCTGCGGGGTGGCATCGACAATTCGCCGGGTGGTCTGCAACGTACGTAGGAACGGGCTGGTGATCAGCACGTCGATCCGCAGGGTCCGTGTCCAGCTGGCCAGGTGTTCCGCCTGCAGTCGCCCACGGCGTGTCAGCGAAGGGTCTTCCACGCGGCGGTGGGGGGGGTGGGCGTTGTTCTCACTTTCAGCGTGTCGGACCAGGTAAAGCTGCATCGTGTTTCAGTCAGGGGCTTGCGGCGGTCGTGAGAATCGGGTGCGCACATAATCGATCGCCATCCACTCCAAGACCGCAAAGCAGAGAGGCATCGAGAACAGGAGGAACTGGGTGATACGGTCGTCCTGAAGCCATTCCCAGTGGAACCCGTGGGCTGCGCTCAGCAACGCCATCACAAGCGAGCCGTTCAGGAACAGCATGAAGCCGGTCAGCGCCGCTGAACCGCAGGCGAACAGACAACCGGCCGGCAGGGCGGTGGACAACGGCGGCTCGTTCGCTCGCGACATCGATCAACCCTGCATCGGAAAAATTTGACTCAATATGATCGTGCCAACAAGACCCCCGATGGAGAGGACGACCAACAGCGGAGTCCAACTCCGCAGCGACTCGCCCTCGGTCAGCCCACCCATTTTAGTGAACACCCAAAATCCGCTGTCGTTCATCCAACTGCCCATCAGCGACCCCGAACCGACGGCCGTTGCCACGTAGGCCCGGTCAAAGTTCGGCTCGCTGTCACCGATGATCGCCGCCATCATGCCGGCCCCGACGATCATCGCGACCGTACTGCTCCCTTG
>CAYWXT010000332.1:0-4615 GCA_964462125.1 uncultured Pirellulaceae bacterium | reverse complement strand
TGATCGGCCATTACCCCCGCGCCGCCGTCCGATCAGGCAGTGTCCCCGCGCCGCCGGTGTCCCCGCGCCACCGGGCAGTGTCCCCATGCCGGTCCTCTGGTTTGCCGTGTTGCCGAACGCCGTGATCGGCCATTGTCCCCGCGCCGCCGTTGTCCCCGCGCCACCGGTGTCCCCATGCCGGTCGCTGTCCCCATGCCGGTCGGGTCGCTATCGGGCACTGTCCCCATGCCGGGTCTGCGGGCACTGTCCCCATGCCGGGTCCGGGCACTGTCCCCATGCCGGGTCTGCGGGCACTGTCCCCATGCCGGGTCCGGTCCCCATGCCGGGTCCGGGCACTGTCCCCATGCCGGGTCCCCATGCCGGGTCTGCGCGAGCCGCACCACACGCCCGCCTTCGGGGCCCGGCTGGAACGCGTCATCCCCGACTACGCCATGCGAAAGCAGTGGCTCGCCGAGAATACTGGCAAGGTGTTGGGCGTGTGACCGTGCACTCCGCCAGGAATGACGACGTGCTGCGGAGGTGCCGACGGGCTCGCGGCGGTCGGGCTAGAATGCAGATTCAAAACGCTCCGGCTAGAACGGCTAGAATGCGTGCTCGCCTCCTGCGGACGTGCTTCGCCAACTGCCCCCCCTGTTGATCCCTGTCCCTCTTCGTGCCTGTCCCTCTTCGTGCCCACGCATCATGAAAACGATTCTCCTTCTGCTGTCGATCCTCTGCCTCTGCTCCTCATGGCATGCGGCCCCTGCGGCGTCGGCCGATTCACCACCCAACATTGTTTTCTTCTTCGTCGACGATCAGACGACCAGCACGCTCGGCTGCTACGGCAATTCGGTCGCCCAGACACCGACGATCGATTCGCTGGCCGCCAGCGGCGTGCGGTTTGACAACGCATTCGTCAGCCAGTCGATCTGCTGGGTGAGCCGCACGACGGTCCTCTCCGGCCTTACGGGGCGCAGCTATGGGACGCCGGACAATCCCGAGCAGGCGCGGCCTGAGGCGGTCGAGACGCTGGTCTCGGATGTTTTGCGCGACAACGGTTACCGCACCGGCTTCTATGGGAAATGGCACGCGAAGATGCCGCGGGGATACAAGCCGGCGGAGCACTTCGATGAGTTCGAAGCGATTTCGCGAAATCCGTTCTACAAGAAGCAGCCCGATGGCAGCCTCCGCCACGAGACGGAAGTCATCGTCGATCGGGGAATCGAGTTCGTTCAGAACCAGCCCAAGGACAAGCCGTTCGCGCTCAACCTGTGGTTCAACGCCTGCCACGCCGAGGACAGCGATCGCCGCCCCGGCATCGGCCATTTTCCTTGGCCCAGAGCGACCGACGGGATGTATGACGATCGGCAGATGGACCCGCCGCGGCTGAACGATCCGGCAATCTTCGACGGCCAACCTGACTTTCTGAAGACGTCGATCAACCGCGAACGCTACTTTTGGCGCTGGAACACCGAGTCAAAGTACCAGACCAACATGCGGGCTTACTACCGAATGGTCAGCGGGATCGATGGAGCGGTCAACCGCTTCATGCAAGCTCTCGAGGAGGCGGGACTCGCGGAGAATACCATCGTCGTGTACTCGGCCGATAACGGCTATCACATGGGCAACCGGGGCTTTGCCGGAAAGTGGTCGCACTATGAAGAATCGCTCCGCGTGCCGCTGATCATCGCCGACCCGCGAGTGCCTGAAGCTCAGCGTGGCAAGGTCACCGATGCGCTGGCGCTCAATCTTGATCTCCCCTCGACCTTTCTCGATTGGGCCGACGTTGCCGAGCCGGAGCGGTATCAGGGCCGTAGTCTGCAGCCGATCGTTGCCGATGAGAAACCGGCGGACTGGCGGACCGAGACGTTCCACGAACACTTTGCCGTACGACGTCGGATCCCGGCGTTCGAAGGACTGCGGGGCGAGCGGTTCAAGTACGTCCGCTACTTCGATCACGGGAACCATGAGTTCCTTCACGACCTGAAGAACGACCCAGACGAACTCGTCAATCTGGTGGACGATCCCCAGCATGCCGAAACCCTTGCGTCGATGCGCGAGCGGACGACCAAGCGGGTGGCGGAACTTGGCGGACCGCTCGATCCGATGACCGGCGATTTCTCCGTCTCCACCGGTCCCCATCCCGAAGCCTCCGCGGCGGTGACCGTGAAGCCGGGGCCGGACGGATTCGTACGTCTTTTCAATGGCAAGAACCTGCGGAATTGGGCAGGAGATCGCCAGTACTGGTCGGTCGAGGAAGGGGCCCTCACCGGCGTGACCGACGGCTCGCTGGAGATGAATCGCTTCCTTACTTGGAAGGGCTCGACGATCCGCAACTTCGATCTGCGGGCAAAGGTCAAGATCAGCCCCGGGGGCAACAGCGGGATTCAGTACCGCGGTACCTCGCGGCCCGATCTCGGCTTGGACGTGGTGACCGGCTACCAGTGCGATGTCGTCGCCGACAACCCGAACTACAACGGCATGCTCTATGAAGAGCGGGTCCGCCGCATCCTGTCTCATACCGGCGAAAAAGTGATCGTTGATCCCGACGGCCAACCGTGGGTGGTCGATACGATCCCGGTCGAGGAGTTCGCGGCGGACCAGTGGCACGATTTCCGCGTCCTCGTACGCGGCAATCATCACCAACATTGGATCGACGGCCACCGGACCGCCGACCTGATCGACCTGGACGAAGACGGCCGGGCGCTCGAAGGGGTGCTCGCAGTCCAGGTGCACGTCGGTCCTGAGATGAAGGTGCAGTTCAAGGATTTCAAGATCAAGCACCTGCCCGACGACCTGCCGCTGCAGACCGCCGACGACCACCCCATTCCCGACGACGCCGTCGGTGTGCGGCCGCAGGGAAGGTTGCCCGAGGACTGGGAACCACCAGTCTACGGGGAGCGGTGAACAACGCACAGCAGCGAGTTTCGCGCGGCCAGAGGTCTCGGCGACTTTGGCGACGACGTGTCTCGCTTCAACATCTCGATAAGGCACGACATGAATGCCACAGTGAATGACCGCATGTTGCTTGGCTTGCTTTCGATCGCCTGCTCCCTGGCGACGGCGGGCGTCCTTCCGGCGCAGGAGTCCGCATCGGTGGAAGCCGACGTGCTGCTCCAGGGCGGCATCCTGGTCGACGGCAGTGACCAGGCGTCCTACCCCGATCGTGTCGGTGACGTGGCGATCCAGGATGGAAAGATCGTCGCGGTCGGGGAGGTCAACGCGCCCGATGCCCGCTGGGTGATCGACTGCAGCGGACTGGTGATCGCTCCCGGCTTCATCGATTTGCACAACCACAGTGACCGACCGATCGTGGCGGCCGAAACGCGCGGTTGCGTGAACTATCTGACGCAAGGCTGCACGACGATCGTCACCGGAAACTGTGGCGGCGGTGTGACCGACGTCGGGGACTACTATGAGAAGATCGATCATCACGGGGCCGGAACCAACGTCGTGCATCTGGTCCCGCACGGTTCGATCCGCCGGCGGGCAATGGGTGGTTCAAAGGATCGCCGGCCGACCGGCGACGAACGCCAAAAGATGCGGGAGCTGACCGCTCAGGGGATGCGTGACGGGGCCTGGGGAATGTCCACCGGGCTGATTTACACCCCAGGAAGCTACGCGGAAACCGAGGAGTTGATCGAGGTCTCCCGGGTCGTTGCCGAACACGAAGGGATTTACGTCAGCCACATGCGGGACGAGGGGCCGGGGCTGCTGACGTCGATCGAGGAGACCCTGCAGATCGGTCGCGATGCGGAGCTGCCGGTGCATATCTCGCACTTCAAAGGTCGCGGCCAGGACGCGTGGGGGCTCGTTCGCTTGGCTGCCCAGATGGTCGAGGACGCTCGCGGGGAGGGCCAAGTCGTCACGGCCGACCAATACCCTTACATCGCCTCGAGCACGTCGCTCGATGCGTATGTGCTGCCGAGCTGGTCGCGGGCCGGCGGCCGGAGCGCCCTGCTCAAGCGGCTCGAGGATGACGAAGACGGGCCGCGGATCCGAGACTACATGGCAAGCGCCCTGGAGACCTGGCGGGATGGGGCGACGCTCCAGATCGCTCAGTACTCGCCAGAGCCGAGCTGGGCTGGGCAAAGGCTCGACCAGATCGCCGCCGACGAGCAGGTCGACGTGGTGGATCTGGTGATGCGGATCGTTCGCGGCGGCCGAGCCTCGGTGGTGAACTTTGCGATGAGCGAAGAGGATGTGCGGTTCATCATGCAACTGCCGTGGGTCGCGACCGCCTCCGACGGCCGCTCCCTGCTGCCCAGCGCCGACCGGCCGCACCCGCGCAGCTTCGGGACCTTTCCCCGCAAAGTGGGACACTACGCGGTCCAGGAACAGGTGATCTCGATGGACGAGGCGATCCGCAGCGGTTCGGGGCTGCCAGCGGAGGTGCTGGGGCTGTCCGACCGGGGCTACCTACGCTCAGGACAATGGGCCGATGTGATTGTCTTCGACCCGGCGCGGGTGCAAGATCGGGCCACCTTTGAGGAGCCACACCGCTATTCCGAAGGGATGGTGCACGTCTTCGTCAACGGCACCGCCGCGGTCGTCGACGGCCACCCCACCGGCGCCTTGGCGGGCATCTCGGCGGTGGGCTCGATGGTCGAGCGCAGTCGCCAGGCGTAGCGCGGCG
>CAYWXT010000331.1:0-4632 GCA_964462125.1 uncultured Pirellulaceae bacterium | reverse complement strand
GTCCCTCCTGGAACGAACCGGAAATCGGATTGGGCGTCCCAGCTGCAGCCGAAAACCTCGTCCCCAAAGTGGCTCGCCGGGAGGTTTCCGGCGACAGCTCCAACGCGAATGCCTCGAGTGAGGCTGGCGACACGCCACCGGCAACGTCCTCGCGGCGCACCCAGCGTTCCGCTGCGAACACCGACGGTGGATCAGCCGACACGGCAGCCTCCGCCAAGGGGCCGGCGACGCCGCCTAGCTTGGCCGCGTCAGCAGACAAGGCCGCCGATCCGGCGAGCTCCGACGCCTCCGAGCTGGAGAGCCCCTCCGACGTCGACCCGCCGACGGATGAGACTCCTTACGCCGCGTCCAACACAAACCGGCGCCAACCGACACCGGCACCCTCGACGTCAGTGCCGAGCGCCGAGGTGCCGATGCTCTCGCGGCCTGCCGCGCCGACTTCCGGTGGCGAAACTTCGGAGGCGGAACGGTCCGGCGTGGCTGATGCCGAACTCGCCAAGGCTCGGTCGCAGGCTGGGAAGGGGAAGGGCGAGGATGAAAAGGCCGAGACCGTCGGGGAGAACCCGATGGTCTCCTCACCGACTTTGAGTCGTATGGAAGACACGGCGGCAAGCAAGACCGACCTGCCGCCTGAAACCTCGTCTGTCGCCTCCGAACTCCCTGGAGTCCGCGTCACAACGAGTGGCCCTGGGCGGATCATGATCCGCGAGAGGCGGGCCTATGAGGTCTTGGTCGAGAACCGGGGATCGGTGGACGTGGAGGGACTCGCCGTTGAAACCGCGGTGCCCGATTGGGCCGCGGTCGAAGGGCACGATGTCTCCGCCGGAGACGTGGTGACCGCGGCGGCGGAGGATGGCGGAGAGGCGATCGCCTGGAAAATCGAGCAGCTGGCGGCCGGTCAGTCAGCAAAACTGACCATTGAGATCCAGGCGGTGCGAAGCGGGACGTTTGATTTCGATGTCCACTGGACCGTCAAACCGTTGGAAAGCATCGCTGCGGTCCACGTCCAGGAACCGCGGCTGCAACTCTCGATCGAGGGACCCGAAGAGGTCGCTTACGGCGAAACACGGACTTACCAGGTCCGCGTGTTGAACCCGGGCGATGGGCGCGCCGCCAACGTCGTGTTCACACTGTCGCCCGATTCGCCGGCGTCGCAATCGCAGAAGATCGGCGATATCCCGGCAGGCAAGGAGGCCCAATTCGAGGTCGAGTTAACGGCTCAGGACCGTGGCAACTTGAACATTGCCGGTTTGGTGACAGGTGACTTTGAACTTAAGGCCGAAGCGGCGAAAACGGTGCGGGTCACCTCAGCCGAACTGGAAGCGGTCCTCTCCGGGCCCCAGCGAAAGTATCAAGAGGCCGAGGCGGCTTATCATCTGGAGATCGCCAACGGTGGGGCGGTGGCCAGCGAGCAGGTGGCCGCAACATTGCGGCTCCCCGACGGCGTGGAGTATCTGGGGGGGATCGAGGGTGCCGAGCAGCGCGGAAACCGACTGCGTTGGGAAATCAACGCCCTCGCCGCAGGGGGCACCCGCGAATATGCGTTCCGCTGCCGCATGACGTCCACCGGCGAGCAGGACTTTGCATTCCAGTGCCAAGGTACGGCGGCCGGCAAGGCCAATGTGTCGCTGCAGACCGAGGTCACCGCCGTGGCCGACTTGGTGATGTCCGTCGATGACCCGCCCGCACCGGCGCCGGTCGGAGAGGACGTCCCTTATGAAATCGTGATCCGCAACCGCGGCAGCAAGGCAGCGGCCGATGTGAAGGTGGTCGCGCAGTTCAGCCATGGGATTGAACCGAAGGAGATCGAGGGACATCCCGGCGAGGTGCTCCCGGGGCAGGTCGTCTTTGACCCGATCGAGACGATTGCCGCCGGCGACCAAGTGGTGCTGAAGGTGGTCGCCGCGGCGGAAGCCGCCGGAAACCACCGCTTTCGGACCGAAGTCCGATCCGAGGAAATCTTGCTCGTCTCCGAAGAAGCCACCCGCTTCCTGAATGAGGAAAGCGAACGGATCAGCCGCCGCAGCAGCAGCGAGCAGGCTCGCTAACAAACCAGAGGCACGAAAAAAGGGGTCAGGACTCTTTTTCTCGTCTCAGGGTTCGATGAACTCCAGGGGTTGGGATTCGCGGAGGTCGGCGATGCGGATGGCCAATTCCCCGGCGAGTAGCCGCCGGAACGGCTTGCCGACGATCTCGCCGCGCCAACCTTGGAGCAAGGCGGGGGTGGCGCCGCCATGGCTGCCATCGAGCTCATGCCCCAGCAGTTCGCGGACGTCGTCGGCGTTGCCGACAATGGGCGGGGCCAGCTTGTGCTGCCGACTGATGCAGGCGATCGAGGTCGAAAGGAACTGGCTGAGCATCGGGGAGACCGCTCGGCGGCCGCCGTGGCGTTTGCTCGGCAGTTCCTCCTGCGGTGTCTCCAGCGCGGTCTGAATCGCCTCGGCGATCGCTTCGTAATGACCGCTGAACCCACGCCGCTCCATCCCCCGGATCCCCCGGATTTTGCGGACGTCTGCCGAGCCGCGCCGCGCCAGTTCGACGATCAGATCATCGCGCAGCACCCGCCGCGGCGGCTGGTCGGCACGCTGGGCCTGGGCGTCGCGCCACCGCCAAAGTTGGCGAACGATTTCCAGTTGTCGCGGGGCCAACCCCGCCGAGCCGCTGACCCGCTGCCAATTTTCCCGGGTCTCGGCATCGATCACCCCCTGTTGAAAGGCTTCGGTCTCCTCGGTTACCCAGGATTCCCGCCCGAGATTCTCGATCTTGGCCGACAGTTGCTCGTGCATCGCTTGCAGGTCAACGACGTCGGTCAACGCGTAGTGCAGTTGGTCCGAGGTCAGGGGCCGGTTCCGCCAATTCGTTCGCGTTTCCCCCTTCGACAGCGACTTGCCCAGCAGCCGTTGGACGAGCGTCCCGAGCGAGGCAGGGTATTCCATGCCGACGAAGCCGGCGGCGAGTTGTGTGTCGAAAAGCCCCGCGATCGGCTTGCCGGTAAAGCGGAAACAGAACCGAGCTTCCTCACGGGCGGCATGGGCGATCACCGTTCGCGCCGGCTCGGCCAACAACTCCCAGAACACCTCGGTTGTCCCGATCGGAAAGGGATCGATCACCGCCAATCGGTCTCCCGCAGCGACCTGGATCAAGCAGAGCTGGGGGCGGTAGCGATCTTCGGAGACAAATTCGGTGTCAAAACCGATCACTGGCGAGGAGGTAAGATCGCGGCAGAGATCCTCCAATTCGCCGCTTGTCTTGATGAACTCGTACTTCAATGCTTGTGCTCGGTTATGTTCATGGAATCAGAATCCTGCACCACCGGCAGGGTTTTCGTGTGTGCGTGCTCGGAGTATAAGCATGCTGCACGCGATCCGACATTAGCCCTGCCGACCCGCCTGTGGCACCAAACACATCCTTGGCTCCGCTCCACCAGTCCTCCCCGCGACTTTTGGTCAGCGTCCGCAGCTTGTCGGAGGCGAGGGTGGCCGTAACCGCCGGGGTCGACATCTTGGATCTCAAAGAGCCGGCCCGGGGGCCGCTCGCTCCGACGGCCCCGGAGGTTTGGCGGAGCGTCGCCGAGCAATTGCGGCAACGCCAAGTTCCGACGTCTCTCTCGGCCGCTTTGGGCGAGCCTGCCGAGGCGATCCGGGTCGCCGAGGCATTGCCCGCCGAGTTTCGGTTCGCCAAAGCTGGGCCGAGCGGGTGTCGTACGGGCGACCAGCTGGACGCGTTGTGGCGGGCGCTGCAGGCGACTTTCTCCCCCACAACGGAACTGGTTGCCGTCGCCTACGCGGATCACGATCAGGCTCGCTCGCTCACGCCCGAGTCCATCTTCCAGCGGGCCGCTGCCTGCGGCCTGCGGCACTGTCTGGTCGACACCTTCGTCAAAGACGGCCGATCGATCTTCGATCACCTGCCACGGGCACGGCTTCGCCAACTTCTCCGCTCCGCAGCCGCAGACCGCCTGTGGGTTGCAATCGCCGGTTCGCTGAAGCTTGCCGACGTCTCTCGATTGTTGGACGAAGGGGTCTGCCCCGATTGCTTCGCCGTGCGCGGCGACGTCTGCCAACAAGGTCGCGAAAGTGGACTCTGTCCCCAGAAGATGACTCGCTGGCGAACGGTGTTGGCCGGATGCCAGCGGCTTGGTAGCCACCCAAGGGGTTGTTAGCAACGGTGCGGCGCAGGAAGCCGCCCCGCGTTTCAAGGGAGGTTCTTCGAGTGCTCTAAACTCAATCAAAGAGCCCTTGCTGCGATTGCTGCGGACCGTCGGATTCAGCATCGCACGCCGGGTCGATGAGCGATGCATCGTCGACCAACGGTCAATCGACACGCGTCGAAGGTGAACCCGCCGGCGAGATGTGTCGCCCGCCGGGGATCACTGTCGCGACGAATTCGCCCAAAGCCGCTTCATGGACAATCGGCACATCGAGACGGCGCGATTTTCGCCAACATCCTTCGCGAACTCGCTACAACGACCAGCCGGGGAAATCGAGTCCCGCGAATCGTCTCAGCTTTCCGACGTCGGGTGCCAGCGCATTGAACAGAAATTGACGGTCAGCCGACGACCGTGATAGTACTCAAGGAACGCTTCGAGTTGGTAAAAGTATTTGCCGGTTTGAATGTATGGACTCGCGGGGT
>CAYWXT010000330.1:0-4635 GCA_964462125.1 uncultured Pirellulaceae bacterium | reverse complement strand
GGACGCCTGAGGGCAACATGGCGGGTCCGCCGGGTCCCCCCGGAGCGGGTTGAGGGAGTCGAAATCTCGGTCATGTGGTACACCGAGGGGAAAGGGGACGAGGATCTGCATGTCCACCACTTCCAACGGCTCAACGGTGATCAACTCCGCCGCTGCGGATTCGAACAGGAACAATCATTGGAGTGCGAGTTGCCCGCCACACCGTTGAGCTATCACGGGCGGCTGATCGCCATCCGCTGGTGCATCCGGATGCGACTCTACTTGAGCGATGGTCGCAGTATCATGGCGGAACAACCCTTTCACTTGGTCGCCCACGACGCATCGGCTCGCTCTCGCTCTTGGGGCACCGAGTCCCCGAAACGCCTGCGGAATCCGGAACCGACCGCGGAGGATGATGTCGATGCCCGACCAGCCGAACCCCTTTTGCACCCGATTCGTTCGGCCGGGAGCGATTGAATATCGTTTCCAGCGACCGCGGGAAGGGTCAGCCCAAGGGAAAGGCTCATCGCAGCGGTTTGTCGAGGCCCTACTCGCCGCCCGGTTCGGCTTGATCGTCGGCCCCCACGGCACCGGCAAGTCGACGCTGCTGCAGACACTGATGCCCGCGTTGCGGGCGCAGTTCAACCGGGTCGAAGCCATCACCTTGCACGCCCCTGGCGCGGTGGGCCCGATGGCGAGTTGGCGTCATCAGCTTGCGATCGCCAATGGCGCGCTTAAGTCATGCTGGAGGGTTGCTCCCGGGGGGCTGCTGGTCGTTGACGGCGTGGAGCAACTGGGGATCGTAGGGAGCCGGTTGCTGCGAATTGCCGCCGGGCGGTCACGCTATCTGTTGGGGACCAGCCATCAACCCGTCGCCGGCTGGCGCGAACTATGGCGAACCGAATTGACCGCCGATATGGTCCAATCGCTGACGGAGGAACTGCTTGTCGCGGCAGATCCGAGGGTGGTCTCCGCCGTGCGCGATACCCTCTGGCGGCAACGTCACAGGCGAGTTGAGAATCTCCGCGACCTCTGGTTTGACCTTTATGATGTCGCCTCGGAATCGGCTTCGGCGGCTGAAACCAACGCTGCGAGGGAATCTATCATACGCTGCGCCGCCGTCCCGCTGCCGCTGGAATGATGATAGGCTTCCGCGAGCAGTCAGGTTTTCAAACAGCGCCAAGCCTCCCGTCCCCCCGAGTCCCCCTGTCATGGCCGTTCGCCTCTCTGTGATCATGATTCACACGCCGCCAGCGACCGCCTCGGCCCAGCAATTGAGTGAAGCGATCATCGGGGAGTTGATCGGACGCCCCGGGATCGACATGACCTTGGTCGGCCGGCTCTCCGAGTTGGGCGATGGCTCGACCGACCGGCTGACGCTGGAATCGTTGGCCGGCGATGTGGCGGTCTTGGACTGGCAATCGCCCGAGGAGATCGTCACGGCGTTAGCTGGAATCGGTTTCGATGGCGAACGATCCCCCCACCCCGATGATCCCGACCCCGCTCCGGTGGCCCCGCCGACGCGGCGAATCTACGCCTTCGACCTCCGCCGCTTCGATCGCGCCGGGGCTCTCTGCGAGGCTGTATTGCAACTGCTCGCCTCCCGCCAGGTCCGCACCTTTGCCCTGGGAACACCGCCAAGCATGGCGGCGCCCACCCAGTCTACCCCAGCCCAAAATCAAGCCGCCGGCCGTCCCTCCGGGGCGACGAGATCTGGAGCGAAGCTGGAGCCGAGACAACGGCCGACACGCCCAGACGTCGCGGAGCCTCGGCAATCGGCCTCCCCAACAACTGGCTCCACTGGCAATACGAGAGTCGACCTCGATGCCCTGGTCGATGAACTCGATCAAATTGACCCCTAGCCGTCGGTGAATTGCCTTGCCCTGCGGGGAGTGCTACGCTGTGGCTCCGTTGCGGTCAGACGCAAATGGCACCGCACCGGCGTCCACCGATTCCACGTCACCCCGGCCTTTGGAACCTACAGCATGGCGGCCATTACGACTCAGCAACACGATGAAATTTTGGTCGTCGGTTTCACCGACAGCAAAATCCTTGACAGCCAGCGGATCGAGCAAGTTGGCAAGGAACTCAACGACATCGTCGATCAAGCGGAACATCGAAAGCTGCTGCTCAATTTTCGCGGCGTCTCCTTCATGTCCTCGGCGATGATCACCAAACTGGTCATGCTGAACCGAGTTTGCAAAGCGCAGGGGGTCAATTTGAAGTTCTGCGAGGTTTCGCCCAATGTGCTGGAGGTCTTCAAGATCACCAAACTCAACAAGCTGTTCGACATCCAGGAGGGGGAGGAGAAGGCACTGGCCAGTTTCGAAAAGAAGGGCTGGTTCGGATGACGGGCGATGAGCCCGATTCGCTGCGCTTGGCGATGCAGCTCATTGAGGAGGATCGGGCTCACCTCGCGCATGAAATTCATGACGCCCTGCTTCCCTTGATCTTCGTCGCCCATGCTGGCATCCAGCGGCTGATTGAGGAAGAGGCGGCGGATCGGTCTGAGCCGACGCACCGACCCGAGGAGCGGCGGCAGCGGCTCACTCAGATCCGAGGGTGGTTGGATGAGGCGATGCAGACCGGCCGGGGGCTGTTGACCCGCACCCATCCGGCCGAACTGACCGATCGCAGCTGGGATGTCGCCGCGGCGGATATATTGCAAGGAGAGTTTCCCGGGGCCGAGCCGCGGTGGGAGATCGATCCCCAGGCGCGAGAGCTGCCGCTGGAGTGTCAGACGGCTGCGTTTCGGATCGTTGTCGAAGCGGTCCGCAACGCTCTTCGTCACGGCCAAGCCTCGGACGTCCACATTGCCGCAGGGATCGATCGTGAGGAGGTGTCGGTGCGCGTCCGCGACAACGGGAAGGGTTTCGATCCGCAACAGGTCCCTGGCGACCGCTACGGGATCCGAGCGATGCGGGGCCGGGCCGCCCTCGTAGGAGGTCGCCTCGATCTGCAGTCGCGGCCCGGCGGCCCAACCACCGTCGAGCTTCGCTTCCCCCGGTCCCCGCTGCCTCCGCGAGCGACGAAGGTTTCAAACAGTGCCTAAGTGCTGTGCCGCAACCTTGTGAACGGAATGGCGCAAGCCGTCCGGTCCCTCAACGGTGACCGAGCGTTCGCTGTCCAGTCAGGACGCCTGGGAGGCCTGCGTTGCCTGGGGCGCGGCCCCTTCGATCTCCTTCAGCGACTTTCCCAGCCGTTTTCGCTGTGTGTTGCTGCGCCCCGGTCGCTTCTTTTTTGCCGGATCACTTGCCCCCAACATCGCTGCCACGTTGGGGTGCAGTTCGTCCTCGTCTTCCGGCGTCCCGATTTGCTCGATCGCGTCACTGACACCCAGCAAGACCGACTGCCGGACACCGTTGCGAAGCCACTCAAAGAAATTGACGTTCATCCTCACCCTCCTGGTTTCGAACAGGCATCTTCCGTCCGCCTGGTCCGGTGCTTGTAGGGACTCGACCGACCACGAGTCCAGCCCGGATCACTCGCCGTCTTTCACCCAAGGAATCTCGCCGGAGGCGTCCAGCTCAGCTTGGTCCTGGCGGGCGCCGGGGTGAACGAGAATCAACGGGATTGACTCCCCCGAGGGGTCGGCGAGTGACGAGGCGGCGAGCCGTTTCGCTTCCTCCGCCCCGCAGACGAACAGGCCGGTGGCGCATGCGTCGGCGTCGGTGGCCGACGGCATGATCACCGTCAATGACAACAGATCCCCCGCCGGTTGCCCCGACCGCGGATCGATGACATGCCCGAACCGCTGACCGCGATGATGAAAATACTGTTTCCCCGAGCCGCTGGTCCCCAACGCGGCGTTGCGGAGCCAAACCCCCGCGATTCGACGTTTCGGCTTGGTCGGGTGGGCCAGCCCGACGGCCCATCCGAGTCCGCTCCCGGGCTGCTGGTCTCCTTGGGCGATCACGCTGCTGTTGCCCCCATGGATCAGAAAATCGGTCGCCCCCGCCTGCTGCAACCGTTCGGCGAGCCGGTCCAGGGCATGCCCTTTGCCGATCGCACCAAGATTGATCGACATGCCGGGGCGCGCGAACCGAACGCTGAGGTTGGTGTCGTCAAATACGAGGTGTTGGTACCCAACCCGCGCGAGCGCGGCCTCCAGATCCGCCGCCGTCGGCTTCTGGCCTTGGCGACGCATGAACCCCCACGCCTGCACCAACGGCCCGGCGGTGACGTCAAACGCCCCCTCGGTCCGGCGACTCCAACGCTCCGCTTGCTGCAGCAGCCGGTACGTTGACGCCGCGATCGGCACCGGCGACTCCGCCCCCAAACGATTCAGTCGGGAGATCTCGCTGGTGTCACGATAGACTGTCAGTTCCCCCTCGATGGTGTCGAGCTCCTCCAGCGCCGTGAGGGCTGTCTCCAGCAACCCCGGATTCGCCCCAGCGAGCATGACGACAAAGTCCGTCGCCATCGCGCGGCGGGAAACCTGAGTGACCGGAGTCTGCCCGAGGGGGACCGGTTCAGAAGGCATGGGCTACGGCATTCTGGGTTGCGTTCGGGGGCGGATTGACGCACAATCTGCCGACCAGCATGATGACACGTCGTTCATCCTGATGGAACGGAGCGGTGGCTGAGTGGTCGAAAGCGCCGGTTTGCTAAATCGGTGAACCGGGAAACCGGTTCCGCAGGTTCGAATCCTGTCCG
>CAYWXT010000329.1:0-4691 GCA_964462125.1 uncultured Pirellulaceae bacterium | reverse complement strand
ATATAGCAACAGCACTTCGTGCTACCGATCAGCCACAAAAATCGCGGAAGAACCTTTGCGGAATGGATACCAGATGCAAATACTAATTGGGAGGCGTTTTACGCTGCCTTTGACGAGCTGTTTGAACGAGCAATCAGAGCTCCAAATGGCCCACGGTTTAATCCACCTGATACAAACAGGCTTGGCCCGAACAATAGCCACGGAATATACAACTCCAGAGAAAACACAATCTCGCTTTTTAGAGGCAATGATGAGTTTGCGCTTGCTGAAGAAATCAAGCATTGGGAATATCACCAAAACTGGCTGGAAAGCCATGGAATGACACAAGGCCAGTTCGATCACCTATGGGACAACGTTTGGTCCCAAGGAGACAAAGCGCTGTATCGCACTGGCCTAGAACATGACGCCAGAACCTGGTTCGAATCGTTTGGATTTACTCATGCATAGCTTCGAGATGCCGTTCGCAGCTGAGTTTGGACACGTTGCTCGCGACGCCGCGTTCCTGACGCCTTCAGGTCAAGGGCGAGCGTTTCTTCACCAGTTGTTTCAAGACTGTGCTGATAAGAAGGAAGGGATTCTTTTTACTGTGGATTCGTGCACCCAAATTTCTTGGACGGCATCCCAAGAGTTCTCGGATTCGACAAAATCGGACTCTTTGCTCGAAAACTATATCAACAGAGTGCTGAAAGGGATGCCCATACACACGCTGACGCCTGTGCAGGAATCGGGATTAGTCCTGAGCAGCAAACACAGTATTAACGTCAGAAAATTTGACGTTTTAGGCCGATGGCTTGTGGATGCATATTGTATTCCTAGGGTTCGGGCTGCAGCACGCCACTTTCACCGTCGTGGAGAATGTTTCATCAACAGTATTGAACAGTTACCTTCCGAGAAAGAAACAAAGGCAACATTAAGATCACATCAATTTGAAGAAGGAGACGTTATCGGGGTTTTTGGTGATCGATGTTTCGGCGCCTTGAATATTTATATCTCGAGGGGGAATGAGTTTGGCGGCCAACTACATTTGGCAGCGCCTTCTTCGAGCCAAGGCAATTCTGTTCCAACAACGCTGCCAAATGTGTTTTTTGAAAATGGAATACCGAGCTGCGGCACTGAGTTCGCGATGGTAACATCAGCAACCGCAATTTAACTACGTTCACCTGATTAGTCATCCAAGCTGATCTCTGCGATGAGTCTAGAGCGGTAGCACGGCCGGTTCAGCAAGGAGTGGCTTCAGAGGGGGCAGCTATGCCCCAAGCACAGCAAGCGAAAAGTCGGCGGTTTTCCCGATCGAGCGATCAGATGGGCCGGCGTCGTGGGGCGATTGCAGGCCGCGGAGCGAGCCGGCGAGTCGCTTTCGAGTCCGTTTTCCGCTACCAGCGTGGGGAGTCAGCCAGGCGTTCTTTTCGAAGGCAAGGTGCGATGACGCTGGCGGTTGCAGGTCAAGCCACGCCATGGTTGACCTTCTTGCGCATCCCCGGTGGCGGATGCGCGCTGAGCAAGAACGCTTTCACCGGAACGCGGAAAAGGTGTCCGGCAATTTTATGGTAGCCTCGTCCAACTGGAACTACGACCCGCTGAATCAGCAGGAAATCGATGACTACCGGTTGACGATGGAGGAGCGGGGCGGGGAGGTGACGACCAACACCTGGGACGGCGATAACCGGCTGGTGAAGGTCGAGCATGACGACGGCACCGATACGACGACGTTCGACGAGGCATATGTTGTTTTGGAAATCGCCTACGCGTCGACGCCGCTAGCTTCGGACGTGGGGGATGTCTACGAGGCAGCAACAGGACGGGATTGATCCACTGGAGACCAGCTGTCTGCAGAGGACCATTACGGCGCGTTACCGTTTGCGGCATTGCCAGGCTGGCCGCTTGTGCTACTTCGCGGATAGGATTGGTGTGTTTCCTGATTCCTTCACGCCCCGGAGCTCCCACATGTTCGATTCGGTCCGCGCCCTGGCTGTGGTCACGCTCGGCCCATGGCTCGTTTGCTGGATCCTCGCCGCCGACGCTCGCGGCCAGAACGGTGGCGCAGGCAGCGGCACCGGTGACATCGCGGACGGTGTTTTCGCCCAAGAAAACCTCGTCGCCTGGTGCATCGTCCCCTTTGATGATCGGGAGCGGACACCGGACGAGCGCGCCGAAATGCTACGCCGCTTGGAGATCAGCAAGTACGCCTACGATTACCGCGCTGAACATATTCCAACGTTCGACGCCGAGATGGAGGCGATTCAGCAGCACGGGATCGAACTGGTCGGCTGGTGGTTTCCCACGGAGCTCAACGATGAGGCCAGGTTGATCCTTGACGTCTTGAAGCGCCATCAGATCGAAACTCAGCTATGGGTCACCGGCGGCGGCGAACCGACGGAATCACCGCAGCAGCAACAAGCTCGCGTGCAGGCCGAAGCGGCGCGGATTCGACCGATTGCCGAGGCCGCCGGAGAGATCGGCTGCAGCGTCGGTTTGTACAATCATGGCGGCTGGTTCGGTCAACCGGAAAACCAGATCGAAATCATCCGCGAGCTCGATTTGCCCAACGTCGGCATCGTCTACAACCTGCATCACGGCCACGAGCATCTCGACCGCTTCGAATTGCTGCTCGCCCAAATGAAGCCCTATCTGTATGCGTTGAACCTGAACGGGATGGTGCGCGATGGTGACGAGACCGGAAAGAAAATCTTGCCGCTCGGGGAAGGAGACGTCGACGCCGAGTTGCTGCGGATCATTCGCGACAGCGGCTACGAAGGCCCGATCGGGATCCTCAATCACACGCAGGAAAACGCCGAACGTCGGCTCCGCCGCAACCTGCAAGGCCTGCGGTCGCTCCTGGAATCGTTGAAGGCGCCCGAGCGGTCGGAGGAAACGCTGGGATATTCCCGGCGTGCAGTCGACGAGATCATTAACGCTGCGATGCAGCACGGAGACCCCACCCGCGGCTTGGCCGTCTTTGCCTCGGCCGAGTTTGCCTGCCTCAACTGTCATCGCGTCGCCGGCCACGGTGGCAACGCCGGGCCGGAGTTGACCGACGTCGCGTCCGAACGAACGCCAGTACAGATTGTCGAATCGGTTCTCTGGCCCTCGCGAACCATCGAGCGTGAATACCAGGCGATCGCGGTTCTCACCGACGAGGGACGTGTCGTCCGTGGCTATGAAGTCAGCCGTAGCTCGCAGCAGTTGATCATTCGCGACCCGGTCGAGGAGACGGAGGAGACGATTCCGATCGATGAAGTTGAGGGGGAACAGAGCATCGGTTCGCTGATGCCCGACGGATTGACTGGCGCCATGAGCTCGCGGCAACAAGCTGACCTGGTTCGCTTCCTGGTATCGCTTGGCAGCGAACATGAAGGAGTCTCAGCGGAGACGTTGCAGTCGACACTCCGCCATGTCCGTGCCCACGCGCACGGGCCGGCAACGTTTCCACTGGAACGCAAACCGCTGCACCCGGAACTCCATCCCGATTGGCGCGAGCACGTCAATCGGGATCGGATTTACGACTTTTATTCCAAGCAGGCGGAGCATTTTCGCGAGCTCGAGGAGGTCCCCCCCTTGCTGGCTCCCTATCCCGGTTTGGACGGACCGGAATCGGGACACTGGGGGAATCAGGACGACGGGGTGTGGGCCGATGATCGTTGGAACCAGGCCGACTTGGGATCGCTGCAGTCGGGAGTATTTCGCGGCGGCGTGACCGTCCCCCGAGCCGTCTGTCTCGCGTTGGGGGACGAGGGTCAGCGCTCGGTCTGTTTCAACCCCGACACACTTCGCTACGAAGTGACGTGGGAAGGCGGGTTCCTGACGTTTTCCTCCGTTCGCAGTGGCTTGATGCACGGGTTGGCGCCGCGGGGGGATCCGGAGCCGGTGGCGAATCAGCCGCCGGGCGAAGGATCGCTTCGTTACCGAGGCTTTTACCGTCATGGCCAACGCGCCGTGCTGGCCTACTCGGTCGGGGATGTTGACTACTTGGACGCTCCCTGGGCCGAAGAGGGTGAATTCCAACGGCTGGTCGCCGAGGCAGACGCCCATCCGCTGCAGGAGCTGACGCGAGGGGGGCCGATGAATTGGCCTGAGCAGATCCGCACCGAGATCGAGCTGGGAGACGACCGGCAGGCCTATGCGATCGACACAATTCAGCTACCGACGGACAACCCCTGGAACGCCCTGATGTACGTTGGCGGTCTGGCCTTTCATCCCGACGGTTCTGCCTACGTGTGCACGGTCCACGGCGATGTTTGGCGGGTCAGCGGCTTCGAACATCCGTCCACGGAGGCGGTTTGGAAACGGTTCGCTTCCGGGCTGCATCAACCACTGGGAATGGTCGCCGATGACGAGGGGATCTTCGTCCTGGGCCGGGACCAAATCACCCGTCTGCACGACTTGAATGGAAACGGCGAAGCCGATTTCTACGAGTGTTACTCAGATGTTTTCGAAACCTCCCCCGCCGGGCATGATTACATCTGCGGATTGCAGCGCGATGCCGAAGGCTACTTTTACACCGCTTCGGGAAACCAGGGCTTGCTGCGAATCTCTCCTGGCGGCGATTCGATGGAAGTGCTCGCGACGGGATTGCGAAACCCCGACGGATTGGGACTGTTGCCAAGCGGCACGGTGACGGCGCCCGCTTCGGAAGGCGATTGGACGTCGGCATCGATGATCAGCGCGGTGACTCCAGGTCAATCGCGAGGGTT
>CAYWXT010000328.1:0-4763 GCA_964462125.1 uncultured Pirellulaceae bacterium | reverse complement strand
TGCGCTGCGCGACTGCCGGCTACTGTCTGTAACCTCTTCGAGGTAAAGCAGCCGTAGGCCGCTACAGGGAGCTTCAAGGGACTGGGAAGTGCGCTCGTCGCTGATCCAAACGAAGCTGCGAGACGCGACCGCCGATATGGAGCCTGACGCGATTCCCGAGGCGGTGAAGGCGTACTTGCTCAGCCCGCATCCGCCACCGGGGATGCGAAGGAAGGTCAACCATGCCGTGGCGTGACCTGCAACCGCCAGCGTCATCGCAACTTGCCTTCGAGTAGATCGCGGCAGAAGGATTGCCTTCGTCGGCAGGTGGATGGGCGCCGGGGACGGCCCAGCGTTCCCGCGCGGCAGCGCGGTGGGACGGGAGGCGGGGTGCGACGGCGAGACTTGGAGGCAACGAGCATCCCGCTGATTGTAGAGGAACCAGTTTGGGGATTTGCGGGTCGGTAGCCGGCATGGAGCGACAGGTCAACTCGTTGTACCGCTTTGTGGCGCCTTGTCCCGCTGGCGAGGTGGAGGGCCCCTTTCGGTGTTCGCCCCTCTCGTGGAAACTGCTGAGCTTTCGCGGACTCCGCCGGCTCGGGTAGATCAAGGGCGGCGCTGCGGCTGAAGCAGGAGACTGCCATGAAATACGTGATCGTGATTCCCGATGGCTGCGCCGACGAACCGCTGGAGGCCCTGGGCGGCCGCACGCCCCTGCAGGCCGCCGCCCTGCCGGCGATCGATGCATTGGCCGAGCGGGGCTGTCTCGCCACGGCGAACAACACACCGGAACATTGGCCGGCTGGCAGCGAGATCGCGAACCTCTGTCTGTTGGGCTACGACCCCGACCGGTACTTCACCGGCCGGGCACCGCTGGAGGCGGCCGCGCAGGGGATCGAACTGGGGCCGCATGATTTCGCCATCCGCTGCAACCTGGTGACCATCGAAGACCAAGTGATGGTCGACTTCACCGCCGAGCATATCTCGACCGAAGAATCGCGAGAACTGCTCGCCGCGGCCCAAGCGTCGTTGCTCAGCAGCGACTCCCGTTTTGAATTCGTTCCCGGGGTCAGCTATCGCAACTTGCTGATCTATCGCGGGGATGCCGAGAATCCGGCTCCGTTTTCATCCGAGACCCGGACGTACGCGCCGCATGATCTGACCGACCTGCCGGTCACCGATGCCTTCCCCCGGGGTCCTGGTAGCGATGCCTTGGTGGACCTGATGAACCGCTCGGCCGATCTGTTCGCAGCCCATTCGGTGAACCGGCGGCGGATTGAGGCGGGGACGCGTCCTGCGACCCACCTCTGGCTGTGGGGGCTGGGGGGAGCCCCCGATCTGCCCTCGTTCGAGCAGCGGTTCGGACTTCGCGGCGTGATGATCACGGCGGTTGACCTGCTACGCGGGATTGCGGCCCTGGTCGGGTGGCAGCGTCTGGACGTTGACGGTGCGACCGGTTATCTCGACACCGACTACGCCGCCAAGGGTCGCGCCGCGGTTGCGGCGCTGACCGATTACGACATTGTTTGCGTGCACATCGAAGCCCCGGACGAGGCGTCGCACGAAGGCCGGCCTGAGGCCAAGATCGAGGCCCTGCACCAGATCGACCGGCGGATTGTCGCACCGCTGGTCGAAGCCTTGAACGCCCAGGGCGAGCACCGCATTTTGATCATGCCCGACCACCCCACGTTCTGCCGAACGAAAAAACACACCCACGGACCGGTCCCTTTGGTGATGGCCGGTGACGGGATCGAGGCGGACGAACAGGTGTCGTTTGATGAGATGGCCGCGGCGGCAAGCGGGCTCCGTTTTGATCGTGGTTGGGAGTTGATGGATCGGTTCATTCGCGGCTGAGTTTGCGAACTCCGGTTGCCGGTCGCCAGGCCGGACTCCCGTCCACACGCCACTGCCCTATTTTCCCCGTTGAGTTGGGAACTGATGTCACTGATTGTGCAAAAGTTTGGCGGCACCAGCGTCGCCGATTCCGACAAAATCCAGGCAGCCGCTCGGCGCGCGATCCGCGCCCAGCGGCAAGGTCATCAAGTGTTGATGGTCGTCAGCGCGATGGGAAAAAACACCGACACGCTGTTGCAGCTGGCCCACGAGATCAGTGATCACCCGCCGGCTCGGGAAATGGACATGTTGCTGAGCACCGGTGAGCAGGTGAGTGTCGCGCTGATGGCAATGGCGATCGATGCCCTCGGGTCCAGGGCGGTCAGTCTGACCGGGGGCCAGATCGGTCTGCGGACCGACAACAGTTTCAGCAAGGCCCGCATCCGCTCGATCGCCACCGACCGGATCCGCCAGCTTCTTGAAGCGGGCAACATCGTTGTCGCCGCCGGTTTCCAAGGGATCGACGACGAGATGAACATCACGACCCTGGGGCGGGGCGGCAGCGATACCACGGCCGTCGCCCTGGCAGCGGTGTTGGAAGCCGATGCCTGCGAAATCCACACCGATGTCGATGGCGTCTACACAACCGACCCCCGACTGCTCCCCGAAGCCCGCCGGGTGGAGGTGATCAGTTACGACGAAATGCTCGAGTTGGCCAGCCTCGGTGCCGGAGTGATGCACAGCCGGTCGATCGAGTTCGCCAAGAAGTTCGGGGTTCCGATCCATGTCCGCAGCAGTTTTTCCGACATCGAGGGGACGATGATCGTCGCCGAGCCTGAATCGTTCACCGCGCCGGTCAGCGGCGCCGCCCTGACCCGTGAGGAGGCTCGGGTGACGGTGCTCGGAGTCCCTGACGTCCCCGGCATGAGCCTGCAGATCTTTTCTGCGATCGCGGAACGGAAAATCACGGTGGATATGGTCGTTCAAAACATTGGGCAAAAAGGACGGGCCGACGTCTCGTTCACCGTCCCGCGAGATGAACTGCGAGCGACGATCCAGGCGGTCCAATCGGTGGTCGACGCCATCGGCGCCCAGGGCGTCACCCATGACGACCAAGTCTCGAAGGTCTCGGTCGTCGGTGCCGGCATGGCGACGCAAAAGAGTGTCGCGTCGCAGATGTTTCGGGCGCTGGCCGATGCCGGGATCAACATCCAGATGATCACCACCAGCGAAATCAAGATCTCGGTGTTGGTATCGCGATCGCAAGCCACTGACGCCCTCCGGGCGGTCCACAACGCCTTCCAACTCGACCGGCAACCGGATGACGCAAAGTCGTGGAGTGAGATTCGCGCCGGCCGCGCCCGAAGGACAGACGTTGATGCGGTCGTCAGCCGGCTGCAAAAAGACGCGCTCGAGGCTCTCACCCTGACCGGAATCTCGTTCACCGACAAACAGGCTCGGGTCACCCTTTACGGCGTTTCCGACCGCCCTGGCATTGCGGCCGAAATGTTCGACCAGATCGGCAACGCCGGCATCTTTGTCGACATGATCGTGCAGGGGTTCGACGGCGAAGATGGTTCCACCAGTGTCAGCTTTACCTTTGACGAAAACGATCTGGAATCAAGCCTCGCCGTCGCCAAACGCCTCGGGGAGCACCACGGGATGCGCGACGTCGTCGGGGGCGGGAATATCGTCAAGGTAACGGTCAGCGGTATCGGATTGCGGAGTCATACTGAAGTCGGACGAATCTTGTTCGAACAACTCGCCGCCGCGGGGATCAACGTGGAGATGATCAACACCAGTGAACTCCAGGTGAGTGCCGTGATCGCCGCCGACAATGCGGCCCTCGGGACCGAGCGGCTCAAAGTTGCCTTCGCCGATGCGCTGAGCTAATGGGACTGAGCTAATGGGACTGAGCTAATGGGACTGAGCTAATGGGACTGAGCTAACGGGACTGAGCTAACGGGACTGAGCTAACGGGACAGTGAGTTCCCGGGGGTTTGGCTGAGGTGGAAATGACCGGCGCCCCATCGCCCTCCCCCGGCACGATCAAGCGGTAAACGCGGCGAAACCTGAAACGAGCCGCATTGTCCAGTGAAGCACTCTGCAAGCACTGCCGCCCCGTATGAGGGGGGCGAGGGAATCGATTTTCAAATCGCGTCATTTTTTTGCTCGCAAGCAGCCTCTTTTGCTTGGGCTGGCACTGGCTGCCGACTATCATGACGCATACCGGCGAATCTTCGGCTTTCATCCTGGGGAAGCGGGAATTGGTGCCCCTTGGCCATTTTTCCTGTTGGGATGCCCTGCCGAGCCACCTCGTTCGTCGTCGTCGGACCCGAAGCTCTCGCCGCCGAGCCGTTGCTCGGCGACGGACCGGCGGGTGAATTTGTGCCTGCAGTTGACTCACCGCTCGATTGCTTTTCTGAGTTGGTGGGGAAGACGAACACTTTCCAAGAGGACCTATCTCGTGACAATCCTGTCAAGCCATTCCCGTCGCATTGCGGCATCGTTTGCCTTCGCCTGCCTGCTCTCCTTCCCCGTTGCAGCCCGTGGTGATGGACAGACTGAACTTGACGATGATGCCCTCCAAGTTGGCCTGTTCAAGGCGATGGATGCTGGACACGTCGACGTGAAGTTCATCCCTCAGAGTGCGGCAAAAGCCAATCTTCTGGTGCAAAACCTGACCGATAAGCCTCTGCAAATCGGTCTGCCGGCCGCCTTCGCCGGCGTTCCTATCCAAGCCCAAATGATGGGTGGCGGCATGGGAGGCATGGGCGGCGGCATGGGAGGTATGGGCGGCGGCATGGGAGGTATGGGCGGCGGCATGGGTGGCATGGGCGGCGGAGGCGGCCAAATGATGGGCGGCGGCATGGGGGGAATGGGCGGTGGTATGGGTGGCGGCATGGGCGGCGGCATGGGAGGCATGGGCGGTATGGGCGGCGGCATGGGCG
>CAYWXT010000327.1:0-4764 GCA_964462125.1 uncultured Pirellulaceae bacterium | reverse complement strand
GAAAAGCCCTTCCACCCCCTTGGACTCCAGGTGGGGCCAGAGCTGAGTGGGGGGACAGAAATCGTACTCCACCGCGTAGCCATACCGCATGATGACAGCTCGCTCGCACCCGGGGATGTGGCGGAACATCGCGTCCTGGACATCCCGCGGCAAACTGGTCGAGATACCGTTGACGTAAACCTCCTCGGTTCGGTGCCCTTCCGGCTCCAGGAACAACTGGTGGCCCTCTTTGTCGGCAAATCGCACGACCTTGTCCTCGATCGAGGGACAGTAGCGGGGGCCGCGGGTGTTGATCTGGCCGCTGTACATCGGGGCCCGATGCAGATTGGCCCGAATCAGTTCGTGGACCGTCTGGTTGGTGAAGGTCAGGTGGCAGGGCCGTTGTTCCAGCTGCAGCTGCTCGGTCAAGAACGAGAACGGTTGCGGCTCGTCATCGCCCGGCTGCACCTCCACTTGGGAATAGTCGATCGTACGGGCGTTGAGCCGCGGCGGGGTCCCGGTTTTGAAGCGGTCGATTTCGAAGCCGAGCCGCAGCAGGGCTCCACTGATCCCCGCCGTGGTCCCCTCCCCTGCCCGGCCGCCGGTGCTCTTGGCGTCACCGGTGTGCATGATCGCTTGTAAGAACGTCCCCGTGGTCAAGACGACGACCGGAGCCCGATATTCGGCGTTGCCACGCACGCTCACCCCGCGGATCCGGCAGACCTCCCCAGCGGACTCCGTCAGCAAGTCTTCCACGACCTCTTGGCGAAGCTCAAGGTTTTCCTGGCGTTCGACCGCCCATTTGATGTGCTGCTGGTACCCCTTTTTGTCCGCCTGGGCGCGAGGGCTGTGCATCGCCGGGCCCTTGCGTCGGTTGAGCAGTCGGAATTGGATTCCGGTCGCGTCGATCGCTTCCCCCATCAACCCGCCGAGAGCATCGACCTCGCGCACGATCTGGCCCTTGGCGACCCCTCCGATCGCCGGGTTGCACGACATTTGCCCGACGGTGTCGAGGTTGGTCGTCAGCAGGGCGGTGCGGGCGCCCAGGCGGGCGGCCGCCGCGGCCGCCTCCGTTCCGGCGTGCCCGGCGCCGACCACGATCACGTCATAGTCATAGCGAATAGCGTTCATCGATCGCCTGAATCAGGAACGGTGCAAATTGGACTCAAGTTCCGCGGCGGCGCGGGCCGAAACCGAGGGGGCGGAATTGTGGGTCCGATCCAACACCTCCCCCCGGACCGACCGCTCCCTCCCCTTCCCAAGACCCGATCGACAGCATGCGTTTTTGCAAAACGGCGACACTGTTTGCAGGGCTTACCGCGGCGGTTTTGCAGGGCGGCCTTTGGCAAGCCTCCCTCCTCGCCGCCGAACGCCCTATCTTCGCCGCCGAACAGGCGGTTGCCCAGGGGCAGGCACCCACCGACTCGGAAACGGTTACGCTGAATTCACGGACATTCAACATCCCCTTCCGCGTTGACGCCGGTGGAACCCAACCGGTTCAGGTAGAGCTGTACGTGTCGCGAGGCGCGGAGGAACCGTGGGAGCGCTCCGACCGCCAGAGTCCGACGATCCAGGAGTTCCAGTTTGCCGCGCCTGAAGATGGGGTCTACTGGTTCGCGACCCGGACGATCGACGCCGCGGGCCAGTCCCATCCAACGGGCCCGATCACGCCTCAACTCAAAGTCGCGGTCGATACGGAAAGCCCGGTGATTGAACTGGACGCCCAAGCGGACGATCGCGGCCAGGTCGAAGTCCGCCTCGACATTGACGACGCGAAGCCGGTTCGCTCCGTGAAACTGCAATACGCCACCGATGCGACCGGCCAGTGGCAGCCGCTCGATCCGGGACAGCTTCAGCGCGGTCAGCCGCTGGTCTTTTCTCCAACAGAACCCTGGCAGCAACTCTATCTGCACGTCGTGGCCAGCGATGCCGCCGGGAATCAGGGGGTTGCTTCCAAGCGGGTGCAGCGGCCGCGCGTCGCTGCCAGGCCCCAGAGGCCGTTGGCCGCCAGCGAGCCGAGGACCGATCGCCAGGCGCGTGCTGCCGGCTATCGGACCTCGCCCCCGATCGCCCGCGGGGTCGCTGCCCCCGGCTCGACGGTCGCCAACGCCTCGACCCACACCGATCGCCTCCCGCCACCGGCGACACCGCAGCAGATCAGTAACGGGGTCGGAACGCAGCAAGGGATCGAGCTCACCGGCCCCAACCAGAACGAATCGCCTCCAGAACGAACGCCTCGCCCCGAGCAAACACCCACCGCCGCACCACGACCCCAGTCCGCCGCCGACGCGTTGAGGCCGCTGCAGGGCGACGCGGAAGCCACCGAGCAGTCCGCGCCGGAACAAGAGCAGACCGCGTCGGAACAACCCGAGCAACGCTCTGAACGGCCGACCGATCAGCGCGAGCATAACGACCGCGCAACACGATCGAGCGCCCCGGAATCGCCCCCCCGGCGGTCCAATGTCGAGTCGATCCCGCTGCCGATGGACGCGTCGGCCGACAGATCAACTGCGGACGATTCGACCGCGGATGATTCGACAGACGAAGACAACCAGACAACGATCGATCTGGCGGAATTGGAAAGCCAAGTGCCGGTCCGCTTCAGCGACTCGGTCCGCTTTAGCCTGGAATATGACCTCGAAGCGGTCGGGAGCCGGGGGGTCGAGGCGGTTGAACTGTGGGGAACCATGGACGCCGGCGAGACCTGGAAACGATGGGGGACCGATCCCGATCTGACCAGCCCCTTCGACATCGAGACGCGCGGCGAAGGGGTCTTCGGCTATCGGAGTGTGGTCGTCGGCCGCAACGGGTTGGTCAGCCCGAGCCCACTCGATGGTGATCTGCCCGATATCGTTGTGGTCGTCGACACGACCAAGCCACAGGTCCGTTTGACCAGTGTCCGGTACGGTGAAGAAGATCGCACGGGATCGCTGGTGATTCGCTACGAGTGCCGCGACGAACACTTGGCCGAGCGACCGATCACGTTGTCCTTCAGCGACCGCCCCGAGGGACCTTGGACAACAATCGCCGCCGGGCTGCGGAACGAGGGGGAATACCTCTGGCCAGCCGATCCGGAACTGCCACGGAAGATCTACCTGAGGATCGATGCTGCCGACCGGGCCGACAACGTCGGCAGGTATATCCTCGATCGCCCCATCGACGCTCAAGGACTCGCCCCCCGCGCCAAGATCCGCGCCTTCCGCTCTGCGGTCGGCCACGGGCCCGCAACCGAGGACGGCACCACCGCCCGCCGCCCCTCGGATTCACGCCGGTGACTGCTTGTGTTTCAAAACCCCGGCGGCGAAGTTACAAAGAAGCCTCGACAACGAAGCTTCGCCGTATTCGGCCCTGAGTCTCCCCCATGGCATTGACCCACGCGTTCGAGTTGATCCCCTCGCCGCCGGCTGACCCGCCCCCGGTTGTGGCGGTCTTTGGCAGCGACGCAACGCTGCGAAGTTGGGCGATTCGCGTCCTCGCTGCCGGTGGCGACATCACCTCCTACGATGGAGCGGCAACTCGCTGGTCCGATTTGAAGGACGAACTGGCCACCGCGTCGCTGTTCGACTTCGACGGCCAGAGAACGGTTGTCGTGCGTGATGCCGACCGCTTCGTCACCGATCATCGCGGCGAGTTGGAAAAGTACCTCGCCAAACCATCGACCGCCAACCGACTGGTGTTGGAAACGGAATCCCTGGCAGCGAACACGCGGTTGTACAAAGCGACACTCAAGGACCACCTGCTGGTCCCCTGTGGCGCCGCGACCGATGCCAAGCAGGGCGTCACTGCCGCCTCGAGACGGAAATTCCTGACCGGCTACTTGGCTGGCCGCCACGGGGTCAAACTCGCCGGCTCGGCCGCCGATGCCCTGGTCGAGATGCTCGGCGAGGAGATCGGGATGCTCGACACCGAGATCGCCAAGCTGGCTTTGTACCTCGATCCCGGCGGCACGATCGACGAGGCGTTGGCGCGGGAGATCGTCGCTGGCTGGCAAGGCAAGACGGTGTGGCAGATCACCGACGCGATCGCCGCCGGGGACGCCGCCGAGGCACTGCGGCAGTTGGACAAGTTGATCAGTGGCGGTCAACGCCCGATCGCGCTGCTGCCCCAGATCGCATGGGCGCTGCGGCGATTGGGGATGGCCACCGCCGTGGTCGAGCACCGCGAGCGGAGCGGGCGCTCGTGGACCTTGGACGACGCCCTCAGTGCCGCCGGGGTCCGCCGCCCCGCCGATCTACAGCGAGCCAAGGCCCAACTGAAAGGACTCGGCCGCCCCCGCGCCAAACAGCTTCTCCCCTGGCTTCTCGACGCCGACCTGCGGCTCAAAGGCACCCACAGCCAGGACGGCCGGGACCGATTCCTGCTCGAGCAACTCGTGCTCAAACTCGCCCGCGCCGCAAGTTCGGGTTGAGGCTGCCGATCAATCGGCAAACCGACCGAGCGGAGCTTGCACGACCCGGTATCGCTGCAACGCCACTCCCTCCTCGACCAGCCGCTGTTCTTGCAGCGTCGGGTGGCACGGCGGCAGGTGTCCCGATGCGTAGACCACGCGCCACCACGGCAGGGCATCCATGGAAGCCGACAGCAGTTGCCCCACGGCGCGGTGCCGGTTCGGATACCCGGCACGCTGGGCAACGTCGCCGTAACTGACGACCTCCCCCGGCTGCAACGCTTCGATCACGCCCACGAATGCCGCCCGCATCGGGTCGGACGCAAAATCGAGCCGACTGGTCATCACATCCGCCCGCTGGTTCCCTTGGTCAATGCCATGAACGCCGACTCCAGATC
>CAYWXT010000326.1:0-4772 GCA_964462125.1 uncultured Pirellulaceae bacterium | reverse complement strand
CTTTCGGAGGTGACGGGTCGTGCACCATCGCCACTCCGGATGCCACCGGGCCCAGAGCGTCGCATGCGTTTTGACTTCGACAAAGACGATCAACCGCCGGCGGCGGTCGATGGCGATCAGATCGATTTCGCCACCCCGGTCGGCTTCACTTTCGGCGATGACGATCAGCCCCTTTTGCCGCAACAACCGGGCCGCAGCCTGTTCCCCCCGCTTGCCGACCGGCGCCTCGGTGTCGATGACGCCGTAACGCCAATCGAGGTAGCGATCTCGGAGATGGGTGAACGGCTTTGAGAGTCGCCAAACGGGATGCCGCCGCAGATTCATGCCGACCAGACTAGCGAATCGCCGAACCGCTGGGATACGAGATGCCGGAAACCGATTTCGAGACCATGCGTGGGCGTCGCGATGTCGCGGACCAGGTGGTTCCGCCTTCAAACCGCGCCTAGCTTCGCCGGCGTTCTTTTAGCCGGACCGCTTTGCCGACGCGGTCGCGGAGGAAGTACAGCTTGGCACGTCGGACCACGCCGCTCCGCTTGACGTCGATCTTTTCGATCTTGGGGCTGTGCACCGGGAACTTCCGCTCGACCCCTTCGCCGGCGACGATTCGGCGGATCGTGAACATCTCCTTCGACCCCGATCCGCTGCGGGCGATCACCACGCCGCTGAAGACCTGGATCCGCTCCTTGTTCCCCTCCAAAATCTTCAGGTGCACCTCGACGGTGTCGCCGATCTCGAAGTGTGGCGTTTCTTCTTTCATGGTCGACTTTTCGACCAGATCCATGATGGCTTGGCTCATTTCAATTCCTCTGCTGGCAATGGGTGGGGTGGTTGTCTGGATATCGTATTGGTCGGTCAGTCACCGAGCAGGTCTCGGCGACGTTGCAGGGTCCGCTGGCGGCTCTGCTCGGCGCGCCACCGGGCGATCGCCTGGTGGTCACCGCTGAGGAGGACCTCGGGGACCGTGTGCCCCTGAAAATCTCGGGGGCGGGTGTATTGAGGGAACTCCAACATCCGGTTGCCGCGGCTGAAGGAGTCGTCCAAGTTGCTCTGATCGTCGCCGAGGACGCCCGGGATCAGCCGGACGACAGCGTCGACAATCACCATCGCTGCGACCTCGCCTCCGTTCAAGACGAAGTCGCCAATGCTGATCTCTTCCGGCTCCAGGATATCGTTGACCCGCTGGTCAAATCCTTCGTACCGGCCACACAGTAACAGCAGCCGCGGGCTGATCGCCAGATCCTCGGCGAGCCGTTGGTCGAGCCGTTTGCCTTGCGGGGTCAGCAAGATTCGCCGCGCCGGGCGCGGGTCGCTCGCTTCGACCGCCCGCACGCAGCGGATCGTCGGTTCAACCTGGATCAGCATCCCGGGGCCACCGCCGAATGGCCGGTCATCGACCTTGCGGTGCGGGACATCCTCGGCCCAATCCCGAAGGTTGTGCCGCTGGATCTCCACCAATCCTTGCTGAATCGCCTTGTCGAGCAGGCTTTGGGTCAGGTAGCCGTCGAAAATCGCAGGGAACAGCGTGACGATATCGAACCGCATCGGAGCCTGCCTTCAAGCGACCACTGAACCGAACTCACTCGCCGGCCGCCTGCTCCTTCGAGTCATCGCTGCTCGCCGATTCAGCCACCCCTTCCGGGGCCGCCGCCTCTTCCGCCTTCGTTTCGGCCTCTGCGGTCGCCTCGGGCTCCGCCGGCGGTTCCGCAGCGGGCTCGGCCGCCTTGGCTGGCGCCGGGGTGACCGCCGCCGGGGTGAACTCTTTTCGCTTTCCGAGGCGCTCGAGTGCCGCTCGCTGGGCGTCCAAGTGAGTCCCGTTGGTGCCGTACTTCTTGATCAACACCTTCACCTTGTCGCTCGGTTGGGCGCCGACCCCGAGCCAGTAGTCGACACGGTCGGCCTTGAGGACGACACGGGCGTCGGTTTCGGGACACATCGGGTCGTAGTGGCCGAGTTCTTCGATCACGCGGCCGTCGCGGGGGCTGCGTTGATCCATCGCGCAAAGGCGGAAAAACGGGCGATGGGTGCGGCCCATTTTCTTCATCCGGATGCGTACTGCCATTTTCAGTGGTCTCCTGAGTCGTTTCGGTGAGTGTGTCGGTCAAGACTGCCTGGGGCCAGCCACGTTGGCCGGCGCCGGGTCGGTGCCAGTACGGCCTGGCATCGCGGTAAAAAAGGGGTCAGGACTCTTTTTGATCGGCTGAAAAAGAGTCCTGACCCCTTTTTTATCGTCCTTTGCGTTTCATGCGGCGCTTGAGTCGGTCTCGTTCCTTTTTTTGTCTCGCCCGTTCGGCTGGGGAGAGCCGTTTGCCAGTCCCCTTCTTGACCTTCATTCCAGACAAGGTGGGATCGTTCATCGCACCGCTGGACTGCAGCTGCTGCATCATCTTCATCCGCTCGCCGGGGCCCTTGCCGGCCATCCCCTGCATCAGCGGCTTCATGACATCGAATTGCTTGATCAATTGGGTGATCACGGGGCTCTGGACACCCGCCCCGTTGGCGATTCGGGTGCGGCGCGTGGCGTCGATGATTTTGGGATTCTTCCGTTCCTCGGGGGTCATACTGTTGATCACCCCGACCGTCTGCCGAATTCCCGCCGCCGCGTCCTCACTCTCCATCGCCTCCTTGAATTCGCCCATCCCGGGCATCAACCCCATCATGCGGCCCATCAGCCCTGGCTTGGCGACCTTCTCTATCATGCTTTTGAAATCGTCGAGCGTGAAGTCACCCGAGGCCATTTTGGCTTCGAGTTCCTCCCGTTCTTCCTCATCGACGATCCGGTGGGCTTCCCGGGCGGCGGCAACCATGTCGCCCATCTGCAGGATCCGTCCCGCCATCCCTTCGGGGCGAAACGGTTCGAGGGCATCGAAGTGCTCTCCGGTCCCCAAGAACTTGATCGGCACCCCGGTGACGTGCTTGACTGACAGAAGGGCCCCGCCGCGGGCGTCGCCGTCGAGCTTGGTCATGATCACGCCGTCGAGCTCAAGGGCCTCGTTGAACGCGCGGGCGCTGTTGACGGCATCCTGGCCCGTCATCCCGTCGACCACCAGGTAGACTTGATCCGGCCCGACCCGTTTGTCGATCCGCTGCAACTCCGCCATCAATTCCTGGTCGATCGCCAGCCGTCCGGCGGTATCGAGGATCACGACGCGAGCCCCGTCGGCCACCGCCTTGTCGACGCCAGCCTTACAGACTTTGACCGGATCTCGGTTCTCGGGATCGCTGTAGACCGGCACGTCGAGTTCGCGGCCGATTACATGCAGCTGCTCGATCGCCGCGGGCCGCTGCAGGTCGGCGGCGACCAGCATCGGGGTGATCTTTTCCTCTTTGAGCATCTGCGAGAGCTTGCCACAGGTCGTCGTCTTGCCGCTCCCCTGCAGCCCGCAGAGCATGATGATCGTCGGCCCCTCCTTCTTCAGGTGCAGCGACGGATCGACCGGGCCGAGGATCGAGACCAGTTCATCGTGAACGATCCGGACCAGCTCTTCCTGCGGTCGCAGGCTGAGCAACACCCGCTTGCCGAGGGCCCGCTCGGAGACCTTCGCCATGAAGTCCTGGACCACTGGGTAGCTGACATCGGCCTCGAGCAAGGTGTTCTGGACGATGTCCAGCCCCTCGCGCATGTTCGACTCGGTCAGCTTGCCCTTGCCGGCCAAACTTTTGAACGCGGACTGTAGACCTTCGGAGAGGGACTCTAACACGAGCAACGAACGGGGGTGGGGGTGAATCAGGGACAGCGATGCCCGGGAAAGCCCGGCAGTTTAGGCGCTGACCGGTCGAGTTGTAAATGGAGAGGCGCCTATCGGCATGCACCTCCGGCAGAGGCATTGCCTGAAGATGCGGAGTCGGGGGGCTCAGGCGTTTCACACCGAGCCTAGCAGCCGCAGCACCTCGCCGTGGAGCCGCCCATTGGTCCCCACCCCGTCGCCGCCGCGGACAGTCGTCTCACCAGACCAACTGGTGAATCGCCCCCCTGCCTCGCGCACGATCGGCAGGATCGGGGCGACGTCCCACGCATTGCAGACCGGATCGACCATGACGTCGGCCCGTCCGGTCGCGACCATCAGGTAACCGTAGCCGTCCCCCCAGCTGCGAGTGATCCGGGCGGCCCGCTCCAAGGCCTTGTACCCGCCCGCGGCACCCCGATGGTCAAACATGTCGACCTGGCTGGTGACGAACACGGCTTCACTCAGCTGCTCGCGGGAGGAGACCGAGGCCGGCGTCCAGCTGCCGTCGCGACCGTCCCGGTACCACGCGCCTCGTCCCTCTGCGGCAACAACCATCTCCTCACACGCGGGGATGAAGATCGCCCCGGCGATTGGCTCCCCGTCGTGCTCCAGCGCCAACAGCGTCGAGTAGAGCGGCACGCCGCAGACAAACGACTTGGTACCGTCAATCGGGTCGACGATCCAGCGATAAGGGCTGGTCCCCGGGCGCTCGCCGAACTCCTCCCCCTGCAGCGTGTCGCGAGTAAAGCGTTCCCCGAGCCGCTCTCGGACCAGGCTCTCGGCCTCCCGGTCGGCCACCGTGACCGGGGAGTCGTCCGACTTGGACTCGACTTCCAACCCGACCTTGCGAAAGTGCCGCAGCGTCGATCGCCCGGCGGCCTCGGCGACCTCGATCATCACCTCCAGTCGCCTGGCATGATCGTCCTGCCAATGGTGTGGGTGTTGCGTCATCCCTCCTCGGTCCCTTCCTGGCCGCTGCGCTGGCTCTCCGAACGCGTTGTATCGTCCGCGATCTCGGCCGCGGTGTATGATTGATACAGCAGCATT
>CAYWXT010000325.1:0-4867 GCA_964462125.1 uncultured Pirellulaceae bacterium | reverse complement strand
GCTGCTGCGGAACCAGCTAGCCAGGCTCTATCACTGGAAACGCCATAACCAACTGTCACCGAAGAACTTAGAACGCAGGCAGATCTAGGACAGTCGAACTAGGACTTCTTCACCTGCCCGTCGATTTGCGGGAAATGGCACGTTCGGGGCCGGCGGCTTGCGCCGTGCCGTTGGAATGGCTGATGGGGAAGGGCGGGGGCCGGCGGCTTGCGCCGTGCCGTTGAAATGGCGATGGGAAGGGGGCGAGCGCTGTCGGAGCCAGCTCCGGCGGATTCGCCGCATCTCATCTTTCCTGCGGCCGGTCTCCTTTGCTAGGGTCGACGTCGCTTTCCATTCGATTCCGCCTCTCTGTGGGTTGCATGTCGGGAGATTACAAAGTCAGCCGCTGCACACGCCGATGTCACGCCCAGGGCCGACCGCTGCGCGAGGGGGAGTGGTACTATTCGGCGGTGGTCGAGTCGGGCGAGGATTACCTGCGGCGAGACTACGCGGCGGAGGCTTGGGAGGGACCTCCGGAGGGGACGGTCGGTTGGTGGAAGAGCCGAATGCCAATCGCGGGGGAAAAAAAGCGGGTGCTGGCCCCCAAAGAGGTCCTGATCGACCTGTTGGTCCAGATGGCCGAGCACCCGAGTCAGGCCAAGCTTCGCTACCTGTTGGCCTTACTGCTGATGCGGCGGCGATTGGTCCGCCCGGTCGAGTCGGTCGCCCCGGTCGAGGTGCAAGCGCCGGACGCTGCCCCGCCGCTGCGGGTGGAGGTGATCGGCCAAGGGACACGCATCGACGTGCCGGTCTGCGAGATCGGTCGTGGCGAATCGGCCGCGCTGCGGGCTGAGCTGGACGAACTGATTCATCGCGAAGCCGAAGATTAGGGGATCAAGCAGGGATGCGAGCAATTCTCTGGATCGGAATCCTGTGTGTCGGCTTCGTCACCGGTGGGGCAACCTGCGCCCGCCGCAACCCGGCGCTGGACTTCCCGCCACCACCGCCAACACTCTCCGAGGCGCCCACACTGGAGGAGCTCGCGGAGGTGTTGAACCAAACCGACGCGATCCAGCAACTGTCGACCAACTCGGCTTCGGTCGAGGTGCTGAGTATGCCGTCGCTGCCGTCGCTCTCCGCCACGATCCATCTGCAACGAGACCGCAACTTTCGGATGCGGGCGAGTCTGCCGGTGGTCATGGGGTCGGGGCTCGACCTGGGAAGCAACAACGAGATGTTCTGGTTCGAGGTTCCTGAGGGGGTCAGCCGGAAACTCTATTACGCCCGGCACGAGGAGTACCGCCAGCAACTCCACCGGGCGATCCTGCCGGTCGACCCGACTTGGCTGATCGAGGCGATCGGGTTGGTGCATCTCGATCCCGCCACGGTCGTCGACGGTCCGATCCAGCGAACCGATGGGAAGCTGGAGATCCGCAACACGATCTCGATGCCGCAAGGGGACTACGAGCGAGTCTGTTATGTGCAGCACCCCGGCGGCTACGTCACGCACCAGTTCCTGTACGCACCGCAGGGGCGTTTGGTGGCCGCCAGTGAGGCATCGAACCACCGCTTTTATGAAGCCCATGGTTGCGCCCTTCCCCACCGCGTCCGGTTCGACCTGTTACCGGCCGAAGGGCATCCCCTGTCGATGCAGATCGACATCGGATCGTACCTCGTCAATGAGTTGCTCGGCGACGAAGCGACACTGTTTGCGATGCCCCAAAACGCGGCCCAGGCGGAAGACCTGACGCGATTGTCGATTGCCCCCGGCGTCGCCTCGGCCCCGTCCCACTACCGAGCCGACCGCCCAGCCGGACCTCCGCTTCGCGGTTCGCTCCAATAGGACCGGCCGCTGCCGTCCCCCGCCTCGCGCGCCCGCTCGCGCATTTCGATTCGTTTCGATTTGATCATCGGCGGTGATTTCAAGAGAATACAACGAGAGTCTTTCAAAGCCGCTGAACTTCCTTTCAAAACGATCGATCCCTGCCATGGCCCTCGACGCATCCTCCCCCCGACCTGGCCGCCGGGTCTGGTGGTTGCTCGTATTCCTGTTGGTCCTGGTCAATACGATCGCTTGGCAGCGTCAGCCGATCGCCGGCTGGCTTGGCCAGATGGCGATGGCTCGCGCCAGCCAGGACGATGCCGAAGCGGCACGCGAGTATGCCGAGTTGGCACAACGGATCTCTCACCACGCTCCGGAAACCGAATTGGCCCGAGCCCGGCTCGAACGGCGCGAGGGAGACCTTGTCGCATTTCGGCGTCACCTGCAGCGTGCCCGGCATTTGGGCATCGACCCCGAGCGGGCCGAACGAGAACAGCTGCTGGCCCAGGCCCAGAGCGGCCAAATGCGGGTGGCCGGCGCCAAGTTCGTCGAACTGCTCGACTCGGCCGGTGGGGACGAGGCGGAAATCTGTGAAGCCTATGCCAAGGGATATATGCGGATGCGCGACTTCAGCTCCGCGTTGACACTGCTGCGGGCTTGGGCTGATGATTTTCCCGACGATGCCCGCCCCCATGCCTGGATGGGGCAAATCCATGCCGAGTTGCGGGCGACCGAGCAGGCGGAGGAGGCGTTTCGCGCGGCGCTGGATCGCGATCCCGCCAATCCCTCGGCGGCGTTCGGCCTCGGCCAGTTGCTGTTGGATCTGAAGCGCTCCGCCGACGCGATTCCGTATTTTCGAATCGCCGCTGACGATTCCATGATCGGTGCGGACGCGGCGGCCGGATTGGCCGCCTGCCTGCAAGCACAGAGTCGCGGTGACGAGGCGGCGCAGGTTCTCCACGAGGCGCTGCAGCGGTTTCCCGACGACGAACAGCTGATGGTCGAACAAGCGCAGATGCTGGTAAGACAAGGCGATTACGCCGAAGCGGAAAAGCGGTTGCAGGCTCAGATCGAGGCGGGCAGCCGGCGGCGGGAAGTTCGTTACGCCTACGCGACAGCACTCCGCGGACTCGGACGGTCCGACGAGGCGGCCGAACACTTCCAATACGCGACCGAAGCCGCCGAGCGAACCGCCATCGCCAACCGCCGGATCGCCGAGGTCGCCGAGGATCCCGCCAACGCACAACTGCGATACGAGATCGGTGCGGCGCATCTCCGGTACGGCAATATTGAAGATGGGCTGATGTGGCTGCAAAGCGTCCTCGAGGTCGACACCCAGCACCGCGCGACGCATCGAGCATTGGCGGAGTATTACGAGACCAAGGCTGAGGGCCATCCGCGTTTCATTCACTTGGCCCAACGCCACCGGACCATGGGCGGCCCCAGTGCTCCCGATCCCGAGGGCCTTCCCGATCCCGAGCGACCGGACGCTCGCCAACCGGTGGCCCCTTAGGCTCTGTCTAAAAATCCTGGATCAAGCGTTCTTCGGGATCGTGGCCGGGCGCGGCGCCCCAGATTTTTACCCCGAAGGGGTTTCAAGATGGTAGCCGGCGGTCGCGCAGCGCACCGCCGGGACGCGCCGCGCCACACCGCGCCGTCGACCCCGAAGGGCGTCGCAGATCGGCGCCGCGGAGAACGGGTGACGCCGCCAGATCGCTGGCCGACAGCAACCGTTTCGGCGCCGCCCCTCTGCGATCCCTTCGGGATCGAACCGCCTTTGGGTGGGCCCGCGCGTTCCGTGGGTGGCGCTGCGCTTACCCACGGCTACCATCTGTGATCCCTTAGGGATCGTGGCCGAGCGCGATGACCCTCCCCGGCACTCGCGTACGCCAGGACCCCCTGTCGAGCTGAATTGTGGTAAAGCGTCCTTCTAGGGAGCGATCGGGAACATTTCGCGGCGTTTAGGGTGTCGGAATTTTCCAGAAAATCCCCGATTGCCGACCGACCGGGGGCATTTTTTGTTGTTTTGTCCATCAGATTCGGGTAGAAATGGACGTTGATTCAGGTGCAGCGTAGCTCTGGGGATACCAGCAGCCCGGTGCACATGTGATCGGTTTCGGGAGGCATTTACGCCACTGGGGACTCATCACTCATTTTCGGCTTGATTCAATTCTCCCTTTTCACCGCCTCGTATTTCTTTGCTTATTGGAGGGTCTTTCCATGAGATTTGTCCGGAGTGTCCGCACGCGTCGACGCGCGTTCACGCTCGTCGAATTGCTCGTCGTCATCGCCATTATTGGGGTCTTGGTGGGTCTGCTCTTGCCGGCGGTCCAACAGGCTCGTGAAGCCGCCCGTCGGATGAGTTGCAGCAATAACCTGAAGCAGATCGGCTTGGCGATGCACAACTACAACGACTCCAACGATCGGCTCCCCTCCTCCGGGTTCCAGCATGCAGCGACGCCCCAAGAGCCCAACACTTGGTCAGCGAGCAGCAAGGGGAGTCAGCTGGCAAAGTTCCTGCCGTTCATCGAACAGCAGGCGCTTTACGAAAGCATCCCCTTCAACGGGGCGCAACCACCATTGCTCGATCCCGGTCAACCGCCTGGAAATTCGGAATGGCAGGCGTTTGTCCCGTCGAGGCAACCTGGGTCGTTTGACTTCAACGGCACGATGGTGGAACGGACTTGGCACGTCGTGGTGCCAACGTATCTCTGCCCCTCCGACCCATTCATGGACCGTTGGCAGTGGAGTGACCCGAACAACCAAAACCACCGCGCTTTGTCGAACTATGGTGTCAGCATCGGTGCTCAGGCGATGCCGTCGCAGAATGGTTCGTGCAACCTGTTCCCAGGCAACTTGTTCGGCGACGGAGCGGCCGGTCATGCCAACTCGACCAACAGTCACGATGTCTCGGGGATGTTTGGCCGGGGTGAGTGGTATCCCCGCTTCCGGGACGTGCAAGATGGTCTGTCCAACACAATCGCCTTGGGAGAAATCCTGCCGAATAAGAGCGACCACCACTGGAACGGCTGGATGCACTTCAACACCCTCTGGACGGCAACCACC
>CAYWXT010000324.1:0-5020 GCA_964462125.1 uncultured Pirellulaceae bacterium | reverse complement strand
CAGCACACGGTATTACAGCCTCAGCCGACTCGGCCGTCCCGTCTCGGTGCTGCTGTCGATCGTCGCCCGCGTCGGACACCAGGGGGAGACCGTTACGGCGGCCTTCACCGCCGGGTCCAAGCAATTGGCGGAGGTCGAGCCGCAATTGCTGCCGGTGGATGAATGCTCGCTCGACCAACTTCGCGAATCGCTCGATACCTTGGCGACCGTCGCGGCGCCGAAACGGCGGGGTTTGGTCGATGCCTGCGCCGCGGCAATCTGCGTTGATCACCACGTCACCGCTGGAGAGGCGGAGTTGCTCCGGGGGATCTCGGATCTGCTCGACTGTCCCGTTCCGCCGATGGTGGCGGCGACGGCGATTCAGAGCCAGTCGTGATCGCGGCATACACCCGATCGGCAACCCGGCCGATCCACAACGCCACCGGTTGGTCCCCGCAGCGGCGATAACGTTTCACCAACGCCGCCGGGTCGAGATCAACACCCCGCGTCTTGACCGTCACCGGCCGTGCGTCGCGCCGACGTAACTGGCGACGCAAGCCGCGGTCGTCACAAGCTCCGCTCCACAGCACCCGCTCCGCGGTCGCCAAACCGCCCAGCTCGCGCGGATCGTCCGCGTTCAAGAATCCACTCGGGCCACCGACCACGCGAAATTGGTGGACGCTCGCAAAGGCTTCAGTTAAACCCGCGGCTCGGATCGCCGCATGCGGGTCGACCAGGACGGATCCGGGAGCGGGGACGCCGCCCGCTGCTACGGAGTTGATGTCAACGTCCATCGGCTCGACCATGGAATTCCTTCTCGAAGCCGCCCCACCGGTCACCCCGGCAGCTGCCGGCGCAAAGCATTCGCATTGTCCATCGGCACGAAGGATGATCGCCGAACGCGTCCCTGGCGCCAAACCCGCTCGGTGAATCGTCTCGCCAAACAACACCGATTGCTCTCGGACCGTGCTGCCCAGGGCAATCCAGCAGCGATGCACGCGGGCGACCGACGCCCCTTCCAACCGCGTCGCCGGAGCCAGTTTCGCGATCGCGTCTCCGCTCCGGTCCAACACCGGTTCGAGCTCGGCCCACGGGGGATCAAACCGATTCGCCGCCGTGGTCCGGCCAATGCCCGGTCGGCGGTCGGGATCAACATGGATCGCCGCCCCAGACGGCCGGGCGGTCTGTAGAGCCTCTCCCCATTTCACCGCTCCCCGAGTCGACGCGGCCGTTTCCTGCAGGTTCATCGCCGCCATCGCCGCGATCTCCCGATCGGAGTCGACACCGATCACTGGGCCTCGGCGGGCCAGCCGCACCAAGTCTCCGCCGACGCCGCAGCACAAATCGAACACCGCTTCGTGGCCGAACCAACTTGCTTTCAGGTCGCCAACCTGCCACGCCGTCGCCTGTTGGAGACCGCGTGCGGTGACCCACCAAACGCCAGGGCCAAATTTTTGCCGCGCTTTCCCCTGCAGTTCCGCGACGCTCCCCAAGCGACGGCCCGCCTCCTCGCCAAATCGATCTCGCAATCGGCGGATCGAGGCTGGACCGATCTGGGGTTCGGAAAGCAATTGATGCAGAGCAGCTCGATGTTGATCGGTGATCTCCACCGCCATGTCGGTTCCTAATCGCGCGGTCGTAACGATCAACCGATCCAGCCGATCGTCTCCCCAGCTTCGCAGGCCAAGCGGTCGATATCCAGTTTGTCGGGACCTTCCCGCCGACCGCCGACCGGTGACTTTGTTACCTGAAATGACATTCGTCCGTGCCAATCCCGTCACTCCCCATGTTTCGCCGCCTCGGAATGATCGCCGCTCTCGCCGCCGCGGCCGGAGGTCCCTATGTTGCCTCCGAGACCGAATGGGGGCGAGAGGCGACCTCGTCCGTGAAGGGGATGATTCAATCCGACACCGAGAGTGGCGAGGCACCCCCAGGCGCCACCAACAAGGGCGGCCCGCTTCATGCCCACCATCAAGTCGAAAGCCTGCGGCCGATCGGGTCGACCGACTATCGATACGATGAAACGCTGGCGCGGAAACTCGGGGCGATGCCTGCGGACCAGGAGTCACCGCAGTCGCTCGCCGGAAGCCGGGTAGATGATCTCCGCGAGGTCTTGCGGTTTGACATTTCGCCGCCGTGGGTCACGAATCGGTTTTCGCGAGTCAGCACCGTGTTGGCAGACCTTCGGCTCCAAGGCTTGCGGGTCCCGCTGGTCACCGGTACCCAATCCGAAGATCTGGCGGGAACCCTGACCTACTACTTTGACCAAAGCGGCCAGCTCCAGCGAGTCACGATCCACGGGTTCACCGGCAAACCCGACAAGCTCGTCGAAACGATGTCGGACCATTACGGGTTGACGGCAGAGCCCTCACTGGAGGCGGGCGTGTACACCCGGCGGTGGAATGCAATGCCGGTCCATTTCCTGCGGCTGAGCTACGCCCCGGTCGTGTATGCCGATGCAGCCCACCAAAAGTTCACCGTCTTCCTGGAATTGAATCAGCCCGACTTGCCGTACGGCACCAGCGAAGAAGCGCGGCGAATCGTCGCTGCCGACCGACAAAGTGGACGCTGGTAAACGACCGAGCCTACTGCCACGGAGGAGGGTTCTAAGACAAATCCTCGTCTTTTGATAGCGTTTGTTCACTTGTCAATTTGTCGACAAGTGCCGCAAAGTGCTTTCAATGGGGAACTTTCGCACGTTAGACTAGGGCGGGGGCGCGGTCGCCAAACGTGGAGAGTTACGATGGGCGCAGAGTGGTATTACCTAACCCGGGGGTGGATACGCAAAACCCGCCGCGTTGGCCCCATCTCCGAAGCCGACTTGTTGGTGCGGATTGACCAGGGAAAAATTTCCCCGGAAACGTTGCTTCAAAGCACCAAGACGCGGGGCAAGTGGGTGCCGATGAACTCGATCAAACCGGCGATGCAACGTTGGAAGAAGTCTCACCCGGACCCGTATGCGTAGGGACCTTCCGCTGAAGAGCCGCGTCCAGACTGCCGCCGACTATGGTGCGATCGCGGTCGCGCCGCTGCTGATCTTTCTGATGATCGGCAGCTTGGCGAACTTCTTAGTGGTCATGCTCTACCCGGGACCCTATCCCGACCGAGTGGCGTGGATCGTTTGGTGTTTCACCATGGGAACGGTAGCGCTGGCCCGCGTTGCGATCGAGCAATCGCGTAGCTACTCGCTCGGCTACGCGGTCGCGCTGGGGCTGGCCAGTTTCGTCGTCATGGCGAAATTCTTCGGTGCCCCCCTGCTCTCGGCGTTCATCCTCCTTGTCATCGGGACACTGGCCGACCGGATCGTTCACGATTGCACGATCATCGATGATTCCAAAGACGCCAGCGGTTGGGGGCTGTTTGGACCGCGGCGGCACCGGTCGGGGAAGCAACCCGGGCGGACGGTGCTCTATCTCGCCCTCGCCGCCCTGCCGCTGTTCGGCCTTGGACAACTTGCGATCCAAGACCCTTCATCCACCGAGCGGGCTACTTGGTACTTGGCAATCTACCTGTTCGCCAGCCTGTCGCTGCTGGTCACCACCAGCTTCCTCGGACTGCGTCGCTATCTCCGCCAACGTGGCGCCGAGATGCCGACCAATGTCACCGTCGGCTGGTTGGCCGGCGGGCTGTTGCTCGTCGCCGGCTTGCTGACCGTCGCCTTCCTGACACCACTCCCCGGCCAGACGCTCGCGTCGATCGAATTGCCAGAGTTCCTCTCGCCGCCCGATGAAATGGCTGCCAGCCGCTTCGGTTGGGGAAACGAAGGAGCCGAACCTGGCGACGATCAAACGACGCAAGGCGCGACCACGACCGACGCCGACGCAGAAGACGCGACTTCGCAAAGTTCGTCCGCTTCGGGTCAATCCAGCGAGGAGGGAGCGTCAGACGAAGCGAGCGCATCCGGCCCGTCAAACCAGTCCGGCCAAGAGAGCCAGTCGAGTCAGGATGGGGAATCGTCGAGTGGGGACCGGCAGGGAGGGAACTCAGAGAACTCAGGCAAGGAGGGCGAGTCAGACCAGGGGCAACCATCGGGCGAGGCGGAAGCGTCGGGCGAAGCTGAACCATCAAGTGGGACGCAAACGTCAAGTGGGACTGAAACGTCAAGTGGGGCCGAAACGTCGGATGCGTCTGAATCATCCAGCGAATCGGAACCGGCCGGGGGGACACAGGACACGCCTCCCCCCGGCGACACGTCCCGCCCCGACGAATCATCTTCCGCCTCGGAGGAGACCGAACAAGAGCGAGGGGGCAGTGATGGAGAGGGAGCCACCGGCGACAGCGACGGATCCGTTGACGATGGTGATGACCGCGGCCAGTCGGGCCCGCCGCCGTCACAAAGCCCCTTGTCACCAAGCCGACTGTTGAGCGGGCTCGCCGATTGGTTTCGGGTCATCCTGGTGCTTGCCCTGGTCGCCATCGTTGCCACCTATGTATGGTTCCACCGAGACCAGATTGCACGTTGGTGGTCCGACCTTTGGGGCCGTCGCTCGGCCGACTCAGAGCCCGACGCCGGGACGGACCACCGGGGGGAGGAACCTGCGCCGCCACGGCCGTTCTCCAGCTTTCGGAATCCGATCGGACGTGAAAAGGATCCGCGGCGGGTGATCGTGGTCACGTTCCAAGCGTTCGAAGCCTGGACGCGCGAGCGGGGTTGGCAGCGCGGCCGGGAGGAGACACCGAGCGAGTTTGCCGGCCGCGTTGCGGCCCAGCTGCCGGAGTCGTCCGATTCGGCGAGCCGCGTCATCGACGCCTACAATCGAATCGTCTACGGCCGGGGAGCGGCGTCGAGCCGAGACGTCGCCGCGGCCGAACGGATCTGGTCGACGATGCAGTCAGGGAATCGATTGTAAAACCGCTGTGGCCTTCGTGCTCTGCGCACGGGAAAGCGTTTCCACCCCGCCTCTGTACCTCGCATTTGCCAATCCGTATCCGGCGCCATCGATCTTTACCCGGAATACGTTCCAAAATCGTATCCGTCGCCATGGCTTTTTACCCCGAAGGGGTTGCAAGATGGTAGCCGGCGGTCGCGCAGCGCACCGCC
>CAYWXT010000323.1:0-5020 GCA_964462125.1 uncultured Pirellulaceae bacterium | reverse complement strand
GCTGCTCGCAACGCCGCTGGATTCAGAGCGGAATCGCAGACCAAGCCGATCGCTCGCCGCAATGTGTGTGCGAACTCACTTGGCTGTTGTTCGGCGTCCGCTTCCCGAGGCTTCTCAACGAATCGAAATTGGCCCAATTCCAATCGTCCCGTCTTCGAGTCCATCACGTTTGGTGGGTCGGCTGGAGCCTGCAGTGCATCCGAGCTGATCGTGGGGCTCCTCAGCACGTCGTGCGAAAGTCCGAGGTAAGTAACCCACTTGATTCCTTCCAGATTCGATCCGGCGAAAAGCACGTCGCGTGAAAACCCGATGTGTGCAAGCCAGCGATAACAGCGGTTAACCACCTCGAGGATTTTTTCTCGATTGTCTCCTGCGGGGCACAATGGCAGCGCGACTTCCAAGCGTTTGACGATTTCCTCAGCGCAGGGCAACCCACGGCGAGTTGCACGACATACCAGGAAGAGCAGGCAAATTGACCGCCAAAATGGGTCGCGCAGTCCATCTGCGACACTCGCCAAGCGTGAAGCCACATCGTTCCCAAGAGAGCGCGTTCCGATGAGAAAACAGAGAAAACGCAGCGCCGCTTGCCGCGCATCGGTCGCGGAAAGGCAAGCTAGGGCGTCCCCCCGGCCCCGAGCAACGAAGCGCTCCACCAAACGAAGGTAATCGGCCAAGACTGGCCGCGCCACCGGCAACTCGAGCCGGGACAGGATGCCCAGGAGTTCGTCAGCTTCCGGGGCTTGCCCAGCATCCAGCATGCGATGGGTTAGGCTCACCAGAAGCCGGCAGGCCTGTGCTGGTGGCTGCACTGACTGACCCACTTGTATCGCTTCTATCACCCTTCCTGATCGCATCAACCCCTCAACCCGCGCCCAAGGCTGCCCCCCTTCGCGCTGCAGCGTATAACCCCACGCGGCGATCACTCTAGATACCTGTGCCGCGCTGCCGTCTGCCTGTCCTGCCGCCAGAGCGAACTGAAGGTTCTCTAGCATCGTTTCCCTCGACAGCAACTCACATGTGTGATCGATCAGTTTACGCCGCGACGTGACTTCGATCAGCCGTGTGTGCAGTTGCGATTCAAAGAGATGGTACGGCAGCTCGGACAACGCATGGGTGTTGGGTCTATGCCAACGATCATAGAAGAAGCCGGCCAGACGCGCATGGGCGTCGCGTTTTTTTTCGTCGGGGAGCACGTGGTTGCGAACGGCCTTGTAAAGACCGCGGTGATAGAAGTCGAGCAGTTCCCCGCGGGGCTGGAGGTAGGAACGCAATTGCCGCAGGATGGGGAACAGGTCGGTGCGGCTCTCTTCGATCTTCACGCCCTCCCCTTCGACGAGGTCCAGCAGTTCCCGCTGCGAAAGTCCCCGGCGGGCTGAAGCCAGCAGCGTGAGCACATCGCGCGCAACCTGGGGATCGAAGTCGCATTCGCGTTGCCGGATGACTTGGATGAAGACGTCGGTGAGCGGGTCCTCCACGGCCACGGTACGGTCCAGGGCCGCCTCAATCTGCCCGAGCCGTTGGAGGTGCTCGGCCTTCTTCTGCTCATCATTCATTGACTGGGCATCGGCACGGGCCTGCGCCAGCCAGTGCCGCCACTGCGGATCGTCTTCCGCCGGCCGGGGAAAGTACATGATCCGTCGGTCGAGCTGCTCGAACGAGCCGAAGCCGCGCAGCTCTTCCAGCGCCACCAGCAGAAAGAGCGGATTCGTTGTCGCCGGGTTGGACAACAGCAGATTCACCTGCGTCGCGTCCAGCGTCTTGGCGGAGAGCGAGGGGACCTGACGGATGATTTCCCGCCGTTCGGCATCCGTCAGCGGCGCGATCCCGACGGGGTGGTGCGGGCGGTCCTCGAATGCTTTGAGCACCGGATCCTTGCGGCCGGGATCGGCGATGCAACTGGCGATCAGCTTCACGTGCGGCGGCAGCTGCCACGGAAGCCAGTAGAGGCTCTGGGCGTTGTCCGTTTCGTCCAACTGGTTGAGTGCATCCAGCACCAACACGGCACGGCGGTCGGCCGGGACGTTTTGAAGGAAGCTGCGGAACGTCGTCATCAGCTCGCCCACGTCCCGCGGCACCTCCTCGTCGAAGCCGAATTCACTCTTGAGCGTTGCACAGAGCCGCTGGAGCATCCGCCGCAGATCGGTCGAGCCGGGGCTGGCCCCGACGAAATGCAAAATAATGGTCTCGTTTCGCCGGGCGCGTCGGTACACGCGGACAAACCGGGCCAGCGCGGTCGTCTTGCCTGAACCCGATGGGCCGGTCACCAGGCACGCTTCCGTTCGGTCGCTGTCGGCATATTCCGCCAAGCGGTTCCGAATGCCCTTGCGGCCGACATGGACCCGCAGGCGACCTTCCATGAACCGCTCGTGGTAGTCCTGCTCCTCGGCAAGCGGGTCGGTCGCGGTGGCGGCCCGCGTCGGCGGGGTTCCCGGCAACGAGAGCCGATCTCGGATCGCCTCCCAAAGCCACTCCCGCACGCGCTCTCCAAATTTCTCCAGGCCCTCCAACTCGACGACGCCGTACTTGTGAACGATCTCTCGCAGATGCTTGTCGAGACCAGCGTACTCCTGCGGATCGACGAAGCCGTCCCGGGCGACTTCTTCCAGCGCGTGCCGGTCGGCTTCGTTCAGGTCCATCCGGGCCAACCGCCAGTTGATCTTCAGCCCCGCATACCGGCAGGGGTAGTTTTCCAATGGCGGAGCGGGCAGGTCGGCATCGCGGATCGCCTGCTTGACGGCTCGCAGTTTCTCTCGACGGTCGATCGCGCGGGCCCGCGCCTCTCTTGCAGACACCGTGCTACGTTCCTTGTCTGTTGGGAATTCCGCAAAGTTGTACAACTGCTCGCCGGGAAGTTCGGCGAGCACGTTGGGCGCACGGAAGCAGAACAACGAATAGGGGAGCATCTCGCAATTGCCGAGGACGCCGTAGAGGATCTCCAACTCGGTGATGCTCTTCTTCGTGGTATACTGCGTCCAGCCGAGCTTGCTGGTAACGTGCTCCGGAATTTCCTCCGGAACCCAGCCGTAGCGCTCGCCCAACAGACCCAAAAAGAACGGATGGCACGCGTCGATCTGGTCGAGGCAGACATCCAGCGCCCCACCGCTCTCCGCCTGCTGCTCGGTCACGCCCCACCGCAGGTCGATGTCGACCAGATGCACTCGATACGGTTCCAGCCGCTCGCGGAGCGCGGGAAAAACCCGCTTGACGAGATAATCCCGCTCCGAGTGCATGTCGCGGAACGTGCTGGAGATGAAAACGCGAACGGTTTGCCAGGTCGTGGGCATAGCAGAAGTATCCTGATTGGATGAATCCATCTCTTGCAACAGACGCTCGTACCATTATGGCGCGAGATACGCGATGCCATCGCCCAACAGCGGTGCTGCTGGAGTGCTGAACAGGAGGGGGCATAGGGTCATTCGGGCCGCTTCACTCCTTTGAGTTTCGCGCCCGAATACCATCGTAACCCCAGCTGGCGACGCTACTGACAGAGACTTTTTGATGACACCGAATTCACCGGCCGCCTATGGCCGATACTGACAATTTAAAAGTCTACGAAACGATCACAATGATCAGCGATCTCGAAGAGTTGTCCATTGACGGGCTTTGTCAAATGCGGTCCGTAGATAAAGCGGATAGGCAGAGCGGCAGCGCCTTGCCCCCGACGCTGTGGTTCCAGCCGTCATGGATCCGATGGTCCCGACGGTTTGAATTTGGTGGGCCGCCGCTGGTTCGCTAACCACTCGCAGGCGGCGGGCGGAAGACTCTCGTGGTCGCCGTCAAAAATCGTCACCCGCGCGCTCCCCGAGCGGCGCCGCAGCAGCAATGCTCGGCCGTAGCTCGGATCGTCCGCAATGTCCTCGGGCTCAGGCTCTGCGAGGGCGCCGGTTTCCCACAGCGTTTCGATTTCATGATCCGTGACCTCCGGAGTCCCATTGGCGCGCGCCACCACGTTGAACGCGTTGAGGGTATGACGGATCGGCACGGAACCCGATTTGCCATCCCGAACACCGGCGGCCAGATCGAGCGGCAAGTCGCCGACGCGGTGCAGGTGAAAAATCGGTGACCGATCGCGGTACTCCTCATCGATGGCCGCCGACGCCCCAGGCGGCCCCCGCAATGAATCGCGAATCATGCGGGCATAGTTGCCCGGCGATCCGTCGACCGTGTGAAAGTGATACCAGTGGGCCAAATCGCTGATCCCGACCCAGGCCGAGACGGCTGAAAACCGGTCCGCATGGTGGCCGGCAATCAGCATCGCCATGTGACCGCCGCCGGAGGAGCCTGCCAAATAGATCCGGGAACGGTCGACCTGAAATCGCTCGGCTGTCGCTTCGATCGCGTCGAGTATGTCCTGCCGGGCCCAGCGTGACCCGCAAGCCTTGGGCGTCCGATTCGGGCCGCGAAAATCGGGGTGCAGAAAAATCCAATCCCGCTGAACCGCCTCGCGATGCCACCGCGAATTGTCTTGCGTGTAGTCACCACTCCAGGAATGCAGAAACACCAATAGCGGCCGCTCGTGTCGCTCAGCGGTTTCAGAAGCCCACAGGATTGCCCGTTGCGGATGACCGTCGAGCGAACTGGGAACCGTGATCGTCGGAAGGTCGCCCCAGTGGGGAGTGTCCGGTGAATCGGCCAGAAGAGGCGTTCGAGAGCACCCGAACAGCGCAAGCACCACAACAAGGACGTGAAAGAGCGAAAATGGAAACGGCAGAGTATTCATCTCTAGATCTTTTGATGTACGTTCGTTTCGCCGAAACAGATGTTGAAGCGGTGAAGAGTCCAAGTGTAGCCAACACGTGTCGGCAGCGGAAAACGTCCCAGCATCGCCTCGATCCGGCTTGGCGAGTCGGATGTACGTCCGTTTCGCCGAAACGGATGTTGAAGCGGCGAAGAGTCTAAGCGTTGCCAACACGTGTCGGCAGCGGAGAACGTCCCGTGTCTAGCGACGATTAGAAATCCCCAGTTGCGACAATTAGAATTCCCCAGCCCGCCTGGGGTATGCGATCATCCGCAAACACCT
>CAYWXT010000322.1:0-5046 GCA_964462125.1 uncultured Pirellulaceae bacterium | reverse complement strand
AGCAGCGGCCTCATTTCAACACCAATTCGGTAAGTTATTTCCGCGCGGCTCCTTACAAAATTCCTAACGCCACGGCGCAAGCCGTGCGGCCCACCCCTTATTCCAATCCCTCACCATGTTAACGCCACGGCGCAAGCCGTGCGGCCCCACCCCTCATTCCTGGCTGTGGCGACGCACTAGCCATTGACCCGCGGCAGAACCTGCAGCGCACCATTCAAGATCTCCGTGACCGTCTCCGCCCAGACAGCGTCCTGGGAACGGGCGACGATGAAGGTCACGAAGATCACATACAACAGGATCAGCAGCGTGGCGGTGCCCTGCCTCATTTCCACATAGGTCGTCCCGTCGGCTGCCACCCCGCGCGGGCCGATGTAGTAAATCAAAAACCCGAACAAGGTGATCACCAACAGCAGCACCAGGATCTCACCGGTCTGCTGCGCGATCACCGGCGGAATCTCAATCGGGCCTCGCAACAACGTGTACAACAAAATCGGCAATCCGAGGGCAAAGCAAATGTCAAAGATATTGCTCCCCAACGCGTTGGCCACCGCATCGTCGAAATCGCCGTCCCGGGCATCGCGGATCGACATCACCGTATCGGGGACGCTGGTGGCCATCGAAGCGAAGATCACGGCCACGAAGATGGCGGGCATCCCGAACCCATGCAGTTCGTAGCCGAACAATTCATACGAGGGATGAAGCTTGTTGCCAGGGCCGGAACCGAGCCATTCGCAGGCATGGACCAGCCCCCAGCAGGCGATCGCGATCATCGCCGTCGACGCTGACAGCAGCGGCCACGCGTTCCACGTCTCCTCCCGCATCTTCTGCCGGTGATGCTCTCCCACCAACCACCGCTCCAGATCTAACAGGGGGCCGCCGGACATCCAATAAAGGACGCCCCGGAGCAATCCCCGCGACGATCCACTCGACTCGTCCGCCCCTGACCTCTCGCCCGCATCGTCGACACTGTCAGCCTGCATCGAGAGGACCATGTAGCCGAAGTAGCCGATGTACATCAGCATCAGCGCCAACCCCTGCCACCAATCGAGGCGCTCACCGCTGATCAACACGATCATGACGAGTTCGCACCCTAGCAGGGTCAGTCCATCGCGAAGGATCACCTTGCTGGAAATGTTCACCGAAGCGACCCGCCGACCGGCGACGACCGTTCCCACCACGGTAAAGATGCAGACCGCGGGGATGATCATGCCGTTGAACAGCGCGCTGCCGGCGGTGGTCCCCAAGCCGACGGCAAAGCCATCCTCGTCGGCCAGCACGAACAGCGCGATGAAGGTGGTGAGCAGTTCTGGGATCGAGCTCGAAACCGCATTGATCGTCCCCCCCCGAACGCCTTCGGAAAGGTTGCGGCCCAAGTATTCCGAGGCGACTTCGAAACCGTCACACGCTCGCCAGATCACCACACACGCCAACAGGATCAGGATCAACGGCAGAACGATCCCCATGAAAACCCTCGTGGTCGAAAACGGATGACAGCGGCCGCGGAAGGTCAGGGAGTGTTGCGGCTTTCGTCTTCATCGTCAATCGTCGACACGACGTCGGCGGGGAGGGACACTTGGCTGGGGTGGGCCAAGTAGCTGATCAGATCGCGGATCTCGTTCGGTGTGAGATTGTCGAGCAGGCCTGCGGGCATCGGCGACTTCTCGGTCAACTTTTCGTCGGCCACCTCGCGACGGTCGATCGTGAGCGACTCGGTTGCCGTGTGCAGCTTCAGTGTCCGGTCGGTGCGGGCGGTTACCAAGCCGCTGAGCACGCGGCCGTCGTCGGTCGCCACCAGCGTCATCCGATAGTCCTTGTCCACCACGGCACTGGGATCGACGATGTTGCTGAGCAGGTAGTCGAGGTCGTCTCGGTTGCCGCCGGTCAGGTCAGGCCCAATCTGCCCCCCCTCGCCATAAAGCCGGTGACAGTTCTGGCAGTTCTTCACGAACAGCGCCCGCCCCGCCCCGCGATCGGCCGCCGCCAACTGCTCAGGCGTCAGGGTGTCACGAAGCGTTTCGATCACTCGCTGTTTTTCTTCCGACGTCTCGCGCACCCCGCCCCAAACCTCCGCGACCGCCGCGCTCAGTTCCTCGTCCCCCAGGTTGTGGATCTGGCGGACCTGAAATGCGGAGAGGGCATCGCGCGGGATATCACCCGACCGCATCGCCTTCAGCAGCACCATTGCGAAGGAGGCCCGGGAGGCCAGGATCGAGACCACCTTGGGCCGTTGCGGGGCGCGGAAGTTTCGATAACGGGCAACCAACAGCCGCCCGACCTCAGGGTCGTCGATCGATGCCAGACCCTGCGCCGCGACGACGTTGAACCGGGCATCACGAAGCAGCGGTTCACAGATCTCGCGGAGCTCGGGGGGATCGCTTTGAATCAGCGCGGCCAGGGCGGCCAACCGGGTCGCTGGGCTCTCCGAGTCGTCGGCAACGATCTGTTTGACCTCCTTCAACGAACGCCCATCGCCAAAGACGACACTGAGTTCTCGAACGACCTCCTCCGCCCATTGTTCGTCGCCGAGCGCCGCGACCACGGCGTTCCACGCAGCGGGGCGCGGAGCACTCCGCCAACCCTGCATCGCCTCGGCCAACCCGTTCAGAATATCGAGTCGCCAGGGACGATCGGCCCTGGCCGCGACCGCCTGCAGAAGCTCATCCAGCGGCTCGGGGTGACGCTCGATCTCTTCCCCGAGCCGCCGGGCAATCAGCCGCCGGGTGGTCGGCAACTGACACGACTTGGCCACCGCAACCAGGTCATCCGGCTTCGAGTCGGCCGCGGCCATCAACCCGTACCAAATCATCAGCGGCAAATTGTGGTCATCCCCGTCCCCCTCGCGGGTCACCAACGCCGCAGCCAACTCGCTCCGATGCTCGGGGGGCAACCGCTGCAAGGTCGAGGCGAGGTTCAATCGAACCACCGACGACGAATCGGTCGCCGCTTGGCGGACCAGCACCGGCAACAGTTCCTCGGCTTGGTGGGCAACACGCCCCGCGAGCGCCGGCTCTTGATAGGTTGGCCCATAGCAATCATCCAGCGGCCACGATTCGGTCAACAACCGGATCGCCCAGCAGCGCACATGTTCCTCCCGGTGGCGAAGCTGCTCAACCAGGAAGTCCCGACTCGCCTCACCGGTCGCATCCAAGGTCAACAGCGCGGCGACAGCCTCCGACGGCTGCTGGGCCGAATGAAACCTGGCGGCGGCCGCTGTTGCCGCGTCACCGTCGAGGGACCCTGCCGCTTCCCGCTCGGCGAGCACCAATCGGGCTTGGTGGACGTACCAGGCATTCTCGTGACCCTGCAGCCGCACCAACGCCTGACCATCGGCCTGATGTAGATCGTCGATCTCCCCCAGACCCTCGGCCCCTTGGAGGTCGAATCCGTTGACGCCCCGAGGGTGTGAATTCGTTTCCGCCTTCGCCGTCTCCAGAGCGTGGGTGATCTTGTAGATCCTGCCGCTGGTCCGATGCACGCCGGTATGCTCATGGCACTCCCCGGTGTCGCTCCAATCGAGGACGTAAACGCCGCCATCGGGGCCGTAGCTCAGGTCCATGCCGCGAAACCAGGGGTCGGCCGCAAGCAAGATGTCGGGGGCATGGGAGGCGACGTAGCCACTGCCGCGCCGCCGCAGGATCTCCTGGTTCACCCGCCGACCGTGCAGATTGATCGTCAGCGCCCTCCCTCGATACTGCTCGGGCCAGTTATCCCCCTCATAGATCATCAATCCGCAGTGGGCGTGGCCGCCGCCGTAGTCGTTCGCAGCCCCGTCCCGCGAATCGGTCCAACTCTTACCGGTATCGAAGTGCCAGTGATCGGCGTGAAAGTCGATCAACTCGTAGGTGTGTGCGTTGGGGTCGAGCGTGAATGGCCGGGTGAAATGGGCGCCGGGTATCGCGTGCCAAAAGTGACCGTTGACGGTGTTGGTGAAGAACAGTTCGCCGACATCGTTCCAGTCGTGCCCCCAGGGGTTGGTCGTGCCGCTGGTGAGTACCTCGAACCGATCCACCTCCGGGTGATACCGCCAGATCCCCCCTTCCAAAGCGACCCGCTGCTCCTCCGGGGTTCCTGGGGCACCCACTTGGCCCGGACAAGAACCGCCACAACGGCCATAGAGCCAACCATCGGGACCGAACCGAAGGCCGTTGGCAAAGTTGTGGTAGTTTTGTTGGGCGACCTCGAACCCATCGAGTACCACCTCGGCCGGACCGTCGGGGACGGCGTCGTGATCGCGATCGGGAATGTACAGCAGCCGCGGGGGACACATCAGCCAAACCCCGCCGTAGCCGACCTCGACACTGGTGAGCATCTGAACGCCATCGGTGAAGACGGTGCGGCGGTCATGCTTGCCATCCCCGTCGGTGTCTTCGAATACAAGCACGCGATCGCGCAGATCGAGTTGGAAACGTTGGTCTCGCTCGGCGTAGGTGTAATTCTCTGCGACCCACAGTCGCCCTTGGGCGTCCCACGCCAGATCGATCGGGTTCTGCACATCGGGCTCCGCCGCGAACACCGTGGCCTCCATCCCGGCGGGGAGTTGCCATCGCTGAGCCGCCTCGGTGGGAGTCACCTGCTGCGCATCGGACTCAGGCTCGGTGTTGAAGGGCTCCGGAAATTCTTCGGCGGCGGCATGGTTTGGTGCGAGCACCATGTTCGGAGCAAGGGCGATGGTGGGGACTACGAGCGGAGCAAGGGAGGTCACGCACGCAAAGGCGAACAGCCCAGACCGGACGCAGCCCGAGGCATGGCGGTTGACGCGAGACGCGGAGAGTCGATGACCGTCGCGGAACCAGCCGTTGTCAGCGTTGAAGGGGGCTGTCATGGGACACTCGGAATATGTTCTGAAAGGGAGTTCTCGATAAATACAGAACAGGCTACCTCGTCGCCGATGCCACAGGATATCCGATCTTCTCCCAACCAGAGTCGTTTTGGTATCCCAGCGGTCGCCCGCGACGCGGCGCCCACGGCCCCCCTTGAACCCCCCCCCCCCGCCCCGAAAACGCGGAACTCCAAATCCGAAGCAAATCCATCCTACCGAATTGCTAT
>CAYWXT010000321.1:0-5053 GCA_964462125.1 uncultured Pirellulaceae bacterium | reverse complement strand
CGCCGTGATGCGAATATCCATCTCGTCATCGCCGGCGATGATCGTATGGTCAACGACACCCTGAATGATGATCCAGTGCGGGGGGTTCATGCTGCAGCGGGGATGCAACCGCCGTTTCAACGATTGATAACAGTCACGCACCGGTCACCGCCGATCGCGGCTTCGGCACTGCCGTTGACAACAGCGATCTCCAGCCGACCGGCCGAACCAATCAGTGCCACCAACTCCCCGGCGCTTGCCTCGCCGTAGCAGCGTACCATGGGAATGGCTTCGCCGCCGATGGTCACGTGAGCGTCCGGCGTGATCTCTGTTTCCTTCAGGTTCGTGATCAGGTTGCCGAAGCTGTCGACGTGGATGACCTGGCCCAGCAGTTGTTCCTCCTGCCGGCGCGGCTCGGGAAGGGAGAGCACCGCCCAATCGTGGACTGCTGGGCCCAGCTGCTGCAGTGGCACCCCGCTGGCGATCGCGGCGGCGACCGGGGCCATGATGTCGCGACCGTGAAAGGTGTCGCTGACCTTCGCCTGCCAGTATTGGGGGTTTTGCAGCGACACTGCCTCGCGGATTTCGCTCAATGAAAACAGACCGTTGTCCGGTCCGACGAACCAACCATCGCGAAGCCGGCCGGCGAGGATTCGACGATCGGTTCCCACGCCGGGATCGACCACCCCGATGTGGACCGCCTGACTTGGGAACCACGGCAGCGTATCAGCCAACGAGATGGCCGCTGCCATGACATCTTGCGATGGCACCGCATGTGTGATGTCGACCAGCGTGGCGTCCGGCAGTCGGCGGAGCAGCACCCCTTTCATTTGGGCCACGTAGGGACTGTCGCCGCCGAAGTCGGTGGTGAGGGAGACCAGGGGTGGCACTACATCCCCTCAATCAGCTCGAGCAGGGTTTGGCGGACTTGCTGCGGATTGGCATTGGGGTTTTTCTTATTGGCTTGTCCGATCAAGGGACCGATCGCCTGGGGCTTGCCTCCCTTGACGTCTTCCACGGCTTTTGGGTTCGCCTGCAGGAGTTCACGGCAGAGCGACTCGATCTCGCCTTCGTCGATCGATTCGATTCCGAGCACATCGCACGCCTCATCGACGGTCACGTGGTGCTCGAGCAGATGGGTGAACACGTCGCGGGCGCGGGCGTTGTCGAGTTCGCCAACGGCGACCTTGTGCAAAAGCTGTCCCAGTTTGTCAGCGTCGATCGGGAACGTTTCGATCGACAGCTCGCGTTCCTTGATCGTTCGCAGCACATCTTGTTGGATCCAGGCGCTGGCTCGCCGACCATCCTGGCATCTCCCGGCAACCGTCTCGAAGTACTTGATCGTCTCCGGCCCCAGGTTGACGATCACGTCGGCGTCGTACGGCTTGATGTCGTACTGGGACTCCAGCCGCTGACGGATCTCCGCCGGCAACTCGCCCAGCGTTTCGCGGATCGCGTCGATGCGGGCCAGTGGCAAACGGACCGGCAACAGGTCGGGATCGGGGAAATAGCGATAGTCGGCCGAGAGCTCTTTCTCGCGTTGCAGGAAGGTCTGTTCGTGGGTGTCGTCCCAACCTCGAGTTGTTTTGGGGACATCATCGATCGTCTGGCCGGAATCTTCCCAGTGGGCCAATTGCCGCTGGACTTCGAACTCTAGCGCCCGCTCGACCGCGCGGAAGCTGTTCATGTTCTTGACTTCGGCGATCGGCGTCGCGACACGTTTACTGTCGACGGTCAGGTGCAAGTTGATGTTCGCGTCGACGCGAAGGCTGCCCTCCTGCATCTCGCAGTCGGAAACACCAAGGTGGGTCAACAGCAACTTGAGTTCGGTCAGGTAGCCCCGCGCTTCGGCGGGGGTTCGCAAGTCAGGCTCACTGACGATCTCCAGCAGTGGCGTACCGCAGCGATTCAGGTCGATCCGTGAATCGGCCTGACCGGCCGCCTCGTCATGCATGCTCTTTCCGGCATCTTCTTCCAAATGCGCGCGGATGATGCCGATATGTCGCATCGCCCCTTCGTTCTGCGGGTCACCGATCTCAAAATAACCATCGGCGCAGATCGGCAGATCGAACTGGCTGATCTGATAACCTTTGGGAAGGTCCGGATAGAAGTATTGTTTACGGTCCCACTTGGTCATCGGGGGGATGTCGCAATTCAATGCCAATCCGGTGCGGACCGCCAACTCGATGGCCCGCTGGTTGATCACCGGCAGGGCACCGGGCATGCCGAGGCAAACCGGACAGACCAGCGTATTGGGCGGCGCCCCGAAATCGGTGGCACAACCGCAAAACAGTTTGGACTCCGTTTTGAGCTGAACGTGGACCTCCAGTCCAATGATCGTCGTGACCGCGTCGGCGGCGACACCAAGGCTCATCGGTTGGCTCCCGTGATTTCGGCTGGACGCCGACAGTGATGATCGGTCAGGGACTGGTAGACGCGACCGGCGGTCAACAGGCGAGTTTCCTCCAGTGCCGGTGCTTGCAGCTGCACGGCGAGCGGCAGCCCATCGGTATCCTGGCCGGCGGGCAGTGACAGTGCCGGTACGCCCGCCAGATTGGCTCCGACTGTGAACAGATCGCAGAGGTACATCTGAATCGGATCGTCGACTTTTTCCCCGAGGGGAAAGGCTGGGGTCGGGGTGACCGGGCCGAGCAACAGATCGGCTTGCTTAAACGCGGCTTCATAGTCGGCGCGAATCAGCTGCCGAACTTTCAAGGCCTGGTTGTAATACTTGCCGACATAGCCGGCGCTCAAGGCGTAGGTGCCGATCATGATGCGGCGTTTGACTTCACTGCCGAATCCCTCTTCGCGGCTGCGGCGGTACATTGAGTCGAGCGGGCCGTCGCCGGAGGTCCGATCGATCGATTCGGCGCGGTGGCCATAGTGGGCCCCGTCATAGCGAGAGAGGTTGCTGCTCGCCTCGCAGGGAGCGATCACGTAATAGGTGGGAACCCAATAGCGGCGGTGGGGCAGTTGGACCTCCACGATTTTCGCGCCGGCATCGGCGAAGACGGTGACCGCCTCCTCGACGGTGCGGCGGATCGAATCGGCGACGCCGTCCTGCTCCAGTCCATCGCGGAGGACCCCGATCTTGCGGCCTCGCACGTCCGCCTGGTCCATCTCCTCGAGATAGTTCGGGGTGGGCCGGTCAAGGCAGGTTGAATCACGAGGGTCGAAGCCCGCGATCACCTGCAGCAACCGGGCGGCGTCCTCGACCGACCACGCCAGCGGCCCGATCTGGTCGAGACTGCTGGCGAAGGCGACCAGCCCATAGCGGCTGACGCGGCCATAGGTCGGTTTCAAGCCGGTGATGCCGCAGAACGCAGCCGGTTGGCGGATGGAGCCACCGGTGTCGCTGCCGAGACTTAAAGGGACGTTGCCTGCGGCGACACAGGCCGCCGCCCCGCCGCTGCTTCCCCCCGGTGTTCGATCGGGCGCCCAGGGATTGCGGGTGACCCCGAACGCACTCGTTTCGGTACTGGCCCCCATGGCAAATTCGTCCATGTTCGTCTTGCCGACAAGCACCGCATCGGCCGCCCGCAACCGCTCGATCACGTTGGCGTCGTAGGGGGGGATGAAGCCACGGAGCATCCGGGACGCGCAGGTGGTCGGCATGTCACCGGTACAGATCCCATCCTTGACGGCGATCGGAATTCCGGCAAGCGGCCCCAGCGGCACTCCCTGTTCTCGTTTCGCATCGACCCGCTCGGCAGCGGAAATCGCGCCGGCTGCCTCCACGTGGGTGAACGCCCCGATGCGCGGCTCGGTCGCCTCGATCGCCCCGATCGCTCGGCGAGCGAGGTCCACGGCAGAAACTTCTCCTGCCGCCTGCAGTCGAAGGCATTCGCTAACGTTTTCCACGATCGTGACTCGCGAGCACGGGAAAAAGGTAAACAGCCGAGCACAAGATTATCTCGGAATCGAGCCGGCTCGGCCATGGGTGTGGAACCGGTGCCGACCGATCCGTCTGGACGTCGCTGGTCGCCATTGTTTATCAGGGGCCATCATCTATCAGGGAGAACGCAACGGGCGTCCTGCGACTACGCCGCATGGATCGCCACATCGTTGCGAGCGCTCGCTCACCACCCGAGGGCCGGTCCCTTATGAACCTGACTCACGACGACGATCCGCCGGAGGATCTGTTCGACCTGTCGATTGTCGTCCCCTTATTCAACGAAGCCGATTCGGTGACGCCCCTGCTGGGCGCCATCGCGGAGACCTTGCGCCCCGGCCGAGGCGATCCCCAAGGCTGCGTTGTCGACATCGCGGAGCCGGACCGCGATCGAGCCTTCGGGGACTCCGCAGTGGCATCGCTCCCGGCGGCCCCGTGGCGAACGGAGGTCGTGCTCGTGGATGACGGCAGCATGGACGGAACGTATCAACGGGCGGTGGCGGCAGCGGCGGAATTGCCCTTTGCGGTCCAAGTGATCTCACTCGGCCGCAACTTCGGTCAAACCGCGGCCATGCAGGCTGGAATCGAAGCGGCGTCGGGCCGATTGATTGCCACCCTTGACGGCGATCTCCAAAACGACCCGGCGGATATTCCTCGATTGGTGGCGCATCTTGAAACCCAACAACTCGACCTCGTCGTTGGCAGACGCCGGTCTCGACGGGACGGTCTGTGGCTGCGACTGATCCCATCCTGGATCGCGAATCGCCTGATCGCCGCTGTCACCGGAGTCCGCATTCACGACTACGGCTGCAGCTTGAAGGTCTATCGGGGCCGGGTGATCCGACAGACTCGGCTGATGGGTGAAATGCACCGGTTCATACCGGCGTGGGTCGCCCTGGTCACCCATCCGGCCCGGATCGGCGAGCTCGACGTACGGCATCACGCCCGTCAATACGGGCAGTCGAAATACGGCATCTCGCGCACCTTCCGGGTCGTGCTCGATTTACTCTCGGTGCTGTTTTTCATGAAGTACCGGATGCGGCCAGGACACTTTTTCGGTTCGTTGGGGCTGATCATCGGCGCGGTCGGCGGTGTGATGTTGGGCATCGTGTTCACATCAAAGTTGTTCTTCGGCGACGACATCGGGACCCGTCCGATGCTGTTGCTCGGAGCGTTTGCCAT
>CAYWXT010000320.1:2787-5068 GCA_964462125.1 uncultured Pirellulaceae bacterium | reverse complement strand
GTGTTCACATCAAAGTTGTTCTTCGGCGACGACATCGGGACCCGTCCGATGCTGGTGCTCGGAGCGTTTGCCATGCTCTCGGCATTGCAGTTGATCTGCTTCGGGGTGATGGCCGAGATGTTGTCGCGGATTCACTACGAGGCGCAAGATCGCCGGACCTATACGGTTCGAGAGTCGTGCGGCAATGGTTGGGGCACAGCGGGGCGGTCAGGCGAGGATGACGGTTCTCACGAGGCAGGGATCCGGATCGCAGGATGAAACGATGACCCACTGGCTGCTGCGAAATCGCTGGTGCATGCTGCTGATCCTGGTAGCGTATCTATCACTGCATGTCATGCTGCGGTGGGTGATCTCACCGGTGCTCGACTTCGATGAGTCAGAACAGGTGTTTCTCTCCCAGTGGCTCGCTCCGGGCTACAACAATCAACCGCCGATGTACACCTGGGTGCAGATGGGTGTGTTTCAGGTATTCGGAACGTCGATCGTTTCCTTGACGGTTTTGAAGAACCTGTTTTTGTTTGGCACCTACGTCTTGGCCTATGCGACGATCCGAACAGCCACCACGGATCCACGACCTGCCATCGTAGCGTCGGCCGGAATGCTAACGATCCCCCAGATCGCCTGGGAGAGCCACCGTGATCTGTCCCATACGGTGGGAGCGACTTTCTTTGCGGCGCTGTTGTTCTATGCCATCGCGCGACTCGCCGAACGGCCTGCCTGGCGCTGGTACGGTTTGATCGGCGTCGCAGCGGGGCTGGGGATGCTTTCCAAGTACAACTTTTCGCTGCTCGTTTTGGGCGTGTTGACCGCCGCGATGTCCTTGCCCACCTATCGCCAGCTCTTGCTCGATCGGCGGATCTGGTTCACCGCGGCGGTGGCCGCCTGTCTCTTCACACCCCATGCGGTCTGGATGGCGGAACACTTCGGCCTGGCGTCCTCCCGGACGATCGCCACAATGGCCCAACACGCTACCGGGGGTTGGCTCGGCAACGTCATGCGCGGGAGCTACGAACTGGTCTGCTCCGCCACCGGTTGCCTCACGTTCACCGTTGTACTATTCGCTGTGGTCCGGCACGCAGGGCGATCCAACCCAGGGGAGCCGACTCGAGGGGAGATGTTGCCGCTGGGGCACTTGCTGGAGCGAACCTTGATCACGATCGCGGTTCTGCTGGTGCTAATCATCGTTTCCGGACAGGCGAGCGAGTTCAAGAACCGGTGGATTCAGCCATTCGTCATCGTGGTGCCGGGCTATCTTGCGCTCAAGTGGCGATCCTTGTGGCAGACGCGTGCGGTGAATCAGATCTTGAGGACCGGCGGTGTCGTGATGGCGTCGGTCCTCGTTGCGATCGTCGCCCGGCCGCTGCTGAGCAAGGATGGCCCCAAACCCAACCAACTCAATCTCGACTTTGAGGAATTGGTCGCGGCGCTCGGCACACCGCCGGAGCTGATCGTCGCGTCCGACATGCGAGTCGCGGGAAACTTGCGGTTGCAGCTTCCGGGGACGCGAGTGTTGTCACTCGACCACCCGCATCTCGGGAGCCTCGATCAACCTCGAGAATCTCCGTTTCTGGTCGTCAGTGACCGACCGACAGCTCGCTTGCCGGTCGCGAAGACCAGGTTGATCGGCAATTCAGGGGAGACCGACAGCGAGCTGGCGCATCCGTCCGAGAGCCTGCCGGAGTTGTCGATCGCATGGGAAACGATTGCGGTCCCCTACCTGCACCGACCCGACGGCCGAGAACCAGCGGTCTTCCATGTCGGATATGCTCCGCCGACCGGTCGCAACCAAAGTCGCGGAAACTTCTGAGCGCCTTCGATGAACTCCGATTCGTCAACGGAACGGTGGAGTATTTGAGGCTGGCTCCGGTGACCAAGACGCGGACCGGATTGGGCGACCGCCGCGACGTCATTCTCCGCACGCCGTTTCCCTGCTGGCGGCAAACGTCAGGGTGGCGACACAGCCGGCCGGGCCACTGCGGAGGGCCAGCTCGGCACCGTGCAGATGGGCAATACGGTAGGCCCGGCAGAGTCCCAATCCAAGGCCGCGTCCCGCTTCGCGGCCGCTGTAATAGAGATCAAACGCATGCCGCTGCGCCTCCTTGGAAAGCCCCGGTCCGCTGTCGGCAACCTCGATGCACGGCGTCCCGTCATGCCCGTGCACCCGGACAATCACGGTTCCACTGGAGCCGACCGCCTCCAAGGCGTTGTGCAACAGGACGTTCACACTTTCGATGATCATGTGACGGTCTGCGGTGATCTCCAGCGGCCCCTCGCCCGCTTC
>CAYWXT010000320.1:0-2687 GCA_964462125.1 uncultured Pirellulaceae bacterium | reverse complement strand
GGTCTCCAGGCGGCCCGCTTCGGTCTCCAGGCGGCCCGCTTCGGTCTCCAGGCGGCCCGCTTCGGTCTCCAGGCGGATCGATCGTCGCTGAGCCTCCTCCTGAAATGCTCCCGCCGCCTGCTCGACAAGTGACCGAAGCTCCACCGTTTCGAGCTTGGTCGCGGGCGGATTCGCGAAGAACATCAGGTCGGCGATCATCGCGTGGGCGCGATAGACCTGGTCGACGATCCGCTGCAGGACCGCCGCCCGATCGGGATCAGATTCCTTCCGCTGCAGTTGCTGGGCACGCGTCGAAATGTTCGCCAAGGGGTTGTTGATCTCATGGCTTAGCCCATAGGCGAGCTGCCGGATCGCCTCCAATTTTTCCTGGCGGAGCCGGGCGTCGAACGACCGCTGGCAGGCCTGGTCCGATTGAACGTGACGGGCCAACTGAGCAAGCATCGGCGAAGGAAACACTGCCGGGCCGGGCTCCACCGATTCATCCCCGCCTGGCAATGTTGGCCATGATTCTCTCCAAGCCGCTGGGACGGGGGGACCAGCAACTTCCAGCCACCAGACGGCTTCCGAAAGCCACGTTCGCAACGGCTGGATACGGAAATGGTCGTCGAGCTGCCGCCAACGACGCTCGTGCTCCGCGGTCACCCGAGGGGCGCCCAGCGACGCGTCGCCGCGACGAAACCGCTCGGTGGCGTTGGCGATCAGCCAATCGGCCAGCTGTGCCAGCGAAGCCGCCTCCTCCGGTTTGCCCCGCTCGGTGGACGAGGCGAGGGCGGCATAAATCAACAACGGCGGGTCTGACCGAAGCCGGGAGATCAACCGCTGGCGCAGGCCGGAATCGATCACCGGCTCCGCACCGAGTGCCACCCCAGCCGGCGGCACCGACGAAAGGATGACCTGGGCGAGCAGCTCGGATGCCCCATGGGACAGCGGCAACCACCATCGATCAGGGCCGAAACGAAGGCAGGGGAGCCAACCCGCCGCAGCGCGATGCCCGACTGCCATCAATGTGTCCCGCCCGATCCGTTCGTCGTCACGTCTCCGTCAACCGACCACACTCCGCTCGATCTCCAACAGGTCGCAAGCGTGGGTGACGAGATCTTCGACCGCAAACGGTTTTTGCATAAAATCGTTCGCCCCAGCTTCCCGCAAACCCTCCACCTTGTTGTGCTCGACCATCCCGGAAATGCACAGGATCTTGACCGAATCCAAGGAGGGGTCGCTGCGGACCCGCTGACAAACTTCCTTGCCGTTGATGTCCGGCAGCATCACATCGAGGACGACCAGATCGGGCCGAAACTCCTTGACCCCCATCCCGGCGTCAAACCCGTTGTTGGCCGTGCGGATGTCGAACCGCCCGTCCCGCTCGAAGCCGTCGCTGATCAGCTCGACCAGATCTTCGTCGTCGTCGACGATCAGCAGCTTCTTTTTGCTGCTCTCCAATGCGTCGGTCGGGATCCCGTTGTCCTTCATGAACAGATACAGCTGCTCCCGCGGAATCCGCCGAAACTTGCTCCCCGGAACCCGAAAGCCCTTCAGCGACCCGTTGTCGAAACAACGTATGATCGTCTGTTGGCTGACCTTACAAATCTTTGCCGCTTCACCGGTGGTGAAGACCGTTTTCGTGGTCATGGAAGATACCATCCTCCCTGCATGATGAACCCATTGTCCTACGAACCCGCCCGCGGGACCGATTCCGCCCGGGACCGAATCGCCGCGTCGCCTTAGCAAGCACTTCCATTAGCAAACTTGCCGAATTACCGCACTAGCACCTTTTCGCGCTAAGCTACGTGGAAATCGCAGGCGGCAAGAAGCTCCAAGACTTCCTGTTTTCCCCGGATTACCTCAACCGCGAATTCTACCGAAGCCGGCCAGTGGGTCAAGATCGATCTGAAAGGCCAGGCTCCCTCGCCCGCCCGGGTCGATCTGCGTTCTCGAGATGGGCCAACACGAGGGCGATGTCCGCCGGCGTGATCCCGCTGATCCGACGGGCCTGATCGAGACTCAGCGGGCGAACGCGGCTCAGTTTTTCCTTGGCTTCGCTGCGCAGCGGGGCGATCCGCTGGTAGTCGAAGCCGGGCGGAATTTTCTTCGACGCCAAACGCTGCTGTCGCTCGACTTCCATTTTCTGCCGCTGGACATAGCCTTCGTATTTGATGTCGTACAGGCATTGCTGAGCCGCTGAGGGCTCGATTTCGCCCAGTTCCGGAAGCTGCGCGGCGACCTGGTCCCAGTCGACTTCAGGCCGCCGCAGGAGGACGTCGCCGGGGATGCCGTCGATCCGCGCCTTTCGCAACAATTCCCCGGCGCGTTCGATCTGTTTGAGTTTGGCAATGAACGGCTCGCGGCGGCGGGCAGGGATCAGGCCCAGTTCATCGGCGGCGGGAGTCAGTCGGCGATCCGCGTTGTCCTGCCGCAACAGCAGGCGATATTCGGCGCGGCTGGTAAACATGCGGTACGGCTCGTCGGTCCCGGCCGTAACCAAATCGTCGATCAGCACCCCGATGTAGGCTTGGTCGCGAGTGGGGATCCAGCTCGGCTTGCCAGCGGCCTTGCGGGCGGCATTAAGTCCCGCGACCACCCCCTGCCCCGCCGCCTCTTCGTAGCCGGTGGTGCCGTTGATCTGGCCGGCCAAGAAAAGCCCTTCCACCCCCTTGGACTCCAGGTGGGGCCAGAGCTGAGTGGGGGGA
>CAYWXT010000319.1:0-5095 GCA_964462125.1 uncultured Pirellulaceae bacterium | reverse complement strand
CACTTGACCGGCAACGGTCTTGGTCTCACCGCCGACGAACAGCTCGATTTCCAATTCGCCATCGCCCTTCGTTTCCCGAAACAGGTGTCCGCAGGTCATCACCAGGGCTTCGTCCCCCTGGGTATCGATGATCGTTCCGGTCCCCACACCCGAGCCATTCCCATCATGGATCCGGAGCCGGACCGTGGCCGCCCGCGCTCGTTCGACCGCATCGGCCACAGACCGGCTCGGCATCGGCTCGCTGCTCGGTTCCCGGGCCGGCGCCGCTGCGTTTCGCCCGCCTGTGCGGCTCGCCGGTTGACTTGGCGTGTTTTCGGAGTCGATCGCCGCGAGCGCGGTCTGCGGCGTCTCGTTGGAGGGAGGCGACTGTTGCTGTGATCCCGTTGCGACCAGCGGGCCGGAGGGGTCGATCGCCAGGGCGGCCCGCAGCTCCTCGGCCGTCTGCATCCCGACCAATCGCGTGAGCTCTTCGCCACCGGAGAGGACGACGAAGGTCGGCGTCTGCTGCACCCCGTAGCGGATTCCCAAATGCGGCTCGGCAGCCAAGTCGACATGCCGGATCGGAACCCCCTCGCCTTCCAGCTCGGCCAGTACCGGCTTCATCGCCCGGCACGGTTGGCACTGGGGAGCGGAGAACTCGACAAGGACCGCCTCGCCCGCCTCGGCGGCACCGAATATGGCTGTCGATCCCGAACCAATCACGAGCGCAAGCAGCGCGAACGTTAATCTCATCACGCGCGTCCCTCCCTGGACGTTGGGTAGTCATGCCCGGATCCGTCCAGGCCGGCGAATGGTTGCCGATCGCCGGCGGCAGTGACAAGGGCAAACCGAATCGGAAACGGCGGAACTTGAGTTTATTTTGAGTTTTCGGCGATTTTTTTTTGAGATCCTTGGCCCTCGGACGGGCCCCCCGCGGCCGCTGGTCGGCGCAGCGCCACAGCCGCATCGTGCCGATCAATCTTGCTGGCTACAATCGCCGAAACGACGCACCTCTCGAAGCCGCGAATGCCACCCCCGATAAGCTGTATGCCACGCCGAATTCTCGTCACCAGCGCCCTGCCGTACGCAAACGGTCCGATCCACATCGGGCATTTGGTCGAGTACATCCAAACCGACATCTGGGTCCGCTTCCAGAAGCTGCGTCGCAACCGCTGCGTCTATGTCTGTGCCGACGATACCCACGGCACCGCGATCATGATCCGAGCCCGCAAGGAAGGCCGCACGGAAGAGGAACTGATCGCCGCGATGAGCGCCTCGCACCAGCAAGATTTCGCCGCATTCGATATCGAGTTCGACCACTACGGCAGTACCCACAGCGCCGAGAACCGGGAACTTTGCGCCCAGGTCTGGGCCGCCCTTCGCCAAGCGGAATTGATCGACGAGCGACCCGTCGAGCAACTTTATGATCCTGAAGCGGAGACGTTCCTCGCCGATCGATTCGTCCGCGGCACCTGTCCCTCCTGCAAAGCGGTGAACCAGCCCGGTGACAATTGCAGCAACTGCGGCCAAACCTACTCCCCGGCCGAGCTGATCGATCCGACCAGCACGCTCAGTGGAGCCAAGCCGGAGCTACGGGAGGCGACCCACCTGTTCGTGCAGCTGGAAAAGCTGCACACCTTCCTTGCCGATTGGGTCACCTCCAGCGGCGCGCTGCAGCCGGAGATGGCAAATTACCTGAACGGCTATTTCTTGGCGAACGAACTGCGGGACTGGGACGTCAGCCGGCCCGCCCCCTACTTCGGCTTCGAAATTCCTGACTCCCCCGGCAACTACTGGTACGTCTGGTTCGACGCCCCGATCGGCTACATCGCCAGCAGCAAACAATGGTGCGAGGCGCACGGCGAGCCGCTGGAGGACTGGTGGCAGAGCGATGATTGCGAAGTCCACCACTTCATCGGCAAGGACATCACCTACTTTCACACCCTGTTCTGGCCAGGGATGCTCAAGGTCGCCGGCTTCTCGCTGCCGACCAAGGTGCACATCCACGGGTTCTTGACGGTCGGAAGCGAGAAGATGAGCAAGTCGGTCGGTACCCTGGTCACGGCCGAAACCTATCTGAAACATAGCGACCCGGGACAATTGCGGTACTTCTACGCCACCAAGCTGACTCCCCGCGTCGAAGATATCGATCTGGGGCTGGAGGAGTTCGCCGAAAAGGTCAACTCCGATCTGGTCGGCAAGGTCGTGAATCTGGCCAGCCGTGTTGGCAAGTTTGCCCAACGCACCGGCTTGAGCCCTCGCTATCCCGACGACGGCGGCCTGTTCCAAGACGCAGCAGCCAAGGGGGAGGTGATCGCCGAGGCTTACGAATCGGGCGACTATGCCCGCGCGATGCGAACGGTGATGGAATTGGCTGATGCCGCCAACCCCTTCGTCGAGCACGCCAAACCATGGGAGCTGAACCGCGATCCGGCGCGGCACGACGAACTCCGCGACGTCTGTACCGTCGCCCTGAATCTGTTCCGACAACTCGCGATTTACCTGGCACCCGTGCTGCCGAAGCTGGCTCGTGACGCCGGCAAGCTGCTCGGCGACCCGATCACGGCGTGGGATCAAAGCCAAACCCCACTGGTCGACCGTCCCGTCCACAAATTCAAACGGATGATGAACCGAATCCAAGTGGAGGATTTACAAAAGATGATCGACGAAACGAAAGACGACGACGCCGCCGCGGAATCGGCCGCCGCCGCGTGGAACGACAGCGACCAGCCGCTCAAGGACGAACCCCTGGCCGACGAAATCGGTATCGATGACTTTGCCAAAGTCGACCTCCGCGTCGCGCGGGTCCTGCAAGCCGAACAGGTCCCGGAGGCGGACAAGCTGCTGAAGTTGACACTGGGGCTCGGCGGCGACGAGACGCGACAGGTGTTCGCCGGGATCAAGTCGGCCTACGAACCCGAACAGCTCCTCGGGCGACTGGTCGTGATGGTCGCCAACCTCAAGCCGCGCAAAATGCGGTTCGGACTGAGCGAAGGGATGGTCACCGCCGCCGGCCCAGGCGGGGCAGACGTGTTCCTGTTGAACGTTGATGAGGGTGCCCAACCGGGCCAGCGGGTGCACTAGGCTCTCCCGGCTTTACGAAGAAAAGGGAAAAGGCGAGACCGTGATCTCCCGCCAATCCGTCCGCCGCCGACTGCTCGATCGCCTGGTACTCCGCCCGACCCGGCATCGAATCGATGCCGAAGGAAAGCAACGCGTCTGCTTGCACGCCCACGGTCAAACCTTGGAGTGTTTCGTCGATCCCGGTCGGCATGAGCACGAAGATCTCGACGTACTGGTGTTGAAGTTCCCCGGCACCGCCGGGCGAGCCGAACGGTCATCGTCGTTTCCCTTGGCGGAGATCCCTGACCCTGCTGCGGACCGCGCGCTGCGGGCGGAACTGTGGACTTGGAACCCACCGGGCTACGGGAGCAGCACCGGACGGGCAACCCTGGCGGCAATCGCTGAGGCGGCGTTGCAGTTTACAACCCAAGTCGCCCAGCGGGCCGCCCCCGCGACGCGGGTGCTGGTCTCCGGCAACAGTTTGGGCTGTGCGCCCGCACTCTACACGGCGTCACGCGGCATTTTTCCGCAAAACAGAACCGGCATGATCCTCCGCAACCCCCCGCCGCTCGTGCCGGTGGTGCAGCGGATCGCCCGCCGATACCCGCTGGGACAGCTGATCGATTCGGTCGCCGAAAGTGTCTGCGATTCAATGAACATCGAACGGACGATTGCGAATGTCTTCTTTCCAACCGTGTTTCTGCAGTCGGAACTCGATACGCTGGTGCCGCCTGAGTTACAACGCCAAGTTCACCAAGCCCACCCCGCTGTCCATCGTGTCATCGAATTGTACGGTCTGGAACACGACGGCGTTCCCCAAGACTCCCACGCCGCGGCGATTCGCGCCGCGGTGCGATGGCTATGGGACAAGACCGACGAATCACGATGACAAACGGTTCATACGACGCACCTCGAATCCGTGCCGCCGACGTGGAGGACGCCGCGGGGATCGCGGCGATCTATAACCACCATATCGATCAGGGCGGGAGGACCTTCGATGTTATCCACTGGTCCGCCGAAGCCGTCGTCCAATTGCTCGCCCAATCGCCGCCCGACGGCTGGTACGTCGCCGCATCGGAGACGGGGTTGCTCGGCTGGGCATCGGCGCGACGCTTCAGCGAACGACACGGCTATCGCCACGCCTGTGAAACCGCGATCTACCTGGCCGACCAGGCGGTGGGAACGGGGGTCGCGGACCAACTGCAGGGCTGCGTCGAACGGCACTGCCGCGAGCATCAACTGCATCACGCGGTCGCGAAGATCATCGCCGACAACCAGCGAAGTCTGCGGTTCCACGAACGTCACGGCTACGAGCGGGTGGGAGTCCAACGTGAAATCGGACGTCTCAACGACCGCTGGGTCGATCTGGTGATCCTGCAGCGACTGTTTGATCTCGAGAAAAAAGAGTCCTGACCCCTTTTTCACTCCGCGCGGGCTTCTTCGAGCATCTCAAGCATCTGGGGCAGGACAACCGAGGCGGGGAGGGCGTAGCTGACGACCCGGCCGGCGCGGGCGATGTTGATGCCGATCGCGCGGCCGTCGGAATCGAGCAAAGGACCGCCGCATTCCTCGGGTGCCAACACCGTGTCGTGTTGGATCGCCTCCTCAAAGCCGCTGAACCGATCACTCCGGCGACCGTTGACCTTCGCGTCGTTGGCCGATTCCTGCATCACCGCCATGTCGCGCATCTGCGCATCGATGTCCAGGGTGCTCCCGTCCCGCTCCAGGGTCAGCTGCACGGTTTCGCCGGGATACATCTCGTGCAAGGTATCCATGACCGTGGAACGATTCGGTTGCGTTTCCCCGTTGATGGCGACGATCCGATCCCTCAGCTTGATCCCCGCCCGATCCGCGCCGCTACCAGGCCAGATGCCCTGCACCAATGCCCCCCCGTCATCGCTTCCTGCCAGCATCACGCCGAGCCGTCCGGTGTGCCCGATGGGGCGAGGGCGGACCCCGACGACGCCCAAGCCGATCGGCCGTCCGGCATGACCGGCGCTGACCAAAAATCGACCGACCTGCGGCGCCATTTCCGAAAACTCGACCGGCTGCA
>CAYWXT010000318.1:0-5113 GCA_964462125.1 uncultured Pirellulaceae bacterium | reverse complement strand
CGAGCGGGAGGGTGATATCAAAATGCGAAAACTGCACGAGCTCCAACGACAGGGATTTCGCTTACTGGAAGGGGTTCACTGCGACGTCGACATCCAACTCCCCTGGGCCGGCAACGGCCGTCGCCGTGGTTCCCGGTCCGACGGCCGCCCCGAGGGCGGCTCCGCCAAGGACACCAACCCCGACTCCCGTGCCACCGTTGGCTCCGACGCCGACCCCGGTTCCCCCGAGGGCCCCAACGCCGGCGCCGGTGCCACCATTGATGCCGATCCCCGCTCCTGTGCCGCCCAAGACGCCGACGCCGATACCCGTTCCGCCGTTGACGCCAACTCCGATTCCCGTGCCGCCGGCGATGCCGATTCCTTCACCGTAGCCGCCATTGATTCCCTTCCCGACTCCCAGTCCGCCATCGATCCCGGTGCCGACGCCGACGCCGCCATTGACGCCCTCGCCGATCCCGACTCCGCCGTTGATGCCCTTGCCGATCCCGACTCCGCCGTTGACGCCGGTCCCTTCGCCATAGCCACCGTTGACGCCCTTGCCGATACCCAGACCCCCATTGATGCCGTGACCGACGCCGACACCACCGTTGATTCCCTTGCCGATTCCAACGCCGCCCTGTTCGCCGATGCCGACGCCGGTGCCACCGTTGTAGCCCTTGCCGATCCCGGTGCCGCCATCGAGACCGACACCGACTCCCGTTCCGCCGTTCTTACCAACGCCGTACCCGAAGCCGCCGCCCGAACCGACCCCGACCCCGTTTCCGCCATTTTCGCCTACGCCGAGCCCCAGGCCGCCATCGGTCCCGATTCCGACGCCCGTGCCGCCATCTTTTCCGATTCCCACGCCGACGCCACCGTTCTCGCCGTATCCGATTCCGGTCCCGTTGCTGCCGGTGCCTTCACCGGTGCCGCCATTGACGCCGATGCCGATCCCGGTGCCCTTCTTGGTTTCCAACCCAACTCCCACGCCTCCCTGACCATCGACCGTGACTTGGGAGTTCTTTCCGCCGAAGGTCGCTTCGGGTCCATTGGGTCCGAAGCCCAGGCCCGGACCATTCGAGTTCTCGCCAGGGCCATTGTAGTTGTCAGGCATCACCGCCGGCTTCATGGTCCCGGAGCTACTTTGGGATTTCCCAGACGACCCGAACTTCGGCAGGCTGGGGCCGCTATTCCCGTGAGAGTTTTGGGCCGCGTTCCCGAGCTGCTTTCCCAACTTTCCGAGGTCGAACTGGGCGTGAACCAGGGAACCTGAGTGGGTCAGAGCCAAACTGAGCAGGCCCGCCAACAGCGTTTTTACAGAGCGTTTCATGATCCAAACTCCACGAGATGAGGTTTCGTTTTCAGGACTTGCGTTTCAACGTGTTTGCGGGTTTCGACCCGCGGTCGACTTCACCCTCTCGTACGGCTGAAGCCGGTGTTGTTACAGAAAAAGCGCAAAAAAAGCCGCTCGCGGTTGGGAACCACGAGCGGCTTTCACGCAATCGAGAACCGATTCAATCAGCTGGGTGTATCGGCGCCGGACGCTCCTGTAGTCGCCGAAGCTGCGCAGTGACCACCGAATCGTCAGGCAAGAGCTGGTCTGTGCGTTGCCAAGCGGCCAGCGCCGCGTCATGGTGTCCCAGCATCATGTGGTGATAGGCGACCAAGAATTGCAGTTCTGCCGACTCCGGATCTGCTTTCGCAGCCCGCTGCAGGTCGCGATAACGCGATGCATAGTCCGCTGACTTCATGTAGAACTCTGTCACGGTCGGCCAATCCCAAGCCGGGCCCATTCGCAATGCCTGGTACACATCTTCCGCGGCCGCGGTGAACTCGTTCATCGTGAACCGGGCCAACCCGCGAAACTGAGCGAATTTCGCCATCTGGGGCATCGCTTCGACCGCAGCATCGGCGTGCTGCAATGCCATTGGATAGTCGCGTTCTCGAAAAGCACGAACGGCTGCGGCGTAAGCTTCGAGGCCCTGCTGGTTGACCACCACGCGGCCCTCGGGTGTGTCCATTTCCACGGCGAATCCGTCGCTGGTGTCGGCCCGCAAATCGTTCCGCTGGATCGACGCCCCATCCGCCCCCAAGCGAAGCTCGGGCACCAGCGATTCGATCATCCGATCGATCCCTGCGGGTAGATTCACTCGCGGCCCGACTCCTGGTCGCGAGGCTGCATCAGCCCGCTCCGCGTCCTGAAACGCCGGCGTATGATCTCGGGCCGCTGCCGAAGGAATACTCACGCGTATACCACTGCGGTCTCGCTCGACGCGAGTCGATTCGGCCCCCGTGGAGCCGTCGGAGTTTGCCACCGCGGCGTCGGATAACCGCGAGAAGGGGGAAGTCGAGCGACCGGCAGCGGTGTCGGGGACCTTCACCTCGACGCCCCCGGCGGTCCCCAAGTTGACCTCCACGCCACTTTGAGTTTGCAGTCGGCGAAGGACTTCCCCGGTCTCGGCGAGCCCGGTTTGAGCCGCGGCCGATCCGGCAAGGGCCGCCAAGCAGCCGCCGGCGAGTCCGATAACCAACGTTCCAAATCGCCTCTGGCACATGGCCTTACTCCGTGTTTTTGAAAAGGAAGGGGAGTCCGCGCGTTGGCAAAGGGCCCGCGCGAGACTCTTTCTTCTAATTACGGACCTGAAGACCGAGTGTTACAAAAGCGGCGGTTTTTCTTTTCCCCACCATGGCTCAGCGGTCACCGCCGGTGAAAGCCGCGATGACCCGCCCCACCTGACGGTCCGCCGAGTTCGCCAGCTGAGTCCCCGCGATGCCCATCAGGATCAGGAAGGCCACGAGCCAGCGAAAGACCTCAAATTCGGCGACGCTGACCGCCCGGGGACTGACCGCCAACAACAACACTGCGCCGAGCAGGGGAATGATTCCAGCCAGCATCTGAAACGTGTGCACGCGGGGACGAACGGGTCGTAGTTCCCTGTCGGTTCGGAGCCGGAAATCGCGTAACTCTCGCCACATCCTCGGGTACATCCATCGCAACACGAGCAACTGGGTACCGAGGAAGGAGTAGGTGACGGCGATCAAACCAGCCATCGCGAAGGAGATCAGAAAGTGTCCCCAGAGTGGCAGCGGCAGCGGCCCCGCAAGCCAGACCATGCCGAGCGGAAACGCGACCGCCCCCGGGAACCAGCCGAGGCAGCCGACGAGGGCGACCCGGCGCGGCAGCGCCACAGCGAGAGCGCGGGCCTCGTCGATATCGGGCTCGTCCTCGGATCGACCGTTTGCCGCCCGCCATCCGCGATAGACGGCCACCAGACGGCCGACCAGGGATCCGAAACAGAGCGAGTAAACCAGCGGGTTGTAAACGAAGACCATGGTCATGAACGCGTCATGCTGCGCTGGGGTCAGCTGTCCCACGATCCGAGCTGTGTTGTAGGCGATCTGAATGCCACTGCCGATCAAATGGGGGACCAACCCCAAGGCGATCAAACCGGCGAAGGTCAGCAGGAACCCAGGGACGTCGGGCCGATCGACCGGTCCCAACTGACGCTCGGTATCACGCAGCAAGCGACACCCCTCGAGCGTTCGTGCCAGCGACATCGCATCGCCGAAACGGTCGTCGGGTTCGGCCGCGAGGCAACGCGTAATGGTCCGGTCCAATGGGTGCTCACACCCTCGGTGCGATTCCGTCGGAAGCCCGCGACGACGCTCGTCCGCCATCGCTCGCAGCGTCTCGGGGCTGGGGCGCGTTTGCAGTCCCACCGATCGAAACGGCAAACGTCCGTGACGCAATTGGTACAGGACCACTCCGAGCGAGTAGAGGTCCGAGCGATGATCGGTCGTGTTCGGCCCGGCCGGGTGATTCGGATTGAATGCATCGAGCGACTCCGGAGACATGTACGACAGCGTTCCACCGAAACTGGCCGCCGCGTCATCGACCCCCGGAGTTGCCTGAAAGGCCAGATTGAAGTCGGCCAGCATCGGCTGGCCGTATTGACTGAACAAGACGTTCGCCGGCTTGATGTCCCGGTGCAACACGCCACGCTCGAACGCATACGCCAACGCCTCGGCCAATCGCATTCCAATCCAAGCGACGGTCTCCACCCAATCCGATTCGCTGACCAGCTCACGATCCCGCAAGGCTGTCGGATCGAAGCGAACCTTCTCCAGATTCAACCCGTCGATGATCTGTAGCAAACGCTGACCCGACCATTGCGACGGATCGAGCTGCTGCAGTTGCGACATCGTACGCTGCAGCGTCGGGCCGGCGACGTACTGCATGCACAGCCATCGCAGACCGGTCTCCGGGTCTCGCGTCTCGGAAAAGACGCGGACAATGTTTTCGTGTTCAAGCTGCGCCAGCGTCCGTCCCTCGGCCCCGTAGTCCGGCGTCACCTTCAACGCGACCAGCCGATCGAGCGAGCTTTGGCGGGCCAGAAAGACACAACCGAATCCGCCCCGGCCGAGCTCCTCCAACAGCTCAAACTCACCGAGCCGATCTCCCGCCTTGATATCGGCGAGCGAAAGAGCGGATGAGGGAGAGCGAGCCGGCGGAAACGCGCCGCCCGCGGCGGGAAGTGCCATCGGCAGCGAGGGCGCACCGGCGGTCAACGGCGATTCCCGGGAATTTTCCGCACACGCCCCTGATGCGCAGGAGTCATGCTCCGGCGCGTCTGCGGGACCGGTCCGGCGTCGTTCGTCGTCATCGAGTTCGGGCGTCATCCGCCGAATCCCTCGAAGTGTGGCGGTTTCCCATCGACGCGGTTGGCTGGTCGATGTTCCCGCCGTGGGCTAGCATAACGGCGCGGGTGACCCGTTGTCACAAACGAGTCGCTATCCCCTACATCGCCGGTCCAACGCCGAACCCGCCCACCGATGGAATGAATTTGGGCCCGCGCGGTTCCGGAGCTTGAGAAACCTTCCGATGGCCGACGACCAACATCTCAGCCAGATCGTGACGTTGTGGTCTGTCGTTCGCCGCGCCCATGACGGAAAGCCCGATAGTGTCCGCTCGGCACAGCAGGAGATGCTTGATCGCTACGGCGGCGCCGTCCGTCGCTACCTGCTCGGGGCGTTGAGAGACCCGGACGCGGCCGACGAAGTGTTTCAGGAGTTCGCGTTGCGGTTCCTTCGCGGTGATTTTCACTCCGCCGATCCGCGGCTCGGACGCTTTCGC
>CAYWXT010000317.1:0-5157 GCA_964462125.1 uncultured Pirellulaceae bacterium | reverse complement strand
CAGCGGGGCGGTCGACCAGCACGTGACGGTCGAACCGTCCGGGTCGAAGCAAGGCAGGGTCGAGCGTCTCCGGGCGGTTGGTCGCAGCGATGATGATCACCCCGGAATTGGAATCGAAGCCATCCATCTCGACGAGCAGCGCGTTGAGTGTCTGCTCCCGTTCGTCGTGCCCGCCGACGACCGAACCGCTGCGGCTTTTGCCCAGGGCGTCGAGTTCGTCGATGAAGATGATGCAGGGGGCGCGGCTGGTCGCTTGTTGGAACATGTCGCGGACCCGGGCGGCGCCGACGCCGACGAACATTTCGACGAAGTCGCTGCCGGAGAGGCTGAAGAAGGGGACCCCTGCCTCGCCCGCGATCGCCTTGGCCAGCAACGTCTTGCCGGTTCCCGGCGGGCCGACCAACAGCACCCCTTTGGGAATCCGACCCCCGATCGCTTGATATTTTTCACTGTTCTTGAGGAAGTCGACGATCTCGCGGACTTCGTCGACCGCCTCCTCGATGCCGGCGACATCCTCGAACGACACCGGCAATTCCTCTTCGCTGTACAGCCGCCCGCGGCTGCGCGAGAACGACATCGGCGAACCGACGCCGCTGAGGCGGCGCATCATCATGACTCCCATCACGACCAGCACGCCGATCATCAGCAGCACCGGCCACTGTTTTTCGAAAAACTGGCTCGGCCGATCGGTATTCCATTCCACCCCCGACGATTCCAGGGCACTGAGCAGACGCGCGTCTTCGGCTTCGTTGCGAAGGGTCCGCACCGTTTTGAACTCGGTCAGCTTCGCCGGCTCCTCGGTCGGCTGGTTCTCGCGCCGCACGACCCGCCGCCGAACCTTGCCGGTGATCAAGTCATCGGTGACCAAAATCTGTTGAGGCTGACTATACTCGACCACGGTGCCCGATTCGCCGAACTGGGGGACCCGGATCGATCGATCGCCGCGGTCGCTCTCGGAGGACGATTCCTGGGCGGCTGCTTCCTGACGAAGCAACTCGATCAGGTGCGGGTAGGCCAGCGAGTGTCGATTGTTGCCGAACCACAGCGTGCTGAACAAAACGACGGCGGCCACCGCGGCCAGAACCAGCCAAACGTTCCCCCCGCTACGTCCCTCGCCGCCCGAGTTTCCCTTCCGTTGTTTCTCGTCGCTCATTGATTCACTCAAACTGGACAACGGCCGAAGCCAACACGCCCCGATTTAGAATACACCGGGGCAACAAGACCAACGGGACCGTCAAGGTCCAGGAGGCTTTATACACGAGGCTTTGCCTTCGGACGCCCCCTCCCCCGATCCCACTTCCCAGCAAAGCCGAGGGCCCGACGGGTCGCAACGGTGATGCCGATCGTCCATGATGACCGACACCCTTGAGATTCCTGACATTCTCGAGCATCCCTGAATGCTCGACTCCCCTGACTTCTCGCTTGGCGAAAGGCGTGACCGAGCCCTCCCCGACGCAACCAGCCGCCTCCGCTGCCCCCGCACCTGTTCGCCGTACGGAACGCGTCGCGGTGCTGGGGGCGACCGGCAGCATCGGGACCGCGACCCTCGACGTTCTCGGCCACCTTCACCAGTTGGAACCGGACCAGGGCTGGCGGGCCTGGGCGATCTCCGGGCACAGCAACCTGCAGGGACTGGAGCAGCTCGCCCGCTCCCTCAGCGAGCCGCCGGAATGGGTGATCTTGTCGTGTGCCGAAGCGGCCGGTCACCACGCGGCCACCGGTGGGGCTAGCCACGACCGGTTTCCGGGGACGGTCCGGGTCGGCCCCGAGGCGCTGCAGGAGGCGGCCGGGCACCCGGAGGTCGACACGGTGGTCGCGGCGATTGTCGGACGCGCCGGTCTGGAGAGCACCTTGGCGGCGATCGATGCCGGGAAGCGGGTCGCCTTGGCCAACAAGGAAACGTTGGTCGTCGCCGGCCCGCTCGTCCGTCGCCGCGCCGACCGCTCGGGGGCCGAGTTGCTGCCGATCGACAGCGAGCATTCCGCCATCTTTCAGTGCCTTCGGGCCGATGCCAAGCAGGCCAAGCGGCTGATACTGACCGCCAGTGGCGGACCGTTCCGAACCTGGACCTCGGAACAGATGGCCGGGGCGACCCTCGAATCGGCGCTCGCCCACCCGACCTGGGACATGGGCCCGAAAATCACAATTGACTCGGCCACGATGATGAACAAGGCATTGGAGGTGATTGAGGCCCGCTGGCTGTTCAATGTCCCCGCCGAATCGATCGAGGTCGTGGTGCACCCCCAATCGGTCATTCACTCCTTGGTCGAGTTCACCGACGGTGCGGTCGTGGCCCAGCTCAGTCCCCCCGACATGCGAATGCCGATTCAGTATGCCCTGACCTTCCCGCGGAGGCTTCCCGGCATCGCCCCGCCGCTGGACCGCTCCCAGAGCTGGCAGCTGTCATTGCAGCCGGTGGACCGGGAGCGATTTCCCGCGATCCAGCTTGGTTTTGACGTGGCGGCGGCCGGCGGAACGGGCGGCGCGGTGGTCAATGCGGCCAACGAGGAGGCGGTCGGTCTATTCTTAAACGAGCAAATTCGGTTTACTGACATCGTGCCCTTCTGTCGCAGGGTCTTTGAACATCACACCCACGAATCCGGTCCTCCGTTGGAGCGGCTGTTGGAACTCGACCGTTGGTCGCGGTCCGAAGTCCGCCGAATGGTCAACTGATCTGGCCCCCAAGCCGTAGCTCCCACGTCGTTCCGACTCAAAAATGAACCCCACGATGATGACTGAATTGATCGTCTCGGCACTTCCCCTGGCCGCCCTCGACGATCCCGGTACCCTCGAGTCCTTGCTCGCCCAGGTTTGGCTTTGGACGAAGGTCGCGATCGGTATCGGGCTGGTCATCTTCGTTCACGAATTGGGGCACTTCGCCGCCGCCAAGCTGTTTGGGGTCAAGTGCGAGAAGTTCTATGTCGGCTTCGACATCCCCTTGAGCATCGGTCCGATCAAGTTCCCGCGGACGTTGGGGAAATTCCAGTACGGGGAAACCGAGTATGGGATCGGAATCTTGCCGCTGGGCGGATACGTCAAGATGCTCGGCCAGGACGACGATCCACGGAAGGCCGAATCGGAAGCCGAGCGGATCCGGGTAGCCGAAGGGGAGGAGGAGGCTCCGCGATTCGACCCGCGCAGCTATCCAGCCAAACCGGTGTGGCAGCGGATGGTGATCATCAGCGCCGGGGTGGTGATGAACGTCCTGACCGGAATTCTGTTTGCCGCCATCGCCTACGGCTTCGGCGTACCGTACACCCCGGCGGTCATCGGCGGGGTGACCGCCGGTGGTCCGGCCTGGCAATCGGGGATCGAGCCGGGAGGCCAGGTCGTGGCGGTCGGCTCGCTGCCGGAGGACGACCTGCTGCACTTCGAGGAAATGCAGCTGGCGATCATGACCGAAGGGATGGACGAGCCCGAGGAGCCGGTCCGTGTGGCGATCCGCTACGGCACCGAGGTGCGAAACTATCAGCTCCAATCCCAGCCGCATCCCATCGAGCCCGATCTGCGGATGATCGGCATCAGCAGCCCGTCGTCGCCGACCCTGTTCCGAACCGTGGCCGCGATTCCAGGTACCTCCGCCGCCAATGCGGTCACGGAAGCGGACGCAGGGGCGACGCTCCTGGCGGTCGACGACACCCCCCTGGATTTCGACGCGTTGGTCCCAGTGACCCCGCTGCAGCATCGCCTCCATGCGTATCCCGACCGCCCCATCTGGCTCACCCTCCGCCGTGTCGACGGCACCGAGCACGAAGTCGAACTGCCGCCGCAGCCGGAGAAGTCGCTGGGGCTCGATTTCGAAATCGGCCCGATCACCGCCGTGGTCGCTGGCGGCCCCGCCGACTCCGCTGGGGTCGAAATCGGCGACCGAATCGTCGCCATCGACGGTGACACGGAGATCGACGCCTACACACTGGCGCTGAATCCGATCACCGAAAGCGATCCGGTTCGCCTGACGCTGGAGCGGGGCGAGGGTACCAGTGTGGAGACGATCGAGGTCGAGCTGAACCCAGCTGAAGTCACGTTGACCTCCCCACCGGCTGCGGAACTCGGCGATGAGATCGCCAGCACCTCGCTTGGGGTCGCCTATCGACCCCGGATGACGGTCAAGCGGCTGCGGGGGGCGGCGGCGTCGGATGTTTCCGAGAGCGCCACCGGCGATGCCAACGCCTCGCTTAGACCGGGCGATGTGCTGCAGGAGGCTTCGATCCGCTGGCCTGGCTCGGGTCCCCCCGAAATCCTTTCCGATATGCTCTCCGAGGAGGCGATCACGGCGCTCGCCAAGGGCTGGGAATTCGCCGGCGACCGGCCGCTGACGACGTTCCTGAAATACCTGCAGACGCTCCCCCTCGGAACCGAGGTCCGTGTCTTCGCCCGTCGCCCGGGTGAGGGGCGGATCATCGAATCGACCCTGAAAGTCCAGGAAACCGACCGGTTTTGGTACGAGCGCGGATTGCTCCTGGCGCCGAGCGAAGCGGTGCATACCGCCGCGTCGGTCGGCGAAGCGATGTCGCTGGGGTGGCGGGAAGGCCAACGCCGTCTAGGGGATGTGTTCCGCTTCCTCGGCATGATGGTCCGTGGCAAGGTCAAGGCGAAACATGTCGGCGGGCCGGTGCGGATCGTGCAACTGGCCGGAAACCGCGCCGAACAGGGTGTCTCCAAGCAACTGCTGTTCCTGACCCTGCTGAGCATGAACCTGGCGATCCTGAACTTCCTCCCGATCCCCGCCCTCGACGGCGGCCACATGGTCTTCCTGACCTACGAACTGGTACGCGGCAAGCGGGTCGACGAGCAGCTGGAGATGAAGCTCACGATGGCCGGCATCCTGGCCCTGTTGGCACTGATGATCTTCGTCTTCGCCAACGATATCCTGCATATCTAAGCAATGAGCGGGGAGGGGCCAATCGCCGCTTGATTCCCCATCACAAGCCCGCACGATTCGATTGCATGGTGCTTGGCCCTCCCCCGGACGTCGGCGTCCGACCCTCCCGCGAGCGGGAGGGTGATGATTGTCGCTTCGCGAGCGTCGTTCGCGTGTTCTGACAGAGCTTAGCCCGGGTCTAGCGTTCCCCCTGCACCGTGATCACCAGCTCGCGGCCAGAGGCGCGGTCGCGGTGTTCGCCCAGGTAGATCCCCTGCCAGGTCCCCAGCAGCAGG
>CAYWXT010000316.1:0-5258 GCA_964462125.1 uncultured Pirellulaceae bacterium | reverse complement strand
CGATCGCCAATATTGGAACCGGTAAGCCAACGAAGCGGGCGCTTGCTCAATCCATTCCGGATCGCCAAAGAATAGGAGCCCCACTCCGCCGATCACCGCGACGACGACCGCCGCGGCGACGCCGAAGGCCAAGCGACGGAAACGTCCCCGCTGACGCCGCCCCTGCAACATCACCAACGCCAACATGCCGATCACCGCTGCGGCCAATCCGCTGCGACTGCCGGTCGCCATCAAACCGATGCCACATAGCGCCACGGCCACCAGCCATCCCGATCGCTGCCAACGCGTCAAACCGGCCCAGTGCCCCGCGAGGAATGCCAGCGCAATCAGGCCACCGGCCAGCAACACCCCGGCCAGTGAGTTGGCCAGGGCGAGCGTTGCCGTGGGGCCGCCGTCGAGCAACCGATTCTCAAACGCCATCCGCTCGGCCGAACCAGGCGGGGCGTCGATCCCGGCCAGCCGCAGCACCCGCTCCGGGTCCTGGCGAAACTCCGCCTGGGTGCGCGGCAAGCTGACGAATTGTTGGTGCAGCGCGTGCACCGCCAAGCCGCTGCTGCAAATAACGAGCAACGCCAGCGTGGCTCGCCGGAGTTCACCGCCGACCAACAATCGCCGTGCGGCGGGAAAGAACGCTGCCCAGGCGACCCAGAACCAAGCCTCGTTGGTCGCCATGCGAAGGTTCCCAGGCGGACAGGTCGCGAACGCGGCGAGCATCATCCAGGCTGCCATCACGGCGGGGACCACGTCGGCGGCCAGGCTCGCCCACCACCGCTTCGACGCCCGGGGGTGCCAGGATGCCTGTTCGCCAGTCGATTCGGCGGTCGCTGACGAAACCCTCGGCGCGCCGCCGTCGCGCGGGGAGCGAACCGCGGTGAGCATCGCCACGACAATCGCGATCGCGACAAACCACAACGCCTCCCCACGCTCCACCGCGATGCTGTCGCTCGGAAAATAAGTGACGTAGACGACCGTCGCGGCCAAGCCGCCGATGGCGATCCCACGCCATTGGAGGCGGGAACGCGATTCGGCGCGGAACCCGCCTGAGCTGCCAGAGGCCGCCCCACACTCCCCCCCGTCGCGCCGCACTAGCCCTCGCTTTTTCGCCATGCCGTCGATTCCAAGATCATGATCAGCAACAACATGCAGAGGACGATCCCCAGCACGGCGACCGCCTGCACCGCCGCGACGTGCGCAAGCAGAATCGCCGCCAACCCACAAGTTCCGCTGACCAGATAAATGGTCAGCACGGCCCCGGTTCGACGCAATCCGAGATCGACCAGGCGGTGCGAAAAGTGACTTCGGTCCCCGGCAAACGGACTTCGACCCTCACGGATCCGGATCCACAACACCGTCGACATGTCGTACAACGGCACCGCCATCGCGCACAGTGGTGCCAACACGGCATGCGGCCGAGTCACACTTGTCCCATCCGATGCCACGGCACCGGCAACACCCCCGCCGGCATAGGTCGCCATCAACATTGTGACCGCGATGAGAAATCCGACAAAGTAACTGCCGCCATCCCCCATGAAAATCTTCGCCGGCGGCCGGTTGTGCCACAAAAATCCCGCCAGAGCCCCAGCCACCACCAACAAGACCGCCCCGAGAAATAGTTGCGGCTCGGCCATTCCCGGGTTGGGTGTCGACAGCAACACCGTGGCCATCGAGAGCGCGATGATCGTCGCCACCCCGCCGCTCAACCCGTCCATGTTGTCGAGCATGTTGAACGAGTTGATCACCGCCACGATCCAAATCACCGACAGCAAATTGGTCAGCCAGCCGATCTGAATGAACAACGTGAAACCAAGGCCCCACCCGTAGACGACCACCGCCGCGATCAAAAACTGCCCCCCTAAACGCAAGCTCCAGTGAATCCCGCGGCGGTCATCCCACAACCCCATCCCGAGGAGCACGGTTCCGGCCGCCAGCACCGCCCAGATCTGCCCCACCCGTGACCAAGCCCCGTCCAGATGTGCCGCCGCCGACTCCGGGATCGGCGTCTGCAGTTCCGGCCAATACCGCAATGCCCACACGACGGCGGTCCCCGAGGCGAACGCCACGATCACCCCGAGCCATATCCCCACACCGCCCCCCAGCGGCGTCGGCGTGGCGTGACTTTTGTGCCCCCCCGGACGATCCATCAACCCCAGCTGCCCGGCAAAACGACGGATCGGGTACAGACTCAACAGGGCAACGGCGAAGGGCACTCCGATCGCTCCCAGAGAACACCAGATCAACCATGGCTGAAGTGGACCCATCAGCATCCCAGCCCCGGAAATCGCGCCCCACGCTGCACGGAAGTGGGATCCGTGAGATTCGAGCGGTGCGGTGCCCTGGCAGCCCGCCGAAGCCGATCCATCACGGCGCGACCGATTCCCTCCTCCGGGCATCGATCCGAGACGATCAAATCCAAATCACAGGCGTCCAAGCGGCGGAGCGCCGCGAACAGACCCTGGGCGACCTCGCGAAGATCTCCGGTCGGACTCAACACTTCAACCGCCGCATACCGGCACGCCTCCTCGTCCGTGATCGGGCCAAACGCCAGTCGACCCGTGCGGGGCCGAACCGATCCGACGGACGCCTGGTCCAAAATCCGCAGCGGTGTACTGGGGGCATAGTGCCGCTGCGTCATCCCCGGTGCCTCCGCCCCCAACTGCGAAGTCCCCTCTTGCTCGGCTTTGCGGGAAAGAGGCTGAGGGGGCTTTCGGAGAGGCTCTGAATCCAACACCGGGACGCCAAGTCGCCCGGCAAGGTCCTCCGCCGTGATCGCGCCGGGACGCAGCAGGCGTGGCCCACCGCTGCCCAACGCCACGATGGTTGACTCGATTCCATGCTCACAAGGCCCGCCATCGAAGATCAACGAGACCGCTTCGCCAAGCCCCTCGGCCACATGCTCGGGACGCGTGGGGCTGATGTAGTTCGACCGGTTCGCGCTCGGTGCCGCCAGCGGAAAGGGGCAACGCTTGAGTAATTCCAAGGCGACCGGATGGTTGGGAATCCGCACCGCGACGGTTTCGCGGCCCGCGGTCACCGCGTCGGGGATGGAGGCCGCGCGAGGGCAAATGACCGTCAGAGGCCCCGGCCAGAGCCCCGAGACTGCATCCAATTGGGAACGGATCTCCGCCGTCGGCGGCCAATCGATGACCTCCGCCAACCGGCTTCGATCCGCGACATGCACGATCAATGGGTTGGTCGATGGTCGGCCCTTGGCCACAAAGATCTTGGCCACCGCCGCGGCATCGGTAGCGTTGGCTGCCAAACCGTAAACCGTCTCGGTCGGCAGCCCCACCAGCTCCCCGGCGGCGAGCAACGCGACGGCCCGCTCCAGTGCTGTCTCGGTCGGCTTTACGACAGTCACGCCACACGGCATCCACGCAAGATCATCGATCACCCGCAGAGGTCTCCCCGCCGCTCTCCAGCGAGCCGCCAATCAATACCCGATGATTCTCGGAGTCGGCGACCAGAAACCGGGAACCGCCCAGCGGCGCGATTCCGTGCGGGCGTTTCATCGACCAACGTCCCCCACCACTCTCGCCCCCCAATACCGTCTCGATCGAGCCTCGTTCGACATCGATGCGGCGGACGACATCGTTCTCGGTGTCGACGACCAGCAACCGCCCCTGACCGTCGATGGTCAATCCTTTGGGACCATTGAAGGTCGCGTCCAGCGGTGGTCCGCCATCGCCGGAATAGCCCTTGGCTCCCGTACCGGCGACCCGGTGCAGTGTGCCATCCTCTCGACCGATCCTCCAGATGCTGTTTCCTTCCCGCAGGGCGATCCAGATGGATGTCTCATCAACAGCCAAGGAACGCGGTCCAAACAGCGGTGCAGTCCTCGCGGACTGGCCGCTCTTGGGTAGCTTGCGTTCCCCCGTCCCCGCGATCGTGGCAACAATCCCCGTGTGCAAGTCGATCCGTCGCAATCGGTGGTTTAGCGTATCGGCGACCAAGAGTCCCCCGTCACCGTCCAGGACCACACTGTGCGGCTGGCGGAACTGTACTGCGGAGCCCGATTGACCGTCACCGGCAAAGCCCTCCTCGCCATCGCCGGCCAACGTCGTCACGAATCCCGTCGACCCGCTGACCATTCGAATCGCATGATTCCGCGTGTCCGCGATGAACAGGTCCCCCGCCCCGTTGACCCGGACTTCGTGCGGCCAGTTGAATTGGGCTTCGGTCGCCGGCCCCCCGTCGCCGCTGTAACCATTCGTGCCATTGCCCGCGATTCGGCGAATCATCCGGCCATCGTCGGTGGTGACCCAAATGCACTGGTCGTCCACCGTGGTCAACCAGACGCGCCGGCCCCGAACCTCGACGCCGAACGGGTTTCCCAAGGCGACCTCCCGGGCCTCGCCGACCGGCTGGCCTGACCGATAGGGTGCCGTGAGTTCGGGCGATTGCTCCGTACCAGCAAACGTCTGCACCGGCTCAGCAGTTTTCGAGGATCTCTCCTCGGCCGGCTGCTGGGCCGAAACTCGCCGCGCCGCCGGACCGACGGCCCACATCACCGCGACGATCAATAACCACACCCCGCGGCGACTTTTGCGCTCGAACATGAATCACCCAAACCCCCCCCACGAGAAAAACAAATCCCACCCTAGCCCAGGCTGCCAGCCTGTCGACCGCACCAAAATCCCGCCAACAAACCGCGTTCAACAAGTGTACGGTCCGCGGTGCCGACGAGCAAAGCGGCCGATAGCGCTCCGGCATTCAAGTTTCGACCGATTCCGCTATGATCAACCTGGCACACCAACGCGGGTCGCACCGACGCTGATCGCACAAAGGATACGGGATCGATGGGAAACGAGAAGTCCACCCTCTTTGAATCCCTTGGGGGCGCCAAAGGGGTCCAAGAGGCGGTTCATGACATGTATCGCCGAGTCCTGGCCGATGAGGAGCTGGCCCCGTTTTTTGAGAACGCTTCGATGGAACGGATCCGCCGAATGCAAATCGAGTTCGTCTCCTCAATGACCGATGGCCCCCTCCGCTACACTGGTGAAGAGCTGACCGAGGTCCATCGCGGCCGCGGCATCAAACGGCACCATTTCTCCAAGTTCTGCGGCCACATGGCCGACGCCCTGGAAGCCCGCGGCGTTGACGCGCAAACCGTCGACAAGGTCCTCGCACGGCTGGCCATGTACAGCGACCAGATTACCGGCTCGACCAACATTGACGGTTAGCCGAAACGGATGTTGAAGCGGCGAAGACGCAAGCTTTGCCAAGACGCCTCGGCGCCGGAGCACGCCCCGGCATCGCCA
>CAYWXT010000315.1:0-5276 GCA_964462125.1 uncultured Pirellulaceae bacterium | reverse complement strand
AAAACACCAACCAGACTAGGCGAGGGCGTCAAAATTGGTGCAACCGGCTCGCGATCGGGGCATTTGGTCGTCGTTGGCGGAGTGCCGCTGGGGGAAGGGCGAGGACGTTGGACGTTGCTTTATCGCGCTGTTTCCGCGAAAATGGGAGATCTTCCCATGAAGTCGCCCCACCTATCCCCTCTGATCCGAGTGGTTTCCCGTGTTGAGCACAGGAGACCGCTCCCCCACCCCCATCGCGGACGAGGTCCTGCCAGTGCATCGCCATCGGTTGCTACGACCCCATTGGCCGCTCGTGTCGCTCGTCGTCTTGCTGCTTTCCGCCGGCGCGGTGTCGGCGGTCCCTGTCAGTGGCGCGGAGCCAGATCGGGCCGAGCAGGAAGCGTTTTTTGAGTCAAAAGTGCGCCCGCTGCTGATCGATCACTGCGTCGATTGTCACGGGCCTGAGGAGCAGGCAGGCGAATTGCGGCTGGACCGCCAAGCGGCGCTGCAGCAAGGTGGCGGCTCGGGGCCCGTCGCGGTGCCGGGCAAGCCAGCTGAGAGTCTCCTGATCCGCGCCATCGGCTACGAGGATCTGGAGCTGCAGATGCCGCCGGAGGGGAAGTTGCCGGCGGAGTCGATCGCCATCCTTACCGCCTGGGTGCGTTCCGGAGCTTACTGGCCCGAGGAGACGGACCGATCTGACGACGACGGCGCTGCCGAAGCGCCAGCGGACCAGATCGAGGCGATGCGTGAATCACACTGGGCGTTTCAGCCGCTGGCCCCGAGCGAACCGCCGGCAGTCGAGTGGACGGAGTGGCCGCGCCGCCCGCTGGACCAGTACGTGCTAGCGCGGCTGGAGAAAGCAGGGTTGGAGCCAACCCCGCGGGCCGATCGTCGCGCCTTGATTCACCGCGCCTACTTCACGCTGCTGGGAATGCCGCCGACCTACGAGCAGGTGGAGGCGTTCGTCAACGACGATTCACCCGAGGCGTTCGAGCGTCTGATCGACCGCCTGCTGGAGAACCGCCATTACGGCGAGCGTTGGGCCCGGCACTGGTTGGACATCGCCCGCTATGCCGACACCACGGGTTACTTGGCTGGCAGTCGCGAAACGCGCTATCCCTACGCCTATACCTACCGCGACTACGTCATCGCCGCCTTCAATGACGACAAGCCGTTTGACCAGTTCATCCTCGAACAGCTCGCCGCCGACCATCTTGAGCTCGAAGGCGTCCAACAAGAGGCGCTCGCGGCGATGGGGTTCCTGACCGTCGGCCGCCGGTTCATGGGCCGCCAGCATGACATCATCGACGACCGCATTGACGTGGTGTCGCGCGGCTTGCTCGGCTTGAGCGTCTCCTGTGCCCGTTGCCACGACCATAAGTTCGACCCGATTCCCACCGCGGACTATTACTCCCTCTACGGCGTGTTTGCCAGTTCGGACGAACCGGAGGAACTGCCGCTATTGGGCGAGCCGCAGCCGACGCCGCAGTACGAGGAGTTCCTCGAGGCGCAGGCGGAGAAACAACAGGAGGTCGAGAAGTGGCTTGAGGAGCGGCGGGTCGAGACCGAACACGAGTTGCGGTCGCGCGTGGCCGACTACCTGGTCTATCAGGCGCGAACATTGCCACAGTACGAGCGGGAGGACGTCAAGCAACAAGGGGAGCGTGGACCCCTGCGCCGCCAGGCGGTGCGGCGTTGGAAGCGGTACCTGAGCGACCAAGCGGACTCGCCCCACCCCGTCTGGACCCTCTGGCATCGCCTGGCCACTTTGTCGCCCGAGGAATTCGCCGAGCAAGCCCCGGCGGTGTGGAGTGGTGGGGTGGAGGATGATGAAGGGCCGGAGGGTGATGCCACCGATCCGACCAGTCCACGGCTGCTGGCGGCTCTCGGCGCTGAGCCGCCGCAAACGATGGTCGAAGCGGCCGAGCGGATTGGCGGGGAACTGGAATCGGTCTACGCCCAGTGGCGCGAAGCCCGTGAAGGGAACCCGTCACTGACTCGCCTTGCTGACCAGGAGGATGAAACGCTGCGGCAGGTGCTGTTCGCTGAGAACGCTCCAACGACGCTCGACCGGAGCCAAGCGATCGCCCATCTCGATCAGGGAGAACGGAACCAGCACAACAACTTGCTGCGGCAGGTGAAGGAGGTGGAAGTCGCCCACCCCGGAGCTCCGCCGCGCGGCATGGTGATGGTCGACCGTCCCCAGCCGCGGGAGTCGGTGATCTTCAAGCGGGGACAACCGAGTAATCGCGGTGAGCGGGTGCCGCGGCGGTTCCTGCAAGTCCTCTCCGACGTCGATGGCGGCGAGCCCTTCCAACAGGGAAGCGGCCGCTTGGAACTGGCCCAGGCGATCGCCCACCCGGACAATCCGCTCACCGCGCGGGTGATTGTCAACCGCGTCTGGCAACATCAGTTCGGTGCGGGACTGGTCCGCACCCCCAGCGACTTCGGTACGCGGGGCGAAGAGCCGACCCACCCGGAGCTGCTTGACCACCTGGCCGCAGAGTTCATCGCGGACGGTTGGTCGATCAAGCGACTGCAGCGCCGCATCATGCTTTCGGCCGCATGGCAACAAGCGAGCACCGAGCGTGCGGAGGCGTATCGGGCCGACCCGGAAAACCGCCTGTTGTGGCACATGCCCCGCCGGCGACGGGAATTTGAACCACTGCGCGACCGGCTGTTGGTTGCCGCCGGTCAGCTCGATGATCGGATTGGCGGCCGTTCCGTGATGATCCATCAGGACGCAAACCGCCGCGCGCTGTATGCCTATATCGATCGCGAGGACGTGCCGGGGCTGTTGGCCAGTTTCGATCTACCCAGCCCCGACGCCAGCCAAGCGACGCGGGCGGAAACGACCGTGCCGCAGCAGGCGCTGTACCTGATGAACTCCTCGTTCGTCATCGAGCAAGCGGCCGCATTGGCCGAACAGACCGCGGAGATCAATGCAGACGCGGAACGAGTCGAAACACTCTACCGCCGCGCCCTGTCTCGCGATCCGGACGAGCAAGAACGGCAAATGGCCCTCGAGTTTCTCGCGGCGGAGGAAACGCTCGAGGACGAGAGCGAGACGCAGGAACCAAGCGGCTGGCGATTTGGTTTCGGCCATTTCGATGCCCAGAGGGAAGAGGTTCAGTTCACCCCGTTGCCTCATTACAGCGGCCAGGCGTGGCAGGCGTCTGGCGAATTTCCCGATCCGCAACTCGGCTATCTACGACTGACCGCTGGCGGTGGGCATCCGGGCTCGAACCTTCAACAGAGCGCCATACGCCGTTGGGTCTCGCCCGTCAACGGTGTGGTACGGATCGAAGGTCAGTTGAAGCACCCTGAACAACGGGGCGACGGGGTTCAGGGGCGAGTCGTCTCCAACCGCCATGGGGTGCAGGGCACTTGGCAAGCGTTCGGGAACGAAGTCGACACGTCGGCCGATGGCATCCAGGTGCAGGCTGGCGACACGATCGACTTCATCCTTGAATGCCGAGAAAACCCCAGCTTCGATGGTTTTCAGTGGGCGCCGCAGGTGCACCTGATCGAGTCGGAGACGGCGGATTGGGAAGCCGGATTCCAATGGGACGCAGCCACCGATTTTGCTGCCGAATCGCAAAGCTTGGCGCTCCCCGCGGACACCGACCGCTGGGTCCAGTTGGCTCAGGTGCTGTTGTTGTGCAACGAGTTCGCATTCGTCGATTGAGTATTGGAGACAATCATGGCAGGTACCGATCCACGAATCCTTTTGCCCGCGGCCCGCGGCGGACCGGCAACGCGCCGTGAGTTCCTGCAGCGGAGCGGCATCGGCCTGGGCAGCCTCGCCCTGGCCGGCGTACTCGCCGACGACTCGAATCAGCTCCTCGCGGCCCCGCATGCCAACCCGATGCATCCCAAGCCGCCGCAGTTCGCGCCGCGGGCCAAGGCGGTGATTCATCTGTTCATGAACGGCGGACCATCGCAGGTCGATACGTTTGACCCCAAGCCGGCGTTGGACAAGCACCACGGCAAGTCGCTGCCGATGCAACTGCGCACCGAGCGCGAAACCGGGGCCGCCTACCGCTCTCCATTCAAGTTCCGCAAGTACGGTGAGAGTGGCATCGAAGTCAGCGATCTGTTTCCGCATGTCGGCGAGATGATCGACGACGTCTGCGTCATCCGCTCGATGCACGCCAACGTTCCCAACCATGAACCTTCGTTGATGCTGATGAACTGCGGCGACTCGCAGTTCGTGCGCCCCTCGGTCGGCTCCTGGATCACCTATGGGCTGGGGAGCGAGAACCAGAATCTGCCCGGCTTTATCGCCATGAGCCCCGGTGGGTATCCCATCAAAGGAGCGGAGAACTGGCAGTCAGCCTTCTTGCCTGGGGCCTACCAGGGAACCTACATCGACACCAAGCATGAGGAGATCGAGCGGCTGATCGCCAACATCCGCAACGCCGCGGGGGTGGGACGTCCCGAGCAGCGCCGCCAGCTCGATCTGTTGCAACAGCTCAACCGCCGCCATCAAGAGGCGCGGCAGCAGGATGCGGCGTTGGAGGCGCGGGTGCACAGCTTTGAACTGGCCTACCGCATGCAGATGGAAGCGAGCGACGCGTTCGACATCAGCCACGAACCGCAAGCGATTCGCGAAATGTATGGTGACACCGTGCAGGCGCGGCAGATCCTGATCGCACGGCGGCTGGTCGAACGGGGCGTCCGTTACATTCAACTCTGGCACGGCAACGGCCAACCCTGGGACAGCCACGACCGGATCGAAAAGAACCATCGCCGTTTAGCTGGCGAGTGCTCCCAGGCGATCGGCGCCCTGCTGCGCGATCTCAAACAGCGTGGCTTGCTCGATCAAACCCTTGTGGTCTGGGGGGGCGAATTCGGCCGCACGCCAACGGTCGAGCTCCCCAAACCGGGCGCCAACGCCGGCACGACCAGCGGCCGCGACCACAACCATTACGGCTTCACCATGTGGCTGGCCGGTGGCGGGGTCCGGGGAGGCCATGTGCACGGGGCGACCGACGAGTTTGGTTTTCAAGCGGTCGAGAATCGGGTTCACGTCCATGATCTGCACGCGACCATCCTGCACCTGCTGGGCTTCGACCACAAGCAACTCACCTACCGCTACGCCGGCCGCGACTTCCGCCTGACCGACGTCCACGGCAACGTGGTCCACGACATCGTCGCCTAGGCTCTGTCAGAAAACGCGAGCGACGCTCGCGAAGCGACAATCATCACCCTCCCGCGCGCGGGAGGGTCGTTGCTGGGAGGGCGGCCGCACTTCTAATCATGGTGCGATGGGTGTTTTCTGACAGAGCCTA
>CAYWXT010000314.1:0-5403 GCA_964462125.1 uncultured Pirellulaceae bacterium | reverse complement strand
TCACTGACCGTGACCACCGCCACCGCGACGCAGTGGCGATCGTGGTTGTGATGATCGGTGTTCGACGCCTGGTTGACCGCTGACATCTGGCTCGGGGTGATAAAGCGTGCGCTGCTGGTCGGAAATTGATGGGTGCTTGACCGAGAATCGCCTGCAGGGGGCGATCGCCATCGTACCGAATCCGAGGGGGACCGCGAAGGGATATCACCATCGTCCGGTTGATGCGGTCGCACGAGATTCCACATGCAGAATCTCTTCCAATCACTTTAGCGCCGTTGCGCTGCGGATCGTATGGGGGGCTACGCTTGGTCGATCACGAGGTCTCCGCGGCGGACCGTTCTGAACGCAGTCCATGGGGCGAACAGATGAACGCATTGGGTTTTCTACCGGTCACACTTTCCACGCTTGTCCCTCAGGCGAACGTCGGGCTCGACCTTTACAAGCCCGACGCGGAAACGGCCAAATTCATCCTCTACCGCAGCCGTGACGTCCCACTCGGCCCCGCTGACATCGATCGCCTCCGTGAACGGGGGGTCAAGCAGCTTTACATCCCCCGAGCCTCGAGGTACCGCTACCAAGAGTACCTGCGGGAAGTCGCCGAGAGTGATACAGGCGGCATCTCCTTTGCGAGACGCGTCGGCGCCCTGAATGAGGTCGTACGAGACGTTCTGGAAACTTCGTTCGCTTCCGAGGACATGGATGGAACGGTGGAGGCGGTGACCAAGCTCGGCAACATGGCATCGGAGATCATTGCGAACCACGAGTTTGCCGCTGGCGACTTGTTTCGCGTTCTCTATCACGACTATTCCACCTTCACCCATGTGACGAATGTCGGATTTTACTCCGCCATTTTGGCTGCCGAGTTGGGGATGGGCCAGCAAGAGTTGGAGCAGATCACCATTGGGGGGCTGCTTCACGACGTTGGCAAGCTTGAGATTTCCGGCAAGATTCTTTCCAAGTCGGGCAGGTTGAACGAGGAGGAATTCCACACAATCCAGACGCACCCAACGGTGGGGTTTCACCGCTTGTCTCATCGTTTGGAGTTGAATCAAGGCCAGCTGATGATGGTCTATCAACATCACGAACGGATCGACGGCAAAGGTTATCCGGTCGGTGCCGTCGATCAGGAAGTCCACCCTTGGGCCAAGATCTGTGCCGTCGTCGACGTGTTCGAGGCCTTGACCAGCTACCGCCCTTACCGCTCGCCTATGTCACGACGTCAGGCGTTGGAACTGCAGAATCGTGACTGCGGAACCGCGTTTGATCCGGAGATACTTCGATGCTGGACTTCGATTATTCAGCGCGACTTCGCGAACTGACCCACGCGATCGATTGGAACATTCGGCTACCTCCCGAATGGGACGACTTCTTCGACGAGAAGGGCGTCGCGGCCCCCTGCCACAATGATCGTCGTCGGCACCAGCGGCTCAAAGCTCGCACGCCCGCCTTGTTGTGGTTCGTCCAACCGCTCCCGGCATTTCCTCGAAGCGACCAGCCCATTGGGATCTTTACCCGCGATCTATCACGGCGGGGACTCGGACTGGTGACGCCAATCGCGTTGTACCCGGCGGAGATCGTCCGGGTGGTGCTGGTGACGTTTTGGGTCGAAGTACGCGTTGCCAACTGTCGCCGCGTCAACGATGCCTGTTACATCGTCGGAACCGAACTCGTCGCTCAATACCCTGCCAGCCCCGAGGCTTTCGAGACGCCGTCTCTGACCACGACGCTAAACTCGGATTGAAAGCCGCATCACGCGGATCGGATGCTCGGGGGCATCGTCAAGCCGAACCGCATGCTCTTCATAACACCAACCGCGCTCTTGGATCCAATCGCGGAACTCATTGGCGATGAGGCGAAACGGATCGCTCAGCAAGACCTCTCCAGAGGGCGCCAGATGATCGCGGAGGGAGCGATCGAGTTGCGGCCACAAAGACCGCAGGTAGGTGACGTCACTGCCCAGGATCAGCGGGAACGGGGCGTCCGCAAGGCGGTCCAAACCGAAACGCAATCGCTGCACCCGACAGCGCTCGCGAAGCGGCCAGGTGCTCATCCGCACCAACATCAACGGATCGTCGACGCCGTCGGTCAAGACAACCTCGGCGCCGCGAAGGATCGCCGCGATCCCAGCATGGCCGGTACCACAACCGACTTCGAGCATGGGGAGCCCACGCAGTTCCACGCGGTCGAGAAATCGATCGAGTCCCGCCGCGGCCCGCCATGTGGTTGCCCAAAACGGATCGATGACGCCCGATTCGCCAGCATCTTGACGCTCGCAGGCATCGATCAACATCCCCTCCGGGTCCGAGGCCACCGCCAGTGACCAGGGGCGACCGGCGATCGATACCTCGTCCCACTGCCAGGCGAAACTCGCGGTCGCCTGGGCGGCCAGCGCGTGCAAGGCTGGCTCGGTCGCTGGGGTCGCGGTGACCGCCGTCACGTTTCGCTCGTCGACCATTCTTGAATCGGTCCTCATGGTTCAATCGGCCCTCATGGTTCGTTCAACCATCCAGCGACCTCCGCCGCGAAGTAGCTCAGCACGCCGTCGGCGCCGGCACGTTTGAAAGCGAGTAGACTCTCCAGCACCACCGCCCGGCGGTCAAGCCAACCGTGGCCAGCGGCCGCGCTGAGCATGGCGTACTCCCCGCTTACCTGATAGGCAAACGTCGGCACGCCGAACGTCGTCTTGACCCGTTGAACGACGTCCAAGTATGGCATGCCCGGTTTAACCATGACGCTGTCGGCCCCTTCGGCCAAGTCGAGCGCGACCTCGTGCATTGCCTCGTCGGTTTGCCCCGGCGACTGCTGGTACGTCTTCTTGTCGCCCCCGCCAAGATTGGCGGCTGAACCGACGGCGTCCCGAAACGGCCCATAGAACGCGCTGGCGTATTTCGCTGCATAGGACATGATTTGAACGCCCTGATGGCCAGCTGCGTCGAGCGTCTGGCGGATCGCCCCGATGCGGCCATCCATCATGTCGCTCGGGGCGATGATGTCGCAGCCGGCATCGGCCTGGATGACGGCTTGGCGACACAACACGCGAATCGTTTCGTCGTTGATCACCTCGCCGTCACGAACCAAGCCGTCCTGGCCGTGACTGCTGTAGGGGTCGAGGGCCACGTCGCAGATGATCCCCAATCGATCACCGACCCGGTCGCGGATTCGGGAGACGGTGCGGCAGACCAGGTTCTCCGGGTTCACCGCCTCCCGGGCCTCGTCTGTCTTGAGGTTCGGATCGGTCACCGGGAACAATGCGATCGCCGGGATGCCGAGCTGCCAGGCCCGGTCGGCGGCCTCCAAGATACGGTCGGTCCCCAACCGATCGACGCCCGGCAAACTGGCCACCGATTGCGTCCCAGAGCCATCGAAGACGAACAGCGGCCAGATCAAATCATCGACGCTGAGCCGGTTCTCGGCCACCAGACGCCGCGACCAAGCAGATTGGCGGACCCGCCTCATCCGGGTCGCCGGGTAGGGGCCGCGTAGGAACTCATGCATTTCACAGACCCCTTGTCACGCCGAATTCAAAATTGTCTCCGCGGCGCGAAGGCCGCTATGGAGGGCGCCGTGGATACTTGCCGTCTCGCGGTGGTCCCCGCAAATGAACAAGCTCCCCGCAGCGACCGTTTCCTCATGCAACCGAGTCACCTCGACCGGCCGCAACACCGGATCGAGCTCGACCTGCGGCAGGCCATAGGGAACGCGAAACATACGCAATCGCCGCCAGTTGTCCACCGCCGGCCCGAACCAGCAACGCAATTGTTCACGAATTCGCCGGTCAAGTCTCTCCCCGTTACCCGTCTCGGGATCATGCGCCTCGGCGTCGACGGTGACCGAAATCAGCGATTTTCCCCGCGGAGCATATTCGGGGGCAATGTTACTGAGCACCACCGCCGACTGGATCACCCCGGATTCGTCGCCCCGCAGCATCATCATCCCGCGGCGGTCGGGCCGGTCGTCGGCGGCATAGTAGACGGTCGTTGTCCCTGACCAGGGGGTCGCGAGTTCGCGATCGCCCAGCAATCGCGCTGCGGCATCGCTTTCGGTCGCGATCACCAAACGATCCGCTGCGAGCCATTCCCCGCTCGCCAGCCCCACCTGCACCCGATTCGACTCGGAGTGCCGATCGAGTTGAACCTGCCTCACCGTGGCGCGAAACCTCAAGGAACCTTGCGGAAGGCGGTCAGCGAGTTGCCGCGGGATCGCCGCCATCCCGTCCGCGGGAACCGCGACATCACCGGAGGCGAACATCCGAATGACGAACTCCAGCATCCGGCTCGGGGCACGCAGCGACTCGTCGAGAAAGACTCCTCCGAGAAACGGCCGCCAAAACTGGTCGATCATCTGCGTGCTGAACCCCTCGGCCTGCAAACGCTCCGCCGTGGTCGTTTGCGGGCGGCGATAGAGATCCTCCAGAGAACCCTCCCGGCTCCGGCGGCGAAGTTGGGCGACTCGGAGTTTGTCCCCCACACTGCCGACCGGGTTCATCGCCGAGGCCAACGCCTGGCTGGGGTTCCGCCACGGGTCGCCCAGAACGCGGAACCGGCCCGAGCGGCGGATCAGCGCCCCAGGCTCGAATCGTCGCAGCCGCAGGGCGTCGTAATCGAGCAACTCACGACAGGTCGGGTAGGCGGTGAGCAGGGCCTGAAGACCGTGGTCCAGGGTGAACCCGTCCAGGTGATCGGTCCGCACACGCCCCCCGACCCGATCGGTCGCTTCGAGCAGGAGGAATCCGCGGCCGCCGGACTGGGAGAGACGCGTCGCACACGCCAATCCCGCCAATCCGCCACCGATGATGATCGTCTCGTCGTTCGTTTTCATCGTCGCCTCCGCCTGCATTTGCATCGGTGTCATTCAGTCGTCGTGCAAAAAAAGATCGGGGGATGACCAGAGGTGTCCCGCCACCTGCGATGAATCAAATACCGCAGGCCACCAGCCTGCAGCGCCAAAACCAACGCAGGCAACCAGCCTGCCCACACCAGCGAGGCCACACGATGGGAAAATATTACGTGCAATCAGGGACCCTGCGAACGGTGGTTCAAGCGGAATCGGGCCGCAAGGCAGCGATCTGGGCTGTCCACCAGGCGATGCAACAGGTGCTGCCGCTCGATCAACAGCCGGCTGAGGCGGCGCACGAGCCGGCCTCCGAGCGGCCCATGGCGGTCTTGGCGGGAACGGTACAAGTCAGTGAACGGGGGTTCGATCGCGGTGACGGCAACACTCGCGCGACCCTGGAGGTGGTCACCGAGTGGAACCAGATGGTGACGACGCTCGACCGCTTGGAGCGGATGCTGTATCGCGAGTCGGTGCCGGGCGAGGAGACCGCTCTTCTACCGCTGGGACGCGATTGACCGCCGCGTGGGCCGCGACGACGGCACGAACGACGTGGTCTATTTCCAAGTCGGC
>CAYWXT010000313.1:0-5424 GCA_964462125.1 uncultured Pirellulaceae bacterium | reverse complement strand
CGAGCGGGAAATGTTGATCGCCGAGCAGGATCTGAGGAAGGCACGGCTGACGTTGCGAAGCACAGAACGGTTGGTTGGCAAGGGGTTGGTCAAGGAGCTGCAGTTGGAGGCGGACAACTTCGCGGTCATCAACGCGGTGAACAAGCTTCGAGCGGAAGAGCAGAAGCTGGACGTGCTCGAAAATTTGACCCGCGAGAAGATGCTGGTGCAGTACGAGAGCGATATCGAATCAGCAGAGACGAACTTGACGGCGGCCGAGAGCGAATTGGAAGAAGAGACGGCGGAGTTGGAGGACTACAAGCGGCAGATTGCGAATTGTGTGATGCGGGCGCCGACCGACGGCGTCGTCGTGCACGCCAACCGCTACAGTCGCCGCGGGGGCAATGCCGAATTCGTCGTCGAACCAGGAGCGGAGGTTCGCGAACGGCAGGCGATCATCCGTTTGCCCGACCCGAGCCAGATGCAGGTCCGGTGCAACGTGAACGAGTCTCAGGTGACTTTGATCGAAGAAGGAATGCCGGCGAGAATCTCCATCGAGGCCTTATCCGGCTTGACACTCCAAGGACGCGTGTACAAGGTCAACCGCTATGCCGAGCCGGGAGGATGGATGAGTGGTTCGGTCAAGGAATACGCGACGATCGTGGAGATCCTCGACCCACCGGATCAGATCCGCACTGGGATGACCGCGGCGGCGCAGATCTTTGTCGAGCAACTCCCCGATGCACTGCAGATCCCGATTCAAGGTTTGTACGAGCATGGCGGCGAGATGTACACGCTCGTTCAGAAACCTCTGCAACCCGGCATGAAGGTGCGAGACCGCTTCGAGACCCGCACGGTCAAAATCGGCGCGACCAATGATTCCATGGCCAGCATCTCCGAGGGGCTTGACGAGGGCGAGTCGGTCATCTTGAACCTTCGCCAACATCTCACCCTGCTGGACCTTCCTGAGATCGAGCGGGAGGACAACAGCGACCTCGACGAGATCCGTCAGCGTGCCGAAACCAACGCCTTGGCCGGTGATCCGGCTGTGGCCGATCCCTCGAGCCAAAACGACACTCGTCCTGGAGGTGAAGGTGGCGAGGGTGGCCCGCGTCACCAACGAGGCCCCGGCGGCGACAGGGCCGACGGCCCTCCCGCAAACACGGGCGGCGCCAACGATTCGGCGGGACCGCCAAAGAACAACCAGGCAGCGGCCCAGCAGCAACGCGGCGAGGGTGGCAGCGAATGAGTGTGACCCACGCCTACGGCGCCCCCGAAACGCCACAGCACGACGGCGCCTCGCCTGGCAAACTGGCGACCTCGATCCGCGACCTGACCAAGGAGTATGTCCTCAAGAGCGAGACGGTCCGCGCGCTGCGCGGCGTATCGTTCGACGTGCCAGAAGGGGACTACGTGGCGATCATGGGGCCGTCGGGGAGCGGCAAGAGCACGCTGTTGAACCTGCTCGGATGCCTCGACAAGCCGACCGCCGGCAGCTTGTTTCTCGGGGACGACGACATCGCCGCGATGACCGATGATGAGCTGGCCGAGATTCGCTGCCACCGGATCGGGTTCGTCTTCCAATCGTACAACTTGATCCAGCAATTGACGGTGGTGGAGAACATCCAGGTCCCCCTGTATTACCAGGGGAGACTGGGGCCGAAAGAACGCGAACGGGCCGTTCGGCTTGCCGAGCGGGTTGGGCTCGCCGACCGCTTGGACCACCGGCCGATGCAGCTTTCCGGGGGCCAGCAGCAACGGGTCGCGATCGCCCGAAGTCTGGTCAATGATCCCTTCTTTGTGCTTGCCGACGAGGCGACGGGGAACCTCGACTCGACCACGACCGACGAAATCTTGACGCTCTTCGATGAACTGAACGAGGAGGGGCGAACGGTGATCATGGTCACTCACGAGGACGACGTCGCCGCCCGCGGCAAGCGGATCGTGCGGCTGAAAGACGGACTGCTGTACAGCGACACTCGGAACGATGAAGAGTCTCGCAAGGCGGCGCGGGAAGCCCAGCGAGCGGGGATTCAGGAACTCCAGGCCCAGCAATAACGGAAACGAATAACGTCCCATGATGATATGGCTCCGTACATTCGAGTTGGGGGTGAAAAGCCTCGCGCTGCATCCCTTGCGAACCGGCTTGACGATGCTTGGGATCTTGATCGGGGTCTGGGCTGTGATCGTCTTGACCGCAGTCAGCCAAGGGGCCAGTGACCAGGTGCAGCGGCAGATCGAGTCGTTGGGGTCGACGACGATCATCGTCCGCAGCGTCAAGCCTCCGGAGGAAAAACTGAGCGGGCGGGCGGCGACCCAGTACGGGTTGCGGCGGTCCGAGTTGGAGCGGATTCTATCCGCCGTGCCGACCGTCGAGACCGCCATTCCGGTCCGGGAAATCCGCCGTCAATTCACGTACCAAGACCGCATGGTCGACGGACGCCTAGTCGGCTGCACGCCAGGTTACGCCGACGTGACGCGGCTCAAACTTCGTGAGCGAGGGGGCCGCTTTCTGACCGATCTGGACGGGATGCGCCGGGACACTGTCTGCGTGGTGTCGGCCGGTGTCGCCGCGCGACTGTTTCCTTACGAGGAGCCGCTCGGCAAACGCGTCTACATCCCGGAACATTCGGACTTTTACACAGTCGTCGGCGTCCTGGAGCACCGCAATCCGTCCGCCGCGATCGGCGGGTCGCTCGATTCCCAAGATTTCTCGGCTGACATCTACATCCCGATCGAGACGCTGCAGAAGCGGATCGGGGACACGATCGTGACCCGCCGCAGCGGCCAGTTCCAGGTCGAAATCATGGAGCTGAACCAGATCACGTTGCAGGTCGCCGACGTCTCTCAAGTGAAGTCGTCCGCAGCGATGATCGAGAACCTGCTGGAGCCCAAGCACGCGGAGCTCAACGATGTCGCCACGGTCGTACCGCTGGAGTTGCTCGAGCAGGCGCGCAATCTGCGTTTGATGTTTCTCGGTATCGGGATTTTGATCGCCTGCATCTCGCTGATCGTGGGCGGGATCGGGATCATGAACATCATGCTCGCCAGTGTTACCGAACGGACTCGCGAGATCGGGGTTCGCCGAGCACTCGGGGCCAAGCGGTCGGACATCGTCCGTCAATTCCTGGTCGAGACCATCGTGCTCAGTTTCGCCGGGGCCACGCTCGGGATCCTGCTCGGCTTTCTCGGGCCGCCGATGTACAAGGGGCTGATCTGGGGTGTCCGAACGGGATTCCCGGACAAGTTCGCGGCGTTGCCCGATGCGATTCGGGAAGCGGAACCGACGATCGTTTACGGGACCATTCCGCTGGCCGTCGGCATCGCCGTCTTCGTCGGCCTGGTCAGTGGACTGTACCCCGCCATCCGGGCTGCCAAGATGAACCCCATCGACGCCTTGCGTCACGAGTGACCCACGCCGTCGGCGCGATGCCTCGCCACGACACGGTGGAAATGGAGGTACACCTCGCGGTTGACCACGCGGCGGACGCCTTCGACCAGGCATGCCGGCTCGTTGACCCGTTCTCCCTCGGTGATGATCGCTGAGAGCGGCGTTCCCGGAGGCACCGCGAAGGTCCGCTGGTTGATGGTTTGATTGCCGGCGTCGAGTTCGGGAATGATGAAGTGGCAGGTCGCGCCGAATGTCAACATCCTGGCGTTGTAAGCGTCATGGTAAGGCCGGAAGCCTGGGAAACCGGGAAGCAAGCCGTGGTGCAGATTGATGATGCGTCCACCGGCAAATTGCCAGCAGGTGCTTGCCGACAAGATTCGCATGTAGCGGGCCAGTACCACGTAGTCGATATCGAACTCGTCGAAAACCGCAACCATCGCCGCCTCGTCCGCGGCCCCCTTCTCATCCCCGATCATGCGGAACGGGATCCGATACGCTTCGGCCAGCCCGGCCAGCTTGGGGCGATTGGAGATTAGCACCGGGACCTCGCCGCGGATCGTCCCGTCGCGAACCGCCTGCAGGACGGCACGGGGAGTGTGTTCGACAAAGGTACCGCAGACCGCCAGTCGGGGGCGCTCGGCATGCCGCTCGCTGCTCCACACGCGAATCGACAACCCGGTGTGCTCGCCGATCTGCTGCATCGCATCGACGAGCGGTCTGAATTGGTCCTCGTCGGTTTCGATGCGGCAGAGCATCGCGAAGAGTTGCTCTTCGTCGTGGTCGTACATTTGGATCTCGGCGATCCGCGCACCACGCCCGGTCACGTGATGGATGATGGGATCCGCCAAGCCACAGTGATCGGGGCCGAGGGCGGTGATGACGACTTCCATGTGAACTGGCTCTGAAAAAACGTGGGTGCAACGGTATGGGGGTGGGAACGCAGGGGAGGGCACGAAGTTCGGGGGGCATTCTCGGTGACCGCCCGTTTTGCTACGCTTTGCTGGAAAAAAGGAGAATCCTCATGGCAACGGCAACGCGTCCGGGGAAACGGCGACGCGATCAGGTCCCAAAGGGGGCGAATCTGTGTGAATATTGTACGGCCAAGTGCTGTCATTACTTTGCCCTGCCGATCGACGAACCGGCGTCCCGCCGCGACTTCGACTTCATGCGTTGGTATCTGCTGCACGACCGGGCATCGGTCTTCGTCGATGATGACGTGTGGTACCTGCTCATCCATACGACATGCAAGCATCTTCGGGACGATTACATGTGCGGAATTTACGAGACCCGTCCCCAGATCTGTCGCGACTACACGACCGACGAGTGCGAATTCGAGGACGATTGGTGTTACGAAATGTACTTTGAAACGCCGGAGCAGATCGACGAGTATGCGGACGCCATGTTCGGCCCCCAATTCCCCGATCGGTCGTTGCCGGATTCGCATTCCCTGCGTAGCCGCAAGCCGACGAGGCTGCCACTCGCCTAGAGCTCTCCCGCCGTTAAGACGCGACCTCCCCTCACCCCCAATCCTTTCAGACAGAGTCGGGCGGGAGGGGGAGCAAGAAAGCTGGATCCATGACATTGATTTCGCCGCGGACCCTGAAAGGGTTTCGTGATTACCTGCCCGCGTCGATGATCCCGCGGGAACAATTGATGGAGACGGCCCGCCAGGTCTTCCGCTCGTTCGGTTTTGCGCCGATCGACACACCGACACTGGAACACTTGGAGATCTTAACGGGGAAGGGGAGTGAGGAGACGGACCGGCAAATTTATCGTTTTCGGGACAACGGGGGGCGTGAGGTCGGAATGCGGTTCGACCTGACCGTCCCCCTGGCCCGGTTTGCCGCCCAGCATATCGGCACGCTCGGGACTCCGTTCAAGCGTTATCACATCGCGCCGGTGTGGCGTGGGGAAAAGCCACAGGATGGCCGCTATCGGGAGTTTTACCAGTGCGACTTCGACACGGTCGGGACCGAATCGGTACTGGCCGACATTGAAGCGGTTGCGGTGATCGATTCGCTGCTGGTGGCGATCGGCTTTGACCGCTTCACGAT
>CAYWXT010000312.1:0-5456 GCA_964462125.1 uncultured Pirellulaceae bacterium | reverse complement strand
TGCCGCGTCGCACGCAGGACCTGCTCGCGGTCATCCGCCTCCACGGTGGTGGCCCCCCGAACGCCTCGGCAAACGGTCATGCTTGGGCACTTTCCAGGAAAAGGAACTGGGTCTTCGATTCCGACTCGGCTTACTATAGAACACCAAAGGGGCTGCCGATAATCGGTCTGTCGAACCAAGACGCCACGTCGGAGAACTCGCCGAGCATGTCCGCATCGCATAACCGCCACCAAGAACGGATCATCAAGAACTACTACAAGCATCGCGACGCGATCGGGCTGCAAAAGGCTCAGGAAGCGGTCGGCGAGCTGTATCTGAGCGAGGGAAAAAAGCGGGCCCAGGTCTGGAAGCGGCTGGCGAGCCACCTCGAGAAAATCGGCCTCCCCGCGGATCAGATCGAATACCTGGTCGCCTCCGACGACCCGGAAAAGGTTGCCAACGCACTCGCCAAACGGGCATGAATCGTATCACGCCGCGAAGTGGGGCCTCTGCAAGCTCTGCTCGACCGTGCGAAAGCGATTCCGCCATAAAAGGCGCTGCAGCCAGCTGGGACGGCGGAGACTTGGGTCGTCCGCACTGATCTCGTGCGTTTTCCCCCGGGCGGTACGGAGCCGCAGTCGGTCGTCGGGCAAGGTCGCTTCCACGACCCAAAATTTGTCCACCACATAGGTGTAGGTCTCCCCCTTGGAGCTGGCGACCACGTTCGCCGCTCGCCGTCCCGGTGAGACGCTCCGCTTGCTCTTGCGATAAACCGCCCAATCCCCCGGTTTCCAATTCTGCCGCATCATTCTGCTCCTGCCTCGTGTTTGACCCCGACGGTCGTCCTTTCTTTAAGATTAACCGTTTCGAAACGATGGGGTCAGATTTTTCGCACCCCGCCCTGACTTTCCGGAGCTTGCGCCAAGCCCTATGATTATGGCGGATTCCGCCGCGGAGCGGAATGCCGATGTTCGGAATGATTGGCGACGACCGGCCATGATCGGCCCAGTCCGATGCCGTACCCCGACGGAGAATGCTACGGTGCTCAAGTCCCCCCTGCCTTCTTTTACTCTCCTCGCCTCCACCGCTGGCTCTGCCTTGTTCGTCGGTCCGCCGTCATCCGCGGGAGATTTGTCCGCTGTGGAATCATTCGCTGCCGAATCGTCGTTGCCCGCTCCGGCGATGCTGGGCCAAGCGGGCCCTGGCTTCAGTGCCCTGTTGATGCTGGTCGGCATCCTCTTTCTGCTGTTGCTGTTCGCCGTATTGGGTTTCTTTTTCGTCCGCTACGGGAAGCTTTGGTTCCAGGCGTACATGTCGGTCGCCGACGTGTCGCTGTTCAGTCTGATCCGGATGCACTTTACCAAAGTCAATCCGAACGTCATCGTCCAGGCGAAGGTGATGTCGGCCCAGGCGGGATTGAATGTCAGCCGCGACGACGGGATCAGCACCCGGCGGTTGGAGGCGCACTATTTGGCGGGCGGCAACGTGATGAACGTGATCCACGCCATCATCGCCGCCCATCGCGCCGAAATCCCACTCGACTTCGATCAGGCATCGGCCATCGACCTGGCCGGACGCGACGTGCTCGATGCGGTCCAGACGAGTGTCTACCCCAAGGTCATTGACTGCCCCGACCCCCGGCGGAGCGGCAAGACGACGCTCAGCGCGATCACCAAGAATGGAATCGAGTTGCAGGTCCGTGGGCGAGTGACGGTCCGCACGAATCTGGAACAGCTGATCGGCGGGGCGACCGAAGACACCATCATCGCCCGCGTCGGCGAGGCGATCATCAGCTCCATCGGATCGGCGGAATCCCATTTCAATGTGCTCGAAAACCCCGACATGATCACCCGCGTGGTGCTCTCGCGCGGGCTCGACGCGCAGACCGCCTTCGAGATCGTTTCGATCGATATCGCCGACATTGACGTGGGAGAGAACATCGGGGCGCGGCTGCAGACCGATCAGGCCGAAGCCGATGTTCGCGTCGCCCGGGCCAAGGCGGAACGCCGGCGGGCCGAAGCGATCGCTGTCGAGCAGCAGATGAAGGCGCGGGTGACCGAGAACCGATCGCGGTTGGTCTTGGCCGAGGCGGAGGTTCCCAAAGCGATGGCGGAGGCATTCCGGGCGGGACGTGTCAACGCCGCGACAATCCCGGAATCGTAACCGGCCGTGAGGAGAACCTCCCATCGCGTCCGCTTTGCCAACCAGGCCGGGTTGCGGTTGGCCGGTATCGTGGAGCGTCCTCAAGATCGCGATGCACTGGCCGTCGTCGTCTTCAGCCCTTGTTTCACCTGCAGCAAGGACATGAAGACGATCGTGCGGATCGCCCGCGGGTTGGCCGATCGCGGCTTCGCCGTGCTGCGGTTCGATATGACCGGCCTGGGTGATAGTGAAGGCGATTTCTCCAGCACCAACTTCAGCTCCAATCTCCGCGATCTCCATGCCGCCATCGACTTCGCCACGCGAGAAATCGGGCCCGTTTCGGCGCTCGTCGGACACAGCTTCGGCGGTGCGGCGTCGTTGGCGTTCGCTGGCGCCGCTACGGCCGACTCGCGTGATGCCCTGCAAGCGGTCGTGACCGTCGCCGCCCCGAGCGACACCGAGCACCTGGCAACGCTGCTCGCACAACGGGCCCCCGCCATCGAACGCGACGGGGTCGGGCATGTCACCATCGGAGGGCGGCGCTGGACCATCGGCCGGCAGATGCTGGAGGACTTTCGCCAGCAGGACCTGCCCAGCCACATCGCCAGGGTCACCGTCCCCACGCTGCTGTTTCATTCCCCGGCCGACACGACGGTCGGGTTTGACCACGCGATTCGTATCCAGGGTCTTATCCAGGGCGGCGCCGGGGAGATCCCCGCCAGCCTGGTGGCGCTGGTCGGCGCCGACCATTTATTGATGGACAATCCGCGCGATCTCACCTTCGTCGCTGACGCCGCCGCCGCGTTCCTGCAGCGCTACGCCAGCGACCGATGAGCGCCTTCACGCCGGCCGCGGGAGATTCTCCGCGATCCGATCGGTGGCGATCCGCAGCGACTTGGCCGCCATCACGAAGTTCGTGTGGCCGCTCACCTCAGGCTGGATCTGCTCATAAAACTCCGTCGCGCGGCGAAGCCGGGAGTGCTTCTTCTTGGCCTGCTTGAGATACTTTTGCGGGTCCTCGACATCCTCGAGGGAGCCCAATGCGAGGATGAAGTCGTAGACGTCCCGGACGATCTCCCGGAGGTCTTCGTCATCCTCCGATTCGTCACAGTGCTTGAGGAAGGTGCGCACCATCCAGAGGTGCGCGACCGCCGCATCGATCGCGTGAACGCGATCCCACGCGGCTTGTTCGTCGGTCGAACGGTTGGAACCCCTTGCCATCATGCCGGGTCAATCATTCCGGTGGGGAGGACTCGTCCCGCGTTGTTTCCACGTCCGTGTCGTTCCCGCCGACCGGTTCGTCCGGTTTGGCTCCCACCACGACCGTCGCGCTGCCGGGCATCGCAGGACCGGCCGTTGAATCGCCGGTCGTCTCGGTCACCCCCGACTCGGTCGCCGGCTTCGCGGGCGGGTGGCCGTGAGGGGTGAAGCTGGCGGTGAAGACGATCCCGATGGCGACCAGTGCCATCCCGACCCACATCAGGGGATTGGTCCGTTCTCCTTCGTGGAGCGAGAAGTAGGCGACGATCGCATTGACCGTGACGGCCCCGCCGAAAACGACGGGCATCACGTAGGCGGGTCGGCCGCCCGCAGTGGTCAGTGAGACCGTCAAGAACAGCGCGCCGAAGGCTCCCAAACAGCCGGCCAAGAACCCCCATTTCATCGCCGGAGCGTACTTGCCGGTGTAATCAAAGTTGTCGTTGAAGGCGAACCGCATCATCAGCGGCCCAGCAATCAGGGCAACCACGACATACGCCATCCCGATGAACAGATAGGGCTTGAAGGGTCCCCACTCGCCAGGTTTTGGCGCCCGGGCGTTGGATAGCGTTGCGCCGTACGTGCCCCAGCAAAGTGCGACCATGCAGGCAAAGATCAAGGCGAACAGTTTCATCAGGTGAGCTCCCAGAGCGGAAATGCGGTTATACGTTGAATAAGAAGTGACAGATGTCGCCGTCTTGTACGACATACTGCTTGCCCTCCAGGCGGAGTTTGCCAGCTTGGCGAAGTTCCTTCTCGCTACCGTACGCCTCCAGATCCTCCAGCGTATAGACTTCCGCCCGGATGAAGCCTCGTTCAAAGTCACTGTGAATCACACCGGCCGCCTGAGGGGCGGTCGCACCGACCGGCACCGGCCAGGCGCGGACCTCCTTGTCTCCCGCGGTAAAGTAGCTCTGCAGTCCCAGTGTGCGATAGGCCGCCCGCGCGATCTGGTGCAGTGCCGGTTCCTCCAGGCCCGCCTCGGCCAGCATCTCGCCCCGATCGGGCTCGTCCAGTTCGGCGATCTCCGCCTCCAACTTTGCACAAACGCAAACGACCGACGCGCCCACCGGCCCAGCATGCTCGCGGACCCTCTGGACCAACGGATCGCACCCCTGCAGATCCGATTCGTCGACGTTGGCAACATACAGGATCGGCTTGGCGGTCAGCAGCCCGTAGCTTTTGATCGCTGCCGCTTCGGGGGGAGGCAACACCAGCGTTCGAAGCGGCTGTTCGCTTTCCAAGTGAGCCTGGCACCGCTCGATCGCCGAGACCCGCAGCTTGGCCTCCTTGTCCCCGCTACGGGCCGCGCGTTGGGCTTTGACGATCGCGTTCTCGAGCGACTGCAGATCCGCCAGCATCAACTCGGTCTCGATCGTCTCGATGTCAGAGAGCGGATCGACCGCCCCGCTCACATGTGTCACGTTGGCGTCGTCAAAACAACGCACCACCTGGACGATCGCATCCACTTCGCGGATGTGGCTGAGGAACTTGTTCCCGAGCCCCTCGCCCTCACTGGCCCCCTTTACGATCCCGGCGATGTCGACCAGCTTCAACGTGGCGGGAATCACTTTCTGGGGGACGATGTATCGGGTGATCCGCGCCAAACGTTCATCGGGAACACTGACGATCCCTTCGTTCGGCTCGATCGTGCAAAATGGATAGTTCTCGCTCTGGGCTGCACGCGAGCTGGTCAAGGCGTTGAATAACGTGCTCTTTCCGACATTGGGCAAGCCAACGATTCCGGCTTCCATGGACGTTCTTGGGCGGGAGGGCTCCAACACTCAGGGCGAAAACTGGCACCCTGGTGAACCAAGGGTAGCAACCGGCAGGGCTGGCATGAAAGGAGGCGCGCGGGAGGGAATTTATTGAAATAATCGCTGATTGGCTGAAGCGAGACGAACCAGCGGCCGATCCTCCACTCTTGCAAGATGCACCCATCGTCGTTTTCACGGAAGATGCTGGTTGCCGCCAGCCGAACTTGCACGCTGAAAAGTTCGGGCTGCCGCGGCGTTTTTGACCCGCCCAGCTCCCAGATCTCCGTTGCGAATCCTCACGATCGGCGTCCTCATCGTCAC
>CAYWXT010000311.1:0-5521 GCA_964462125.1 uncultured Pirellulaceae bacterium | reverse complement strand
AGATCAACAATGATGAGCAGAACGATCCGGATCGCCTGCGCAAATGTCCGCAGCCCGATTCCTCTGCTGTTCCTGTTCCTCTGGTCACTATCCCTAACCCCAGATACCGCGCACGCACAAGACCTGGATCAGATCATTCGTGATTGGGAGTCGATCGCGGCGGAGTCGCCGATTTTGCATTACCACGTGACGGGGGAACGGATTACGTTTCCCAACGCGCACATGCCCGTCAATGGGAACCCCGCAGACATCTCGGAGTGGTTCCCCACGGAGCAAGTTTCGCACGCTTACCGCCACGAGTTTCTAGCCGACCCAGAGACAGACAGGTTTCGAGTTTTGCTTGAACAACATCTTCCAAACGTGGACAGGGGCAGGTGGAATCCGACGTTTACAATCCAAACGAAAACGGCCGACGGGATCAACCTTTTTCGTCCTGCGGACAAGAATCCAGCTCACTATACCGAGACCGATCCGTATCACGTCGAATACGCGATCGGCACCAGTTGGCTCACGAACATCGGACAGGTTACCGATACGGCCATCCTGGAAGCGCATTGCCGCTTCTTCGTGCCGTCGGCGGGATATACATCACCCGCCGAACTGCGTGACAAGCACAACTTGCGGTATGAAAGGGAGGCGGAGACGGAGAACGGCCATGTGACCATAGTTCGTTACAACTGGGAGGACCCAGGCGTGACAACCACCGTCGAACTGCACCTGGACCCGAGTCACCGACATCGGGTCGTCCGTTCGCGATGGTTCACGAATGAAACGTTGACTATCGACAGTGAAGTTTCCTACACCGATTACGATTCGGGCGAGTTTCGCGTTGCAAGCCTTCGGGCGAAGCGATTCAACTTCACTGATGGCCGTCCCCAAGATGAATACCGATGCCGCTGCGAAGTCGCTGAAGTCTTGGATTCAGCCCGCGACAGCGAGTTTGAAATGGAGATTCCTGCGGGAGCTTGGGTCCGGGATGTCGCCGAAGATCGTACCTATCAGTGGAATCCGCCCGCACCTGCCTGGTACGAACGAAAGCTTGTCTGGCTCCTCGGTGTTGCCGGGCTAATCGGTGCTGGATGGTACGGGATGCGAAGACACGCAGCCCGCATATGAATGTTGCGATAAAACGCAAGGAGGGATGTGGCGAATGCGACTTCGTCGCGAGCAAGGTGGGGCGATCGGAGCGGCAACGGCTGGTACAGCTCCCGCGATTCATGCTTTGGGAGACCGGTTCGGATGGTGCGTGGCGTCTGGAGCCGATTGGAGGCGTGGGCGAACGTACCGAAGGAGAAACAGCCGTCAAATTAATTGGTAATCCCTACGTTCGTAGTCCCATGGCGATTGTCGTGCGCGGTGGGAAGGTACAGAACGTGATCGAGCGAGAAAAATTGCTAAGGACACTGCGTAGTGAAGATTCCTCTCCGATTTTTGCCAGCGAGTGATCTGCTCGCACATCGCGTACCGTTGATCCCGTGCTGTTTGATCCTGTTGTCATTGACGCAGACTGCTCTGGGGCGTAGTGGTTGGCTGCGCTGTAGCGATGAGATGATCACCGCGATCGCGTCGACCGAGGCCGCGCCGCTGGTGCTGGTGGGGACGCATGCTGGAGCGATTGTTCCGGTGTACCTCGACCAGTTCCGCACGGGTGATCCCCTTCGCGTGCCCGGACCGGTAACGGATATCAAGATTTTCGACGAAGGTCGCCGCTGGGTCGCCTTGTCGATCGAGCCGGAACAGCTTGTCGTGTACGCGGGATCAATCGATCAGAAAGGCGAACTGAGCATGGGACATACGTTCCGCATCATGGAATCGGTGGCCAACGCTCATCCGATTGTCTCACACGGCGGAGATAAACTCGCGATCACTATTTTATCGGACTCTGACCGCTACGGCCTACAGCTTCTCTCGACCTCGACGCTTAGCCCGCTGTTCTCCGCCAACTACCTAGAGAATGCGTCGCCATGGAATGCGGTAAACGCCGAAGGAGATAGTGACATCTCCGATTACGCCGCGTCCCACACTGCCTTTTTTGGTGACAACCATTTAGCCTACGCGTCCTATGTGGGTGCTCGGAAGAGCGTAGTCAACGTCGCTCGCCTTGATAAGATGGAGGAGGAGACAAGGCTGAAGGTGCCCGGTCGTCTCCTCACCATCAGCCCGTCTCTGTGCGGGAAGACCTTCCGCGTCCACCACGATTCACTCGCCGACAAGCGTTACGGCTTGAAAATTGAGCGGTATACCGGCAACCCTGCCCAGCCTTGGCTTCGTGAGCTTACTACACCTCGGAGCTCGGCAATGAGACCCAAGAACTGGATTATCGGAGAAGCCGACTGCGGCGGCGACCTACTGCTGTTGAAGACGTTTGGCCCAGGAATTCAGCGACGCTTTCAGTTGTGGAGAGTCTCAGCGGCTGGAACGGTCAAGCTCGTCGACCGTCTTCGGCACGGCTACCAGTATCGGCGGCCGGCTTGCGAGATCAGCTCGGACAGGGAGCGACTTGTCTTCTTCGAGCCGGGGGCTAACGCGGTCGAAGTGATCCAACTCGACGAAGGCGCTATCAGCCAATCACATGCGACCGAGTTCTCTAAGAAACATGCGATGCGTCTGGAGCTGGCGGGCGAGGATTCGCGGTTTGCGGTGCTCACGCATCTCGCGCCGTTTTCCTACGGTGACGACCCGCTAGAGCAACAAAGAAAGCTCGACTGGAATCCCCACCGCATCTATGTCGTTGAACTGGAACGAGCGGAAGAGTCGTCACGCAGCACTTCACCATGAGCGGCACGCAGCGGTTGCGCTTATCAAGTCTTCGGCGTCATTGGCGGGTGTGGCTTGTCGCAGCCGTAATCGCCACGCTCGGCTTTGCTGTCGCCGAAGCTCATCGTCGTGAAGCGGTGGGCTGGCTGTCGCTCCAGCCAGACCGCAGTGAAGGAATGGGTTACGAGATCGCCCGGATCAGCGGCTCGATCCGTGAGGGTCGCGGCTTCGTCGATCCCTTCAAAGAGCCGACAGGGCCGACAGCGTGGATGCCACCGGCGCTGTCCTATCTGCTGGCGGGACTGCGTTGGTTGGCGGATGACTCGTTCGATACGGTGGTCCAGTGGGCACGCCGCTTCCAATGGGTCTCGGTGTTTGTCTGCGTGTTGCCGGCGCTGTTGTGGAGCGAACGTCAGGGCCATCTGGCGATCGCAATCACTGTCTGCAGCTTCGCTGTCATCGGCAACCTCTTCTCATTGCTGCAGTGGACGCACGACGTCACGGCGCAAATTCCGTTGGTCAGCGTTACCTGGTTCCTGCTGCTGTGGGTCCGCCGGCGCGAACTGTCGCTGCCTGGCGCTGTGATGTTCGGCGGATACGGCGGTTTGTTGGCGCTATTCGGTCCCGCCCTCGGTTTCGCCTGGGCCGTCGTCACAGCCGGATTGTTTTGGCGATCGAAGCGAACGCTTGCGGTGATCGCGGTGACGTCGATGCTGGTAATCACGCCCTGGACAGTGCGCAATTTTCACGCCTTCGGCACGCTGGTGCCGATCAAGTCCAACCTCGGCTACGAGCTATGGCAGTCGATCCTTGTGGACGATGACGGTGTGCTCGACGAGGAAGCGCTCCGCATCCATCCCTACGTCACACAGAGTGGGAATGAACTCGAGCGGGTTAAACAGATGGGAGAAATCGACTACGTGCGGGAGAAACGCGAGCTTGCGTTGCAGGCGATCAGGGAAGATCCGTTCGACTTTGTCGAGCGGATCGCTAATCGTATCGCCGCAGCCTTTCTCTGGTATTTGCCACATCGAATGAGCGAATATGGCCGACCTTGGCAGTTATGGATGGACCGACTGCTGGTGATCCTTCCCACGCTTTCGGCGATCTACCTGTTCGCCTGGAGTCGACGCCCGGTGGACCCGGCGGTTCGAATCGCGCTGGCGCTTTGGCTGTTGCTGCTGGCCCCGTACCTGATCGTCAGTTACTATGATCGGTACGCCTTGCCCGCCCTACCAATGCAGATGGTGGTGGTTTCGGCAGCGCTCGGACGATTGGTTTCGGGGCGACACAGTTCGGCGTGACACCACGGCTTGGTGCCTCTAATAACGTGTTTTAAAATGCTTTTTCGGCATTGACGAGGCGGCGTGACATGAGATCGATCATCGCGATGTACATCACCGCTTCGCTGTTCTCCGTCAGGCGTTCGTAATCCTTCGAAAGTCGACGGTGCCGATTCATCCATGCGAATGTGCGTTCCACAATCCAGCATTTCGGTAGCACGACGAACTGAGCTAGCCCCCAATTCCTGCACCACGAACGGCGCGAATTGAGATGCTGCCGGTTGGCTGCCCAGGCCGGGCATTGTCAGGAATTGGTTGGTGTTGGCTTGCTCGCCTGAGGTCAGGCTGCTTGATGAAATACGCTTGCCGGTGTCTGGCCGCTTAGCGATTGATGAGGCTGATCGGTTGAGTAGAACTCGACGACTCGAGGGATATTGATCCGCGTCCCGTCGATAAAGAATGTCCGCAGCGTGTTCTTCCAGTAAGCCGTCTCGATAATCATCGACAAGGTCCGTCCTTGAGAACTTCCCGTCTCGGCGAACTGCTTGCCGATCCGATCAGCCGCCGCCCGGGGTGAAGTCGTCCTCGATACCCAGAAGCATTTCGAGCGGGAAGATCGTGCGGCCGGATCGACCGCGACGATAGCGGCCCCGAACGAGGGCGATTTTTCCAAATCGAGTCACCACGTCCGATCGCTGCGTTTTCTCCGCCAAGCGTCGGTAGGTCTTGCCTTGATGCTTGACAGTCCCGGGCATCTGCTCGGTGTCCGGTTCGAACTGGGAAAACAACCACTGAAACCCCGCTGGCCCAACTGCCGCAACTGATCGCCCAGCGCGTTCTCCAGGTTCAGGGTTTCCTGTGGAGTGGGGTCGGACGCGGCAAAGTCGGTGAGCAGTTGCGTCGCCATTTTCTGAAACTCGTCGGTTGCCTGGCGAACGGCTTGCGAAACGGCGTCAGCCGCGATTGCGTGAACGAGACATCCTGCGGTAACTTGAACATCCATGAGGCTTCCTTTTCCAAACTGTGGGCATAGTCACCAACAGTTTGTCCGAGAAAGCCTCTTTTCATGAACACCAATTTTTGCTCGGGGTTCTTCCGCGATTTTTTGTGGCAGCGAGCGGATGCTCGCTGGTTGTCGTCGGAATGCAATCGGGGTAGTTGCCTTCCTCGGAGCCGGATCAATCGCCGCTCACCCCCGCGCCGCAGCGGAGCGAATGGGCGGCGATGGCCCGAGCGGAGAGGATGGCAGCGGTGCCTTCTTTGGAGAGGGTTGGAGCTGTCGAGCACGTGGGGGCGGGGGCGTAGGCGCGTCGGCAATCGCGTCACTCCCTCCGATCCCACCAACAAAGCCCCCGAACGAAGGCCTCCGACCATATAGTAACAACACTTCGTGCTACCGGTTTGCCACTAAAATCACGGAAGAGCCAACGCGGTTCATCGCGGATTTTAGTGGCTCGCGGGCTGTCGTCCGCGAGGTTTTT
>CAYWXT010000310.1:0-5609 GCA_964462125.1 uncultured Pirellulaceae bacterium | reverse complement strand
GTTCTTGCCCGCTCTGCTGGATCGCTTCGCGCCTGTGATCGAGGACAAGGAGGAAGGGTAGCAGAAGCCGCAGCGACGTCTGACCGCGCGGAGCTCGCTTCGCGTCCCGCTACAAACACCAAGGAAGGCTTCGCGAGTTCGGCTCACCCAAACGCTCCCACAGAAAACCAGGGAAGTGCGGACAAGAACGAGCCGCTGCGCGGGCATTTGCCCCGTTTGCCGAATTGGCTCTTCCGATACGTATGCGCCCCTTCATTCGCCCGGGCGGCGTTCGTCCAGCCAAGGTTGATCGGGAACGGCGTCGGGATTCTCTTGTGCCCAGTCCGGTTCGGGGAACCACCTCAGGGGACTGAAGCGGGGATACGTTTCCCAGAGGTGGGCCGCTTCGGGATCGGTTTGTCGCAGGTCACCGGTTCGGGTCAGGTACTCGGTGAGCTGCGTGGCGAGCTCGTCCCTCATGGCGGCATGTTCTGAGGAGTCCGCGAGGTTGTTCAGACACGCCGGGTCGCGGGTGATCTCGTAGAGCTCTTCGGCAGGCCGTCGATCAACGGCGGCGGCGAACAAGGGAGCGACGCCGGGATCGTCGCGGTGGGCGATCATCCACTGCAGGGTCGGGCAATTGTCGATGTCGTGATAGCCGTCATGCGGGTCACCGAGTTGGCCCTCGACGAGGTTGCCATCATTGTCATAGCTGGCTTCATCGAACTTCTGGCTGGGTCCCGCCGGCCACCGTTCCGGGGTGAAGTTGCGGATGTACAGATGGGTTGCGGTGCGGATCGACCGGCAGGGATACCCCAGGCTGTTGAATCGGGAGGACGAGTGCCGTTCACGTCCAGCATAAACCGCGTCGCGGGTTTCGACCTCGCCTGCGTTGTCAGCGACGAGTCGCGGCAGCAACCCGACTCCCGCAAGCGACTCCTCTTGCCGGGGTGTGACTTCCGCCGCTTGGAAGATGGTTCTGGTGACATCGAGCAGGCTGACCAGGTCGTCAGAAACTTGCCCGCCTTGAACCTTTGCGGGCCAAGCGATGGCAAGCGGCATATGGATACCGTACTCGTAGAGATTCGCCTTGGCCCGCGGGAATGGCATGCCGTTGTCACTGGTGACGATCACCAACGTGTTTTCCAGTTCCCCCCGCTGTTCCAGCAACGTGAGCATGCGTGCCAGGTGCGAGTCAAACCACTGGATCTCGTAAAAGTAATCTGCCACATCGCTGCGCACTTCGTCGCTGTCCGGGAGAAATTCCGGGACCGGGACGTTGGCCGGATCGATCTCGTTGGCCGCGCCGATGCCCTTGTCGTAGGCGCGATGCGGCTCGCTCGCCCCGAACCAAAAACAAAACGGTTGATCGTCGCCGCGGTCGTCGAGGAAGTCGGCAAAGTTGGCGGCATAGTCGTTGTTGGAAATCCCTGGTGGCGATTCCATCTTGCGTTTCGAATAGGGCTCGCCAGCCGGGTTGTGATTCCAACCTTCGATTCGGAAGTTGCCCGGCCCCCAGCCCTTGCCGGTCATCCCGACATGGTAGCCGGCGTCACTGAGTTGTTCGGGGAATACGGGCAAGTCTCTTGGGAAATAGCTGGCATGCGTCCCGGCGGCACCGATCTGCCAGATCTCGCGGCCGGTCAAGAACGCGGCCCGCATCGGACTGCAACCGGGAGCGGGTACGAACGCTTGCTTGAACAACACGCCGTCGCGGGCAACGCGGTCGAACGCGGCAGTGGAAATCTCCGGCGCACCATAGGCGCTCGCATGGGGGAACGACTGGTCGTCCGAGAGGGCGATCAGGATGTTCGGCCGGTCCGCCGAGGCGACCGCCGCGTGCATGCAGAAAAGCCATCCGGCCAGCAGGGCAGCCCGCTGGATTAGGGCGGCCCGTTGGATTCGCGAAAAACTCATGTCGATCTCGTTTCGGTGGGCGCGGAAGGGTCGGGCCCACCATGGTAACCAACGCGGTCGAGCCGAGCAGAACCCTGTCGCGGTGGTCGCCGGCACCGCGGGGGCTCCACGCCGCTGCTGTGACGACGCTATCATTCGACGCTATCATGGTGCGCCGCAACCTGCTGGTTCGACGGGTGTGCGACGCCCTTGCCCCTATGATCCTCTTGCCCCTTTTTCGAGAAACACATTGATGACACGACAGATACTCTGTTTATTGACCTGTCTGGCGCTCCCGCAGTGGGCGTTGGCTGAGCTGAAGTTGGCTTCGATTTTCGGGGACCAGATGGTGGTCCAGCGAGACCAACCGATCCGCGTTTGGGGCTGGACCGAGGCCGGAACTGACGTCGTCGTTTCAATGGCCGACCAATCAGCGACAACGACAGCCGACGAATCGGGACGATTCGATACGGAACTCGAACCATTGCCAGCGGGCGGTCCCTACCGGCTGACCATCCGGGCGGACGAAACCCGAACGATCAACGACGTCCTGGTTGGCGACGTTTGGATCTGTTCCGGTCAGTCGAACATGGCCTGGCCAGTCGCCCGGGCGAACGACCCGGACCTGGAGTCGATGACAGCCAACTATCCGAACATCCGTCTGATTTCGGTGCCGCAAGTCGGTACGCAAGAGCCGCAGGACGACTTTGACGGCGCCTGGCAGGCCTGCACGCCGGAAACCGTCAAGGAATTCTCCGCGGTCGGTTATTTCTTCGGCCGCCAGCTACACCAAACGGTCGGGGTTCCGATCGGATTGGTCGACAACGCCTGGGGCGGTTCTGCCGCGGAAGCTTGGGTCAATCGCGAGGTATTGGAAGAGGACGGCAGCTACAGCGAACTGCTCGCGCACTGGGACCGCGTTGCGAAAAACCATGACCATGAATCCGCTGTCGCGCGATACCAAAAGGCCCGGCAGGAATGGATCGATGGCGGCCGTCAGGGCCGCGCCCCGCGGGCACCGCGTAATCCGTTGAGCGGTAATCATCGTCCGGCGAACATCTACAACGGCGTGCTGCATCCCACGATCGGCTATTCCATCAAGGGCGTGATCTGGTACCAGGGAGAATCGAACGCCTCGCGGGCTTACCAGTATCGCGATTTGTTTCCCCTGATGATCCAGAACTGGCGGGATGAATGGGACCAGGGAGATTTCCCGTTCTACTGGGTGCAGCTAGCCGACTTCCGCGCCGAGGCCCAGGAGCCAGGACCGAGCGATTGGGCGGAACTTCGCGAAGCCCAAACGATGACCCTCTCGCGGCTTCCCAACACGGGTCAGGCCGTGATCATCGACCTTGGGGAAGCGTCGGACATTCACCCGCGGAACAAGCAGGACGTCGCCAAGCGACTCGCCCGGTGGGCACTCGCCAAAGACTACGATTACGACATTCCTTACCAAAGCCCGACCTTTCGAGAGCTCGAGGTTCGCGACGGCAAGGCGATTCTGACTTTCGACCACGTCGGCGGCGGGCTCGACACCTTTGACGTCAACGCGCTTGTTGGTTTCACTGTGGCGGGCGAGGACCAGCGTTTCGTCGCTGCCGAAGCCCGTTTTGTGCCCGACACCAACGATACGATCGAGGTCTGGAGCGATCAGGTGGCCGACCCGGTCGCGGTCCGCTATGCCTGGGCCGACAACCCCGTCTGCAACCTGCAGAGCCAGGAAGGTCTTCCGATGACTCCCTTCCGCACCGATCAGTGGGAGGGAGTGACCGCGGGCAAGGTCAGCCCCTAAGCTCTGTCTGAAAACACCCATCGCGCCATGATTAGAAGTGCGGCCGTCCTCCTAGTAACGACCCTCCCGCGAGCGGGAGGGTGATGATTGTCGCTTCGCGAGCGTCGTTCGCGTTCAGCCGACGGCCGAGCCTGTGACCTCGAACCCCATGTCGCGGATCATGGCATGATCGGATTCGGGAGCCTGGCCTTCGGTGGTCAGGTAATCGCCGACGAACAGGCTGTTGGCGACGTACAGCCCGAGCGGCTGGAGAGAACGGAGATGGATCTCACGGCCGCCGGCGATCCGCAATTCGCGATCGGGATTGACAAAACGGAACATCGCCAACGTTTTGAGACAATCGGCGGGACTCAGCTCACTCGTTTCACCGAGCGGCGTCCCTTCGATGGAGTTCAGGAAGTTCAGCGGAATCGATTGGACCCCCAACTCCTGCAGATCGAACGCCATCGACACGATGTCCTGCGGCGATTCTCCCATCCCGATGATGCCCCCGCTGCACATCTCCATCCCGGCATCGCGGACGTGCCGCAATGTTTGCACTCGGTCCGCATAGGAATGGGTGGTGCAGATTTCACCGTAATACGATTCGCTGGTGTTCAGGTTGTGATTGACCCGATCGACCCCACAGGCCTTCAACCGGTCTGCATGATCACGGTTCAGCAATCCCAGGCAGGCACAGATATCGAGCCCGTACTGCGACTTGATTTCCGGGACGACCTTTTCCACCGCCTGCATCTCTCGTTCGTTCGGCCCCCGGGCTGAGATCACCAGACAATAAGTCTTGGCGCCCTGTTCGGCCGCTGCCTTCGCCGCCGCCATCAACTTGTCCCGTTGCAGGATGTTGTACTTGGGGACCGGTGCGGTGGAGATCTTGGATTGGCTGCAGTAATGACAGTCTTCGGGGCAGAGTCCGCTTTTGGCATTCATCAAGAAGTAGAGCTGCACCGACCTGCCGAAGTGGCGGTGGCGGATACGAAAACCGGCGGCCAGGATCGAGAGCAGATCCAAATCGGGCGCCTCGAGCAGCGAGAGGGCATCTTGCCGCGAGATCCCATTGCCGGCCAAAACATCGTCGGCCAATCGGTGGTAGCGGTCGCTCGCGGTGGGCGGCTCCGCCGGGTGGGGCACAAGGTTCAGAGACATATTGGCCTGCGACATACGGTGGGAATCTTTGGGTTCGGTCACTATGGTGAACGTGTCGGTTCAACTCGACAAGATGTCTCACCGCCGCGAGGTCCATCATGCATCGCTACTTCGTACGCATCGGCGCGATGGCCGACGTTCATTCACTCCAGGCCCCCTCGGGGCTCGTGCGCGGCCGGCGGATGCTGGTCCGCACCGGGCGGGGGGTCGAACTGGCGGAGGTGATTGCCGAGCAGGCTGGGCGGCTTCCCGCCGAGGACTCGGCGGTTCGGTTTCTTCGCCAAACCACGGCGGAGGACGAAATGTTGCTGGAGCGGTTGGAACGCCACAAGCGGGAGGCGGTGGAGGCGTGCCGGGAGGCGCTCGCCAATTCCGGCTCCCCAGCGGTCTTATTGGACGTCGACCAGATCTTCGACGGCGGGACGCTACTGCTGCATTATCTGGGCCCTGTCGATCCGCTCGCGACGTCAGCGACGCGAACGATCGTCGAACGCTATGAATCAATCGTCCGGTCCCGCGAATTCGCCCAACTGCTCAGCGAGGGGTGCGGGCCGGGTTGTGGCACCGGCGAGTCGTCCGGCTGCGGTGGCGGGTGTGACGGCTGTTCCCTGGCGACAGCCTGTCAAACATAGGCGCTAGGCTCTGTCAGAAAACACGAACGACGCTCGCGAAGCGACAATCATCACCCTCCCGCTCGCGGGAGGGTCGGACGCTGACGTCCGGGGAGGGCCAAGCACCATGCAATCGAATCGTGCGGGCTTGTGATGGGGGAATAAAGCGGCGATTGGCCCCTCCCCGC
>CAYWXT010000309.1:0-5611 GCA_964462125.1 uncultured Pirellulaceae bacterium | reverse complement strand
GCATGGCCCAAGCCGCCGCCTCGCTCGCGAGGCGGCGGCTGACCGGCCACAGCGGATGAGCCTTCCGGGGCCACCCGTGCCGTTTGAACTCCCAATTCACCACAACCATCGTTGCGGTGATCGGCTTCAAACACACCTCGGAACCCTGTCCTAACCCTCTGACATGGAAGTTTTCGATGAGCCAGATCCATTTCATCCCCACACGGCCCCACCTCCCCCGACGCGTTCGCTGGATCGTCGGATCGGCGGTCGTCTGCGGGCTGCTCGTCACACCGGCGGCAGCGCAGAACGATTTCGAATTACTGTTGAATGAGCTTACCTTCGGACAAGCGGAGTCACCTAGCGATGAGTCGCCGCCGGAGGAAGTTCCGTTGTCCGATGAGCCGGTGACCGATCCGCTCGCGCTGCAAGACGCCGATGACGATGCGGAGCTAACGGGTCCTGAAGGGCCGCCCGATTCAGAACCGCCGATCGACTCCCCCGTCTTGGTTCCCGAATCCGAAACAGAAGCTCCGGCGGCGGAAGCTCCGGCAACAGACGCACCGGCGGAGCCGCTCCAGGCTGCGGAGCCGCTACAGCTTTCCGATCCGCCCACTGTTCCGGAACCGGTCCAAGAGGCTCCATCGGATGCTCCCGAGGCGGAATCGCCCCCAGCGGCGGTCGACTTCCACCAGGTGTTCTCCGAGCCGGGCGCTTATGCAAGCGACGCGGTGCTGGGGCATAGCCATGACGTCCATCACAGCGCGTCCTACGGCCTGCCGCGGCAGGCGCCGGTCCTTCCACCCCCCTCGTCCTTGCTGGGCTACTTTCGTTCGCAACCCTGCCACAGCGCCGTATGGGCCGGTTACGAGTATGATCGCCACGCTCATTGCGAACATTACCATGCCCACCTTCACGGTCGCTGCAAATGCTTTGAATCCCGCTCAAAGCACTCCCCGGAGCTGCACAGTGCCACCGCCAGTGGTTGCTCAAAATGCGGCCAACACCACTGCGACCGCCGCCACTGAGCGACGTGAGAAAAACGCGGCCGGCCCCCAAGAACTCTTGGAGGCCGGCGGTGGATCGTGCCGATATCTCTACCACCATGGATTGGGAGGGTGGAACGATCGGTGCCATCGTTCCAGCATTGATGGGCCATGTTGAGGCAGGGAGGGCTTCTTCATGGCCCTTCTTTTTGCGCACCGCGTCGCCCCTTCGGGCTCGTCGGACGGGTTGAATTGGGGAGTCGGTTGCGGTCTGCTTGAAGCGCAAAGCGAAGGGATCGGTACACCCGCGGCGTCTCCTCCCCCGATTGCCGCCCAACCCCGATCACCGCCAGAGACCGTCTGGATCGATCAACGCGATGGAGAATGCATGGGATCAACTCCGAGAGACATTTGGGTCGGGTTCGACCTTGGCGGTACCAAGATGCTGGCGATCGCCTACGACCAGGGGTGGAACCCGCTCGGCCGCCGCCGCCGCAAGACGCGGGGGCGGGAGGGCTCGGAGCATGGCGTCCAGCGGATCGGTTCCACGATCGATCGGGTGCTCGAAGAGAGCGACCTTTCTCCCGACCGGATCGCAGGGATCGGAATTGGCTGTCCCGGCCCGATCGACCTCGAGCGGGGCCGCATTCTAACGACCCCCAATCTCGGCTGGGATGACGTCGACATCGGTGAGTCGCTCCGCAAGCGGTTCGATTGCCCCGTGGTGGTGATGAATGACGTCGATGCGGGAGTGTATGGCGAATACCGCTTCGGTGCCGCCCAAGGGTCCCGCTGTGCCGTCGGGATCTTTCCCGGAACCGGCATCGGCGGCGGCTGTGTTTACGAAGGCCGGATCCTGCAAGGCGCCGGGATCAGCTGCATGGAGATCGGCCACACGCGGATCAGCAGCAGCGATCGGGCCAGCGGATACGAATTGCCCGGCACGTTGGAGGCCGAGGCGAGCCGGTTGACGATCGCCGCCGAGGCAGCCAAAGCGGCCTTTCGCGGCGAGGCGCCCTACCTTCGCAAAACCGCCGGTACCGATCTGGCCAACATTCGCAGCGGCGCCATCGCCGAGGCGATCGAACAGGGGGACGACGCGATCCGCCGCCTGGTCGAAACCGCCTGCCACACGATCGCCATGGGCGTGGTCAACGTCGTCCACCTGCTGGGCCCCGATACGATCGTCCTCGGCGGAGGCTTGGTCGAGGCGATGGAGGAGCGGATCGTCAGCCTGGTCAAAAAGGCCGCCCGGGAGAGTGTGATGGAGGTTTATCGAGGCCGCTTTGACGTCGTGGCCGCCAAGCTCGGCGACGACGCCGCCGTGCTGGGCGCCGCCGCCTGGGCTCAATACCAAGTCGGCGACGCGGTCACACCCCGTCGAGATAGCGATTGACCACGTTCTCCAACAGCTCCTGGCGGCCGCTGCGATTGGGCGCCGGTTCTCCCTTCCCCAGCATGTACTGCTCGAGTTCGGCGAAACCGACTTCGCCCGCTTCTACCTTCGCCCCAATCCCGCTGTCCCAGCTCTCGTACCGTTCGCGGATGAAGTTTTCCAGCGCCCCGCCGGCACGCATCGCCGCGGCGACCTTGAGCCCTTTCGCAAAGGCATCCATCGCGCCGACGTGGGCGTAGACCAGGTCGACCGGCTCGAAGGACTCCCGCCGAACCTTGGCGTCAAAGTTGACCCCGCCGCTGCCCAATCCGCCGTACTTCAGGATGTAGTACATCGTCTGGGTCGCCACGTAATAGTTCGTGCAGAATTGGTCGGTGTCCCAACCCAACAGCAGATCACCGGTGTTGGCATCGATGCTCCCCAGCGCCCCCTGCATCCCGGTATAGTCCAACTCGTGCATCATCGTGTGCCCGGCCAACGTGGCGTGGTTGGTTTCCAAATTGAGTTTGAAGTCGTCAAGCAGGTCGTATGAGCGCAAGAAGTTCAAGCAGGCCGCCGCGTCGCTGTCGTACTGATGCTTGGTCGGCTCCTTCGGCTTCGGCTCGATTAAGAATTGTCCCGTGAACCCGATTTCCTTGGCGTGGTCGACCGCCATGTGGAAGAAGCGTCCCAGGTGGTCCAGTTCTCGCTTCATGTCGGTGTTGTACAGGTTCTGGTAGCCTTCGCGCCCGCCCCAAAAGACGTAGTTCTCACCACCGAGACGCTGCGTTAGCTCGATCGCCTTTTTGACCTGCGACGCCGCGTAGGCATACACATCGGCATTGCAGGTCGTGGCGGCCCCATGCATGAACCGCGGGTGGCTGAACATGTTGGCGGTCCCCCACAACAGCTTCACCCCGGTCCGCTGCTGTTCCTCTTGCAACACCTCGGCGACGGCGTCGAGATTGCGGTTGGTCTCCGCCAAGTCCTTCCCTTCCGGCGCGACGTCGCGGTCGTGCCAGGCGTAATAGGGGACCCCCAATTTCTCAAACAACTCGAACGCAGCCCGCACGCGGTTCTTCGCATTCTCGACCGATTCGCTCCCGTCGTCCCAAGGCCGCACGGCGGTGCCGGCGCCAAACGGATCCGCACCGCTGCCTCGAAACGTGTGCCAGTAGACGACCGAAAACCGCAGGTGGTCCTTCATCGTCTTCCCCTCGACGATCTCCTCTGGGTTGTACCAGCGAAACGCGAGCGGGTTCTCGCTTTCAGGACCTTCGTACGGAATCGTCGGGACGTCGGGAAAGGCAGCCATGTCGTTGTGGGGGTTTTCCGAGGAAGCGTGCAAGGAACTCAGCGGGACCAATATCCCGCTCCCGGCGGCGGCGAACAACCGGGGACTAGGAATCACGCCCAGAGGTGAACTTCAATAACAACCAATCGCCCACGCGGGGAGAGGCGTGGCCGATGGCGACCAATACGCGGAGATAGCCCGGCAGGATCACTTCGGGACACCGCCTCTCGATGCAACGGATCACCGCCCCGGCCACCCGATCCGGGGCCAACCCCTTGAGTTTCGTGCCCGCCCCCGCCCCCGCCGCCTGCTTCGGCAGCTCACCACCGACCCGCTCGCGGTAACGCGTCCCGGCATCCTCGCGGCGAATCGGCCCGGGACAGACGAGCGCCACATGGACGCCTTCCGGCCGGAGTTCCAACCGCAGTTGTTGGGTCAGCCCCGCCAAGGCATGTTTCGCCGGAGCGTAGCCGCCCAGATAACGAGCTCCCACTTTGGACGCCAGTGACCCGATGTTGACGATCACCCCACGAGCCTCGCGGAGCATCGGCAGCAGCTGCCGGGAGCAGAGCAGGGCAGTGGTCACGTTCTGGTCGATCAACTCGATGAGCCGCTCTCGCGTCAGCTTCTCAACGAGGCCGCGATCGCTGGCACCGGCGACATTGACGAGCACATCAAGGCGCTCTGACTGTTCCCGCAGCCACTCGTGCAACCGCGCAACCTGTTCCTCCGAAGTCAAATCGGCCGCAAAGGTCGAAACCATTGCCGCCTCAAAGTCGGCTGCCAGTTCGCTCCGCGCTTCAGCGAGCCGTGATTCACTCCGGCCGACGATGACGACGTGATAGCCCCGCGCAAGTAGCGCCGCGGCGATCACTTTACCGAGTCCCGCAGAGCCTCCCGTGACCACCGCCAGCGGCGAAACTTTTGATTGCATCACGTCGGCCTTTCCGCCGAAAAACGCATTTCAAGAAACTCTCGGGGCAGGTTCCGTTGCACGCGCGAATGTGTCAATGGGACCGAACCGCCTCGCCCCTGCGCGGCGACGTACGCCCTTCATCGCATGTTTCGAGAGCACCCTCCGCCGCGCGCGGCCTCGATTGCCAAATGCGTTCGACGACTCAAACGAGCTGCCATCTCGCCTGGCGCAAAACCGCCTTGGGGTACTCGCTCATCTTCTCGTACCACACCGAAAGGAGCGAACCATCGTCAAGCTGAACTGTGCTCGGGTACCCCATGTCGCCGCTGGGGGCATCATCGCTGATGGTGATCGGCGCCGACCAGCTCTGGCCGTGGTCCTCGCTGATGCGTGCGAGATTCCCGATCGGATCGCGGCGGTGGCCATACGTCATCAGCAACCGGTCGTCGGACAAGCGGAGCAGGTGGGAGGGGAGTCCCCAAACATCGATCGACCGCGGTTCACTCCACGTCCGACCGCCGTCGGTCGACTCCGATTGCAGCGTCTCGCGATTGTTGTTGGAATTATGATTGCGGATCTGCGCGACGATCCGTCCGTCCGCCGCTTCGACGGCGTACAGCTCGTGATATTGGCTCGGATCGTCCCCGTCACGCGCCGGGATCTCGGCCAACCATTCCCAAGAAACGCCGTCATCTTCGGAGACCGCAACGCCGATCCGCGGGTTGACTCGCCAGAGTTGTTTCCCAGCATACAGGATCCGCCCATCCTGCAATTGGGTCGGTCCGTGGGGGCTGTTGACGAGGCAATCGTAGCGGGCGGACCAGCTCAATCCGCCGTCGGTTGACCGCAGCATCCAAGTCCCCAGCTCCGCCTTCCGCTGCTCGGCTGCAATGCGGTAGCCCGCCGCTCGCCATCGCTGCAATCGCTCCGGTTCCCAGTCGCCTGACTCCTCCGCCTCCTTCAACGTCGATTCATAGGCGAGCGACGAAAACGTGGTCACCAGAATCGACCCTTCGGCGGTTTCGAGAACCCCGGCGTCTCGGTCATCAATCGCGCTGTCG
>CAYWXT010000308.1:0-5667 GCA_964462125.1 uncultured Pirellulaceae bacterium | reverse complement strand
CTGATCATGGGGCTGTTCATGTCCCTGTTCGCCCTGGCCGGAATCGCGGCCGGTGGAGAGCCGTTGGGGATGATCATGGGTATCGGCTCGTTCCTCTTCTTCCCCCTGCTCTACGGCGTTTTCGGCTTCATTGGAGGCGTGATCGGAGCCTTGATTTACAACTTGGTCGCCGGGATCGTCGGCGGACTGGTCTTCGAACTGGAAGGCTAGTTACGAGCGGACGGCCAATCGCGAGTTTCACGTGTTGCCCGCAAGCCCACGAGCGGGGGAGATCTGACTTGTGACTTTCGGAAATGCTTTCGTAGACTCCGCGGCAACCCTTCCCTTCATTGGAATCGAGCACCTTTGGTCGGCACGGACGCCACCAAGACCGTTTTACGACGACGCCCCGCGGCGATGCCGCGGGGGCAGCTGCCGGCGCGTGCGCCGCGGCCGATCCATTTTCTCGCCCGGCTGATCATGGCCGCCGCCGTGATTGCTCCCGGTTGGGTTGATGTCGAAGCCCTCGGGCAGACACCGAGATCTCCGGCACCGAGTCCCCAATCCCCCAGCCCCGAACCGCTCAAGGCCAGCGGTGATCGGCTCCACCGCTGGCAACGGGGCGACGCCGATGCGTATCTGTTTGAAGGTGACTGCCGGCTGGAGCAGGACGGAAAACGATTTTCCGCCGACTCGATCCTGATGGTGGTCGATGGGGAACCGGGCCAAATCCGTACCCGGTTGGTGATGTCGGGCGTTTTGCTGGCCGACGGCCAGCGAAAGTCCGACCCGATCGCGGCGGTCGACTATGCAACCACGGTTCCCGAAATCCACGCACCGCGACTTCGTGGCGCCCCGGCTGAACGTCCGCGGTTGCTCCATTGGTTACCGACCGACTCGCCGGACGGGGGCGGGAAGGTGCCGGACGGAGAAGCGGCTGTGCGGCCGGTGCAGTTTGGCGAGTCGACACTTCCACCCCCGGCCGGCTTGCCCGATTCCCCAGCGATCACGCTCCCCGATGACACGCTCGCCGATGACACTGGCCCCGGCGGCACCGAGGGCAGCACCACGGGCGGCTTTCAGTTTCCTGTCGGTGGTGGGACAAAAACGGTCGAGATCGTCGGCCGGGGGACATCGAGAGCACCACGTTTGGAAACGATCAATCGCCCGGAAACGGGCGAGAGTGTCGTGGTGGCGCGTGGCGGCGTGACGGTGTTGATCCGCGACGCGACGGCGCAGATGTCCGGCGGCGAGTTGCTGCAATTGGGAACGATCTCGTTGTCGGCGGATCGGATCGTCGGTTGGCTGCCGCTGGCCGGCGACCTGATCAGCGGAGACGCGGAGTTCTCACAGGCCGAGGGGGAGCTGTATCTCGAAGGGGATATCGTGTTCCGCCAGGGCGAGCGGATCATCTATGCCGATTCGATGTACTACAACGTGACCCGCGAGTTGGGGATGGTCCTGGAGGCGGAGGCGATCACCACGATTCCCGAGTACCAGGGGATCGTGCGGCTCAAGGCGGACCTCTTGCAACAGATCTCCAGCGGCAACTTCGTCGCCTTCGACGCTGCGGTGACCAGCAGCCGGATGGGGGTTCCCCGATACTGGCTGCAAAGCCAGGAGCTGCGGTTGACCGATCGCCAGCGGGTGACGACCGATCCTGCCACCGGCCTGGCGACCACCACCAGCGATCCGTTCGCGTCCAGCTCCGGAAACTTCGTGTTCCTCGGCGGCGTCCCGGTCCTGTACTGGCCGCGGTTCAGCACCAGTCTGCAGCAGCCGAACTTCTATTTGAAAGGGGCCAAGGCAAAAAACGACAGCATCTTCGGCAACCAATTGATGCTGGAGTGGGACATGTTCCAGCTGCTCGGTTGGGAGAACGCTCCGTCGGGTGTCGACTGGACCTTGTCCACGGATTACCTCAGTGAACGCGGCCCGGCGATCGGGTCGGAGACCCGCTATGATTTGCCTGGGCTGTTCGGCGTGCCGGGGCCGGTGACCGGGAGCTACGACAGTTGGCTGATCGACGACAGCGGGCTCGATACGCTGGGCAGCATCCGCCGAGACCTGGTCCCCGAAGAGACGTTGCGGGGCCGTTCGCTGCTGAGGCACCGGCATTCCCTGCCGAGCGACTGGGAGTTCACCGCCGAACTCGGCTACATCAGCGACCGGAACTTCCTGGAGCAGTACCTGGAAAATGAATGGGACCAGGACAAGGACCACGACACGGCGATCCGTTTGCGGAGGTATGGCCGCAACCATCTGCTCGATCTGTCGGCAAACGTCCAACTGAATGATTTCTTTCAAGAAACCGAACGCGTCCCGCGGCTGGACCATTACGCGATCGGCTCGTCGTGGTTGGGCGATCGCTTGACGTGGTCCGCTCACAACAAGGTCGGCTACACGCGGTTGAATGTCGCCGATGCCCCGGTCGACCCGGCGGAAGCTGCGACGTTCACGACGTTGCCGGGGGAAGTTGCCCGCGAGGGGTTGGAAGCGGGGACGCGCCAAGAGCTGTCGCTGCCGCTTCCGCTCGGCCCGTTGAAGGTCGCTCCGTTCGCCTCTGGGGAAGCGGTGCATTATGGTGAAGCGGCCGATGGGAACGAGCTGACCCGATTGACCGGTCAGACAGGGATTCGCGCCAACCTGCCGATGTGGCGCGTCGACCCGACCGTTCAAAGCAGCTTGCTGAACGTCCGCGGCCTAGCCCACAAAGTGGATTGGGGGTTCGAGTATCTGTTCGCCGACAGCAACACGAACCTCGACGAATTACCCCTCTACGACCCACTGGATGACAACGCCCAGGAGCAGTTCCGCCGGCGGTTCATCTTCGCCAACCATGGCGGGACGTTGCCGTCCCAGTTGGACCCCAGAACCCTTGCCTTCCGCCAGGGAACCCAGCGGTGGGTGACCAGCCCGAGCGACGTGATCGCCGATGACCTCCAGCAGGTTCGTCTGGGCGTGCATCAGCGGTTTCAGACCAAGCGGGGGTTGCCGGGGCGCGAGCGAATCACCGACCTGTTCCGGTTTGACGTCGATACGATTCTGTTCCCAGAAGCGGATCGGGATAACTTCGGCGAAACGGTCGGCCCGACCACCTACGCGGCCCGCTATCACGTGGGTGACCGCGTGGCGCTGCTCAGCGACGGTTACTTCGACTTCATTGACCTTGGGCTGCGCTCGATCAGTGCCGGGGTCAGGACCAGCCGACCCGGGGTGGGTGACGCCTACGTGGGGTTGTTGTCGCTGGAGGGGCCGGTCAGCAGCACCGTGCTCCGGACCTCGCTCGATTACCGGCTCAATGAGAAATGGATCGGGAACTTCGGGACGACCTACGACTTCGGCGATGCCGGCAATGTCGGCCAGTCGGTGGGGATCACCCGCATCGGTGAATCGTTCCTGCTTCGCGTCGGTGTCAACGTGAACCCTGGGCGCGACAACGTCGGCGTCGGTTTCGCCGTGGAGCCCCGTTTCTGGCCCACGTCCCGGCTGGGTCGCCTCGGAGGCCGCTTGATACCGCCTCCCGGCAGCGAGGGGCTGGAATGAAGCGTCCGCGACCCGCTGGCCGCTGGGCCGGGAAATTCGCTGCCGCGACCAACGGTCTACGCTGGTCAGTGCGGACCCAAAACAGCTTTCAGGTGTACCTGCCGGTCACCTGCGCCGTGATCCTGGCCGCCGCGGTACTCCAGGTAGAACCGTGGCGCTGGGTGGTGCTGGTGGTCATGATCAGCGTCGTCTGGTCGGTAGAGCTGCTCAATACCGCGATCGAACAGCTGGTGCGGGCGTTGCACCCGGAACACGACGAGACGGTTGGGCAGGCCCTCGACGCGGCGGCTGCCGGCGTGCTGGTCGTCGCGATCGGGAGCGTCGCGGTCGGGCTGATCACGCTGGCCCCACCACTCTGGCAAGCGTTGGCTCCTTAGGCGTTGGCTCTTTCGAGGTTGCTCGGTCCCTCCGGCCTGCCGAGCCGATTCGTTAAAACTCGCCGACCTCCGTCGCGGTGAACTCGCCGTAGACCGGCAGTTGGCCGGTGACCGCTTCGGCCTCGTCGATGTCGAGGTTGTAGGCGCGCAGGAAGTCGAACACGCCGCCACGGCCGAGGAACTCGGTCGTCCGGTGGCGGTCGAAGAGCAGGTTGCTGGTTCGCCGGCGGCCGCGAACATCCGTCGGCTGGCCGGTCACCGCGGCGGTGATCGGCTGAGTTCCTAGGGCGGAAATCAAATAGGGCGCATCGGCTTGAAACAATCCGGCGAGCACCACGTCATCCTCGCCGCGGCCGTCCCGGCGAACCGACTCCAGTATCTCGGCCAGACGGCGGACCTCCTCGGCAGCTTGGCCCAGATCGATCCGGACGTTGACCAGCGTGAACGTCCACGCCTCGGTCGGCGGCGGCTCGGCCGCGCGAAACCAAGCGACCAGCGGATCGTAGGTCAATGCGTTGTCGGGATCGGCGACCTCGTACGTTTGCGTACGATCGACCTGGACCCGTTCGGTGTCGAAGATGAAGGCCAGCCGTTCCGGTCGATCGTCCGGGCCGGTCGGGCTGCCGATGACAAAGTCGTACTGGCGGCGGCCTTCATTCAACGTATCGACCAGCCGCGGCAGGATGTCCCGTTCGGTCACGCCGACTTGTTGGACCGCGATGATGTCGAAGTTGCCGATCACCTTCACCAGGTTCGTCAGGGCGACGTCCCGCGAAAGTTTCGTCGGTCCCAGCCCATCGAGGGCCCAGGAAGCGACTCGCAGGTGCGGATAGCGGCCGGCGCCATGGAGCTTCGCCTCCGTCCCAGTGTCGCCGTCGTCATTCGCCCCGGCCGCCGACACCCCGTCGCTCAACGGCTCTTGATAAGACGCCAGCCGCTGGGGCACATCGTCGCTGGAGTCCTCCTCACCGCTGACGCGCTGCTTGGCCGACACGGAAACCTGATCCAAACCCTTGATGTCGTAGTGACGAAGGAAATACCAACCGCCACCGACGAGAAACAGGACGATCACAGCGGTAACGATCGGGTTTCCACTTCGCGGTTCGGACATGATGTGATTGCTCCCCGGAAACCACGAAACCTGCTTCTCTATTTTTCGGATCTGCCCCACCTGATCTCCAACCCAACGACCAGTGACGCCCCAATCCTCCGGACGCCGACCCGAATGACCCTCCCAACCCGAATTCGCATAGTTTGACCGGGTTCTCTCCCCCAGAGCTGTGGAGCGCGGGATGCGGCCCCCCGCAGGACTCCGAAGTTTCGGCCGGCGCGCACCGGAAGCGCAGGCGATTTGGGATAGAAGTTCTCGCTCATCGATAGCGCGATGGGCGAGTGCGGCAGAACGTGCCGCTACGTACGCCGATGCACGTACGTGTTTTGGTGAAGGGTGCCCTGCACCCGGCGAATCCGAAAGGTTCCGCCCTTAGCCGTTGCTGGGCAACGGTTTAAGGCCGTTTGAGCGAGCCGAAAGCCGGCCGATAGGTACCCGAAAGGTGCCGCATCAACCCGAAAGGTCATCGGTCGTAGGCGCTGTTTGAGCCGGTTCGGCAAGCGAGGCGGCGTCGACCAGACCGAGCGGCTTTTCCAAGAGGCGACTTGTTGCAGCGAGATAGTCAGCCAGTTTGCCAGCCTGTTCCCCCGCGATCCCGCACGTTTCGAAGTCCTCGAGGATGCGATCAAAGAGCCTTTCATCCTTCAGCAACTC
>CAYWXT010000307.1:0-5710 GCA_964462125.1 uncultured Pirellulaceae bacterium | reverse complement strand
CCCGCTCGTCAAGCGCCCGCTCGTCAAGCGCCCGCTCGTCAAGCGCCCGCTCGTCAAGCGCCCGCTCGTCCAGTAGCACTGGCACGTCCAGTCGTGCTCGCTCGTCCAGTCGAACTCGTACCTCCGGCAGCACCCGTTCACCCAGCGCGGCTCGACAGAGGGGGGCGTCGACAAAGCAGCAGACGAAGGGGGACTCGGCGCGGGGATCGAAGTCGCCCTCGGCAGCGAAAGCCAAGGCGACCGGCAAGTCGAAGTCCCAAGAAAGCGGCACGAACCATGATTCGACGGGCGAACGGGTCTCGCCGAAAACAGCCAGGATCCGGGCGCAGATCCGCAAACGACAACAATCGGCGATGCGGCACAAGGATCTCTCCACCGGCACCCTGGTCGGCGGCTCGGCGGTCAAAAATGGTGCCCAGCGGACCCGCGGGACCGAACCGCATCGCGACCGCGCCGTCCTGCTTGTCCGCGATGCCTATTGGCTGCAGGCGACCTGGGAGATCACCAGCGCCAGCGTCCGCCGGGCACAATCGGCGTTGGCCGAACGCTGGCACACCGCCACCCCGACCCTGCGGATCCTGAGCGTCGGAAATGTCAACAACAATGGCGCGGAAGTCGTCGAACGGGACATCCCGATTCACGGCGGGGTGAACAACTGGTATATCGACGTTGACGACCCCCCCGCACGGTTCCGAGTCAAGATCGGGTATCTCTCCGACAATGGCGAGTTCTATGCCCTTTGTCGCAGCAACATCGTGGAAACCCCCCGCCCCGGCGAGTGCGATCGGCTCGATGAACATTGGCGCGACATCGCCGAAGACTACGAACGGGTTTATTCCCTCAGCGGTGGCTACGAAACAGACGCTGGCGACCTGAAGGAGATGTTCGAGGAGCGGATGCACCGGGCGATGCCCTTGCGGGGGGAAAAGGGACGCACGGTCGCCGACCCCGCGCTGCTCCGCGAATCGAATCTCCCCTTCGAAGTTGACGCGGAGTTGATCGTTTTCGGCAAGACCTCCGCCAATGCGTCGGTGACGGTCGCCGGTCGCCCCGTCAAACTCCAGGCAGACGGTTCCTTCACCGTGCGAATGGAACTCCCCGACCGACGTCAAGTCTTGCCGGTCACCGCCGAAAGTCGCGATGGTCTGAAGCAGCGGACCACCGTCGTCGCCGTGGAACGGAATACCAAGGTCATGGAGCCGGTGGAGAACGACGAACCGTTCTGAATCCTTCGTGCCCCTTCGTGTTTGTCCTCAGCCCCTTGGGGGATGCTCGGCGGTTTGCAGCTTTGCCGCCCGCAGGGTGTTGTGCAGCAGCATCGCAATCGTCAGCGGACCGACGCCGCCGGGAACCGGGGTGATCGCCGAAGCCACCTCGATCGCCTCCTGAAAGACCACGTCGCCGACCAGGCGGTCACCGACTCGGTTGATCCCGACATCGATCACAGCGGCCCCGGGGCGGATCATCTCGCCGCCGATCATGCCGGGATTGCCGACAGCGGCGACCAGACAATCGGCAGCCCGGGTCACCTCGGCCAGATCCGCTGTGCGGCTGTGGGCCAGGGTGACCGTGGCGTTGGCGACCTCAGGGCCGCAGCTCCCGTCGCGTTGGGCCAACATCATCGCCAACGGTTTGCCGACGATGTCGCTGCGGCCGACCACGACCACCCGTTTTCCGGCGACCGTGATCCCGCTGCGATGAAGCAGTTGAACGACGCCATGGGGGGTGCAGGGAAGGAAACGCGGCCGCCCCTGCATCAGCAGTCCGGCGTTGACCGGCGAGAACGCATCGACATCCTTCAACGGGGAGACCGCGTCCAAAACGGCCCGCTCATCGAACCCGGCACCCCCGTTTCCGTGTCGGGGCAGAGGGAGTTGGACCAAGATTCCGTGGACCGCCGGATTCGTGTTCAGCCGATCGATCAACTTCAACAGATCGTCCTGGCTCGTCTCCGCGGGGAGCCGGTGGGCCTCGCTGTCGATTCCCGCTTGGCCGCAGGCGCGTTCCTTGTTGCGGACATAAACCTGGCTTGCCGGGTCTTCGCCCACCAGGACGGCGGACAACTTCGGTGTCGGCCCTCCCCCTGCGACAAACTGTTCCACCTGCCGGCCGAGTTCCTCGCGGAGCTCGCCGGCCACCCGTTTTCCATCTAGCAGCGTCGCGGTCATTTGGGCGTCCTGACGGGTTGGGCTTCCCCAAAGGCGTGAAGTCGTGAGGCTGATCACCATAGTGAGACCGGACGATCAGCGTTATAGTTGGCAACAGGTGGACCATGGCGCCGGAGTGAACCGGCGCGACCCATCCGCGCACAAGATCACACAGGATTTTTTTCTCGATGTCTACCGACGCTCCCAAGCTGAGCCCCGTCGAAAAGCTCAAAGAAGACAGCCGGTACCTCGCGGGCACCATCCGCGAGGAGCTCTCCGAGCCGGTTGACCATTTCAATAAAGACAACATTCAGCTGCTGAAATTCCATGGCACCTACCAGCAGGACGACCGGGACCGCCGGCTGGAGCTGAAAAAGGCGGGGGGCGGCAAGGCCTACGCCATGATGGTCCGCTGCCGGATCCCCGGTGGCCGCATGACCAGCGACCAGATGCTCGCCCAGCTCGACCTGTGCGAGGAGCTGGGCAATTCCACGCTCAAGATCACCACCCGGCAAACCCTGCAGCTGCATGGGGTACTCAAGGGCAACCTCCGGGATACGATCCATCGAATCAACCAGATCGAACTCTCGACCCTGGCCGCTTGCGGAGACGTGAATCGAAACGTGATGTGCTGCCCGGCCAAGCGGGTCGGCGGGGTCCATGACGAAATGAACCGATTCACCGACGCCTTGGTGACCGCCCTGGCACCCCAGACGCCGGCCTACCACGAGCTGTGGGTCAGCGACACCGAGACGGGCGAAGAAATCCTGGCCGGCGGCGGGGAGCCGGAAATCAACGAACCGCTCTACGGGCCGACCTACCTGCCGCGGAAATTCAAAACCGGCATCGCCTTGCCCGATGACAACTGCATCGATATCTACACCCAGGACCTGGGCTTTTTGGCCGTCGTACGCGACGGTCAGATCATCGGCTACAACGTCTCGGTCGGCGGTAGCATGGGGGTCACCCCGGCCGCCAAGAAGACCTTCCCCGCCTTGGCCAAACGGATGGCCTTCGTCACGCCCGAGCAAGCCGTCGGTGTCGCGCAAGCGGTGGTCAAGGTCCAACGAGACAACGGCAACCGTGAAGACCGCAAGGTGGCGCGGCTGAAGTACCTGATCGCCAATTGGGGAGTCGACCGGTTTCGCGCCGAGGTCGAGCGATACTTCGGGGAGCCGCTGGCCGACTGCACCGACGACGATGTTCACGCCTTCGATGACCACATGGGGTGGCAGCCACAGGGCGACGGCAAGTGGTCCTATGGGCTGAACGTCGAAAATGGCCGGCTGTATGACAACGGACACTGCCAGCTCAAGGCAGCCATTCGTGCCGTGTGCCGCCAATTAAATCCCGAAATCCGCCTGACCAGCCACCAAAGCATCATCTTTGCCGACATCGACGAAGCGGACAAAGAGCGGCTGGTCGACGTGATCCGGGAACACCGTGTCCCGACCACGGAACAAACCAGCACCGTCCGGCGGTGGTCGATCGCCTGCGTCGCCCTGCCGACCTGCGGGCTGGCGATCACCGAGAGCGAACGGCGGCTGCCAAGCATCATCGACGTCTTGGAAGCACCGCTGGCCAAACTTGGCCTCGACCGCGAGCGTTTCACCCTCCGCATGACCGGTTGCCCCAACGGCTGTGCCCGGCCCTACAACGCCGATATCGGGATCGTCGGCAAGGCCAAGGACAAGTACACGCTGTTCGTCGGAGGCGGCTGGTTGGGCAACCGGATGGCCTATCTGTACAAGGACCTGGTTCCTGATGCTCAACTCGCCGAGGAGATCATCGCGGTCTTTGCCGCGTACAAGGCGAACCGCGATGGCGACGAATCGCTGGGCGATTTTTGCGCCCGCGTCGGACGCGATGACCTGGAAGTCATGGCCGCCGCCGCCCCCAAGCCCTGATCCGAGCCGACACCGAATCGCCCCGAACCGTCGCCGCCCCGAACCGTCGCCGCCCCGAACCGTCGCCGCCCCGCGGGAACGCCGAGGGCGACAGCCGATCGAACCCGACCCCTACCGATCGTACCAATGCCGGAGCGATTCCGGAGAGGCACCGAGTGCGTGGGCGATCTGGATCGCCCAATTGCGCGCCGTCTGACGAACCACCCCGCCCCGCTGCCATCGCCGAGCATCGGTCATCACCGGTCCGGGGAGCAGCACCGGACGGCCGGTGGAGCGAAGACGCCGGCTGAGCTCCACGTCCTCCATCAACGGCACTTCCGGAAATCCGCCGACCTGCTTGAAAAGCTGGCGCCGAACGAAGATCGCCTGGTCCCCGAACGGCATCCGCCGCCAACGCACCCGAGCCGCATTGCCCCACTCAAGCCAACGGTAAATCATCCGCGGCGAGTCGATCCGTTGGCGAAATCCGCCCCACTCGGCTCCCCTCGTCTCGGCGAGCTGCCTCAGGCAGTCTGGGGTCAAGCGGCTGTCGGCGTGCAGAAATAACACAAACTCCCCGCGGGCGAACCTCGCTCCGGCGTTCAATTGAATGCCGCGGCCGGGGACCGAGCGGACCAGCTTCGATGCCCCCGCCTGCCGCGCCCGCGACTCCGTTGCATCGCGGCTGCCGCCATCGCAGACGATCACCTCACCGGCACCTGCCTGCCATGCCGAATCGATCGCCCCACCGACGGTCGCCTGCTCGTCGAGCGTCGGAATGACGACCGAGACGTTCGCAGGTTTCATACCGTCTGCACATCCCGGAAACGGGCGTAGGCGATCGGTCCGAGAATCAACAGCGGCAACCAGGCCGCCAACGCCGGGCTCAAAAGATATCCGTTGCCCCCCATCATCCCGGCGGCCGTCTTCACGCCGAAAAACAGCAGCACCAGCCCGATCGCGCCGCCAATCAACGCGAACAGTCCCTGGCCTCGGCGGTTGACGACCAACGGCAAGGCCAACATCACCAGCCCCAAATCCAAGCCGGGCCGCAGAATCCGTTCATGCAACAGGACCCGGAGCGACGTGCTGCTGTGGATCGCAGGGTTCCGCACCCGACGCGCCAACTCCGCCACCGATGCCAACTTCGTGGCCGCGCGGTTGGTTTGCAACATGTCCGAGCCAATCGTTGTCGCCACAAAGCACTCCCCCGAATCCAACCACGGACGGTCCCGGCTGGTCATCAGAATCGGTCGCCCGTCCACCGACACCGAGTCGAGCGAGTCGATGTTGGCGGGCCGATCAACGCCCCGCAGAAGATAACCCGAAGGCCGCTCCCGGCCCCCCTCGAGCCATTCCGCCGAGTCGGCCCGCAGCAGTTCACCAAACGCCGGATAGTCGCCGTAGAGCGTCAAATTGGGCTCCAACAATTCCCCTGTGCGGGCCTTGAGTGACCGACCGGCAATCAAAATTCCCGTCGTTCGGTCATACCGCGGCTGCACCGGCTGTTCCAGGTCCTCCTGCAAGTCCTTGACCTTCGTCGCCATCGAATCCTGAAACCGGGGCAGCAAGCACTCCCGGTTGGCAAGCTGAACGAGAATGATCACCAAGGAGGACCAGAGGACCGGTTGCAACAGGCGGCCATGGGAAATGCCTGCCGACAACACAGCGGTCAGT
>CAYWXT010000306.1:4001-5733 GCA_964462125.1 uncultured Pirellulaceae bacterium | reverse complement strand
GGCCCGTTCGACCAGGGGACGAAACACGGCCATCACTTCGGCAGCCTGGCGGTGCCGAAGCGCATAGGAAATGGTTTCGAGCGGTGCTTCCTGGGCCGTCGTGATGTTTGTCGTAAGCGTGATCAATGCCGCCAGGCTAAATTGGAGGCGGAACAGCGGCAGTGGGTGCATCCTGGGTTCCCGGGCCTGAGTTGGCGTTCGTGATGACGGTGCAGAGGGCGGGACCGATCGCGTCGCTACGTTCGGCGGCATACAAGCGGGAGATAAGAAAGGACGAAAAGCGGCGTCAAGCCTAGACTCACGTTGTGGCCGGTGATTTGTTTTCGCTAGGATCTGCCGTGACCGAGATCACTGTAGATCCCTCATGCCACCGATCGCGACGTACCAGGGAAGGTCTCGCCGTGACTGCAGAACCGAGATCGCGCACGGACGCGTGTCCCCCCCCGCCGTCGACGCCGCTGGAGCGTTTGCGGTTGCTTCGTGACGTTGTCGCAGCGGAGGGGCAGGCGATCCTTGCGACCGCGTCGGCGTTGTCGCTTGATGCCGTCCAGGCCGCGGAGCTGACCGCTGGATGTTCCGGCTGCGTGGTCATGACGGGGGTTGGCAAGGCGGGCTTGGTCGCCCAGAAGTTGGTCGCGACGCTGGCCAGCACCGGGACGCCATCGCACTTTTTGCATCCCGCCGAGGCGGTACACGGCGACCTGGGACGGGTTCGCGAGAACGATCTGGTGTGGGCCCTCTCGAATTCGGGACGCAGTGACGAGGTGGTTCGCATCGCCGGCCATCTGCGCGCCAACTCCTCGGGACTGATCGCGATCACCGGCTCGGCCGAGAACCCGCTGGCCGCCGCGGCGGACTGCGTGGTGACGATTGGACAGCATCCGGAAGCTTGCCCGATTGGATTGGCGCCGACCTGCAGCACAGCGGTGATGATGGCCGTGGGGGATGGGATCGCGATGCTCGCCAGCCGGTTACGTTCGTTCACCCCTCAAGACTTTGCCCGCTTTCACCCCGGGGGGGCGCTGGGACGAAAACTGACGGACGTCGACCAGGTGATGCGGAGGCTTGATGTTTGCCGGGTCGCGACCGAACGCGATTCCATCCGGCAGGCGATGGTGGCCGCGAGTCGGGGAGGGCGGCGGAGTGGCGCCGTGATGTTGGTCGGGTCCGAAGGAAAACTGGCGGGACTGTTTACCGATAGCGACCTCGCCCGACTCTTGGAGGCTCGGCATGATGGGGCACTGGATGCGCCGATTTCGCACTACATGACCGCACGGCCGACGACGGTGCCGAGCGGGAGTTTGCTGCTCGACGCGATCGCGCTGATGTCGCGCCGACGGATCAGCGAGTTGCCGGTCTTGGACGCCAATGACCGCCCCATCGGAATGCTCGATATCACCGATGTCGTCTCGCTCGGCGAGGATGCCTCGGGTCCCGCGACGATTCCCTTGGCGGGATGAGCGTGGTGGCCGCACCACGGACGGAATGGCGTACGAAGCGGCCGAAAATATGTTCCCACGCACAGCATGGGAACAAGAAGGGCCACCCAACACCCGAAACCCAACACCCGAAACCCAACACCCGAAACCCAACACCCGAAACCCAACACCCAACACCCGAAACCCAACACCCAACACCCAACACCCAACACCCAACACCCAACACCCAACACCCGAAACCCAACACCCAACACCCAACCCCTGCCAACTCATCCATGCCTGTTCTGTTGCGT